>NZ_JBMPOT010000001.1:0-534340 GCF_049340425.1 Undibacterium sp. JH2W | reverse complement strand
ATCAATAAGGTCGCCGATCTCTTGCCTTGGAATGTCGCTGATCGTCTGGCGCAAAAAACAGCCTGAGTCTGAGTTTGACTTCGAGTTAAACGTAAAAAGTCAAGGACGGTGCTGGTGAGGTGCTTACGCTTATGCGTTCTACATCGCCACCTGATATTGCGGTCGTTTTTGCCGTGGGTGCGGCGGTGATCTTGTTCAGGTCTGCGAAATATTGTACGGATGCGCGGGCATTGAGTACGTCGCCGCATTTGTAGAACAGGCCAAGCAGGTTCACTTCGCCGCCGTTGTATGGCACTAGCGGGTCTTTGGTGCCGTTCATGATCATGACGGAGGTGCCGGTGCCAGCGGGTTTGCAGCGGAAGTTTTGCGGGACTTGCACGCTGGCGGATACTGCGGCCACGGCGCGGAAGCGGGCTGGGGATTCCAGGGCCAGGCGTAATGACATGAAGCCGCCTGCTGATACGCCGGTGGCGAATACGCGGGTCTTGTCTGTGCCCAGGTCTGTGATGAGTTTGTCGGTCAGGGCATTGAGGAAGCCAACGTCGTCGATGTCGCGGCCATTGACCTGGTAGTCGCCAATTTTGCCGCAATCGTTCCAGTCAAAGCTGTAGGAGTCGGGATAGGCGATGGCGAAGCCGTGCTGGTCGGCGAGGCGTTCGAAGCCGTAGCCGGTTTCTACGCGTATATCTTCTGCGCTTTGGCCTGAGCCGTGCATGACCAGCACCAGGGGTGCGCCCTTGGGCAGGTCGCGTGGCACATAGCTGATGTAGGTGCGTTTGATGCCACCTGCCTGTATGCTGCCTTTTTGCACAACACCAGACAAGTTGGGGCGGATGGGTGCGGGGGAATAGATGAAGTAGGCGAACAATGCGCCGCACAGCGCGATGAGGGCAAGCAGGCCCAGCAGGCTCCAGGCAAACCAGCGTAGTACTCGTTTCATCTTGCACCAGCTGTGGCTGAATGCGTGAATGGATGTGAGGATCGAAGCGCGATAGTAATAAGCGGGTAAAGCGCCCTGGGCACAGACAGACGAGACGATGACACATGGTGCATTTGCTTGACTCCTAATGGCCGCAGGGTGACGCAGCTAAACAAAGTGAGACTGCGCGCTGATTTGATGCTACTGATTTGATGCTGCTGATTGTGTTGATGGTGTTGATGGTGTTGATGCTGCGACTAGTGTGCTATTCAACTTCGCGAAGTATCTTTTCTACCGTCACGAGTCTGCCCTGTATCTCTGCCAGGGCTGCAGTCGTTGAGGCCAATGCCGCCACGATTTCAGCCTGGCTTGCGGCTGCCTGGGTTGCGAGCGCACGATAGGCTTCGTCTTGCCCCAGGCGCACTCGCGCCTGCAAAACCTCGGAGACATATTTCATGAAAAAAATGATGACTGCGGCAGCGGCAGGGAAGAAGAACGCGGCGAAAAAGGCATTTTGAGACATGGTGACCTCTATGATTCTGGATTGTTGTTCAGGGAAACCGCCGCCGCGGCAATGCTGCGTGGCGAAAGCGTAATGGCGAAACTGGATACTTCAAAATAATTGAGGGCTTTGCCATCATGTGACAGTTCTAGCTGGCTGGTGACCAGGCCAGCAGCCTCCAGCTTTTGCAGGTGCAGATGCAGCAAGGGGCGGCTGATGCCTACCTCGCGGGCGAGCTGGCTGATGTAGTTGCGACCCTGCGTCTCAAGTATGGCAATGATGCGCAAGCGATGCGGGTTGGCCAGCGCCGCCAGCACTTCCAGCAATTGCTCACCTGTGATTGCATGATTTTTTAATTCTTTCATGTATCAACAATATCTTACACGTGTCACGATGTATACCGATTTTTGTATTTATTTTCAGCTGGAGCTTATCTGGCAAGGGAGCTGTGCTGCTGTGGCGAAGATCAGAACTGTTCTGAAAAAGAGGGAAGTTTGACGATAGAGCAGATAAACCCAGCCTAAGCTGGCTACTGGTAAATGTCTGTTTTTTTATACAAATACTATTTCGCCCGCACTTAGCTTGCCCAAGACCAACAGACTGCCAGCATAATACCCACTGACAAATTACCCACTGAGTAATTACCCACTTACTAATGGCGGATGAGCTTATCTCCGCGACCTTATCCCGGGAGACAGCTCGTTGAAGCAAACTAGAGTGTTGATAGCAGGCGCAGGTATTGCAGGTTTGACGGCAGCGCATGAACTGGCCGAACGTGGTTATCTGGTGACGGTGGTAGAAGCGCTGGCTGCGCCGGGTGGCAAGTCGCGCAGCATACCAGTTGAGGGAACAGCTGCTGCTGGTCAGCAGGAGCTGCCGGGTGAGCATGGATTTCGCTTCTTCCCCGGTTTTTACCGGCATATCCCTGACACCATGGCGCGCATACCCTGCGTGCTGGCGGATGGGTCGTATGGCAGCGTGGCAGACAACCTGGCGCATACTTCGCGCACGCTGGCGCTGTCCAAGAAGGGGCGCTGGGAAGTGCCCAACCAGTTGCGCTCATCATCGCGTGATGCGGCGTCGCTGCTGTCTTTTCTGTACGATCTTTTTGTGGGCAGCGGTGTCGATGTACCGCGTGAAGACATGCTGCATTATGTGCGCTGCGTGTTCACCATGTTGACCAGTTCTGATGAGCGGCGTTTTGGCGAATTTGAAAACATCTCTGCCTGGGATTATTTCCAGGCACCGTCACGTTCTGAGGCTTACCAGAAATATGTCATCAATGCCGTGACACGCACCCTGGTGGCTTGCCGTGCGGCGGACATGAGCGCACGTTCCAACGTGGTGGTGGGCATACAGCTGCTCAGCGATATCTACCGCAGTTGTGCAGATCGAGTACTGAATGGCCCGACCAGTGAAGTATGGATAGCACCCTGGGTCACACATCTGCAACATCTGGGTGTGGAATTTATCCAGGGTGTATCAGTAGAAAATGTGCTGTGGGATGGCGATGCTGCAAGGGCGCTGCAACTCAGTGATGGCACAGAGTTGGCAGCCGACCATTTCATTCTGGCGCTACCGCTAGAAGCCTTGCAGGCCATCAGCAATGAAGACATGCTGGCGAGAGCACCGAGCCTTGCAAGGCTGGACGAACTCAAGACCGAGTGGATGAATGGCATCCTCTTCTATCTCGGGCAAGACATAGAACTCAATCACGGGCACACGATATTTCTGGATGCGCCGTGGGCATTGACCTCGCTGTGCCAGCAACGCTTTTGGCCACGCGGGCTGGCGCAATATGGCGATGGAGCTGTGCGCGGCATATTGAGCGTTTGCATCTCTGATTTTGATGCACCGGGTGACTACATACGCAAGCTTGCAAAGGATTGCACAGCCGCAGAAATGCAGGAAGAAGTCTGGCAACAGATCCTGGCCCACCTTGCACCGGCAGACCGCGCAGAGCTGGAAGCTGCTGGCGTGGTCGCCTGCTCGATAGACCCGTCACTGCACTGGACAGAACATGGCATGCAAAACGATGCGCCGCTGTTCGTCAACACCGCGGGTTCTTGGGCGGCGCGGCCTGAGGTGGATATAGGCATCAGCAATCTGTTTGTGGCTGGTGATTTTGTGCGCACCACTACCGATGTGGCGACCATGGAAAGCGCGAATGAATCTGCACGCCTTGTCGTTAATCGCATACTTGATCTGACTGCATCCAGTGCCGTACGCTGCCAGTTATTCCCGCTGGAAGAACCCGTGGCGCTAACACCACTGAAGGTTATAGACAAGCTACGCTTTGAAGCAGGCTTGCCGCACCTGCTGGACCTGGTGCCGGTATTCTCAGGCGAAACCATCGCCTGGTTGGGTGGCATGACCAGCCGCGTTGCCGAGTATTCTGTCAAGGCTGGCGACATCGTGCGCCAGCTGGGCTGGGACCAACGCCTGCCGGAGTTTGAATCCAAGGCCATGCGCTTTATCAACAACCTCAGCAGAGGCGTGGCACCGGTCTCCAAATGGGCCAGCACTGCGCCTGACTCGAAATCAGGTACAGCAGAAGCGCAGGCTAATACATCTGGCGTGAACACGCTGATCAATGATGTAGTCGGCTCCATCAATGACAAGGCGCTGGCAGACGACCTCGACAAATTGCGTGCACGTTTAATCAGCGCGCTGGACCAGACCGATAAACATTTTCGTGAATACGGCGCCAGCCACCAGCGCCACCTCATTGATGGCGTACTGGCAGATTCACTATTCCAGTCCGGCAAGCGCCTGCGCGCAAGCTGCGCCCTGCTGTGCTCCATGCTGATGCGGCGCTTCTTGTCAGAAGAAGCGGTGCAGGTCGCCATCATCACAGAATCAATACACGCCGCCACCCTGCTGCACGATGACATCATCGATGAAGCCGACCAGCGACGCGGCCATCCCACCGCATGGAAAAAATATGGCGTCGGTGCCGGTGTGCTGGCAGGCAACCTGCTGGTCTCACGGGCCGTACGCTCACTGTACCGCATAGGCTATAACGGCCTGGCAGACGACTTGTTTGAAGTCATAGAATCCATGATCGCCGCCGAATCCGACCAGCTATCAGGCCGCCGTAACCTGGAAGCCTGCGAACAAGATTACTTGCGCATCATCGACGGCAAAACCGCCGGCCTGTTCGCCTGGTCCTGCCGCGCCGGTGCCACCGTAGGCGGCTGCAACGCCGCCACAGTGAGCGCCACCGCCAATTTCGGCCGCCACATGGGCCTGGCCTTCCAGCTCATCGACGACATCATCGACCTCGCCCCGGATACGAACGACACAGGCAAAACTCGCTACACCGACCTCAGCACCGGCCTGCTGACCTACCCCTTGCTACTGGCCCGCCAGCGCGACCCGCAAGGCTTTGATGCACTGGCAGCGAATGGTTTTGCTGATGCCACCGAGGTTAGTGCATGGCTGGTCGCCAATGAGGCGCTGGAGGATACACGGGCTGTGGCTGCGAGGCAGATTGCAATGGGGGTAGAGGCTTTGCTGCCAGTACGGCATTCTGCGGCGAAGGCGACTTTGATTGAGTTGGCGCGGGCGTCTACAAGGCGGCTGCGGTAGAACATACCTGCCTGCCAACGCTGCCCATTAGCCGCATCACTGGATACCGACCGACTATTCTTTACCATCACGGGAAGCTCAAATCCAAACCAAACATCCTGGCAAGGACGAAGGTGAGATACCCCAGGCCCAGGAGCGATAGCATGAAGATTGCGGCTATCTTGCCCCCCGCGCGTAGTACCGCATTCGTCGCCATCTTCTTGCCTTGATCATAATGCCACTTGATGGCGAAGAACATGCCTATGGCGAGCACGAGAAGCTTGAATGTCACCAGGACTATAGGGATCCAATCCATCATTTTGAGTATTTCCAGCTTATTAATGACATTATCTATCGTGTGCAGAGCACTACCGTAAACTGCTGCTTCAGCACCTACATTTTTTTTCAACCATCCCCCAGGCATCCAGCGTAGCGATTTGCCGGGTGCAGATGCGAGAAGGGGAAACGTCAACAACTGCCATGCAAGCATGGTGTTGCTGTGCGCCCTGATGCATACTACTTGAAAGCAATTTCCATACATTAGGACAAAATGTCCCAGTTGAAAAACATACAAGATAAAGATGTGCCGATCTGGTTGCCGCGATTGGCCGTGCACGGCGGGCCACGTTTTTTACAGATTGCGGATGCCTTGCAGGCCGCATTGGTAGAAGGATCGCTGAAACCGGGTGAGCGCCTGCCTACGCAGCGGCAGCTGGCAGCACAACTGGAAGTTGACCTGACGACGGTCACGCGGGCATACGACGAGGCCCGACGCCGCAACTTGCTGGAGGGCCGCGGTGCCCGGGGTACTTATGTCGCGGCGCCTAAAGTTGAATTGAACGCCGTCCTCGACCTGAGCATGAATACGCCACCATCGCCGGATGGTGTGGACTTCGACGACATGTTGAAGCAAGGTTTGTCTCAGGTACTGATGAGGACAGATAATGAGCAGTTGATGACTTACCACCTGGCCGGGGGGAGCGACTCGGATCGCCAGGCTGGAGCCAAATGGCTGGCACCGATGTTTGGGCATCTGGATATTCAACAGCTTGTTGTCTGCCCTGGTGCGCAAGCGGCGATCGCGGCATTGATACTTGCGCTGACTGAGCCTGGCGATGTGATCCTGGCAGAAGCAATGACTTATCCCGGCTTGCGGGCCGCTGCAACTCAGTTAGGCCGACGCATCATTGCGGTGGAAGCGGATCAGCACGGAATGCTGCCTGAGATGCTTGAGCAAGCGTGCCGCCAGCACAAGCCTGGGCTGATCTATCTCAATCCTACATTACAGAACCCGACCGCCGTTACCATGCCGGCGCACCGGCGCAAGGAGCTCGCCAGCATCGCGCAGCGCTGCAATGTACGCATTGTCGAAGATGATCCCTACTGGTTGCTTGCCGATGCCCCGCCGCCGCCTATTGCGACGTTTGCGCCGGAACAGGTGTACTACATCTCGACGCTGTCGAAATGCCTGACGCCCGGCTTGCGTGTTGCCTTCGTACTGATACGAGCTCCACAGGAACGTGAACGCTTCCTGGTCGCGCTAAGATCATTTGCGCTGATGGGCGCTCCTCTGACGGCTGCACTGGCCACTCAGTGGATAGTCGATGGTTCGGCCCAGGGGTTGATGGAAGGCGTACGCAGGGAGGCGCGCCTGCGCCACTGGATGGCCAGGGATATTCTGGCGGGGCGCTACAGCGGTGACGGAGATGGTCTACATGTATGGCTAGCGTTGCCAGCGTATTGGAACTCCGCACAGTTTGCGCGCGCAGCCGAGAGCGAGGGCATTACGGTCATGCCAGCGGAAGCATTCGCCACTGGCAGTGGATCAGTGAATGCAATCCGTATCTCTTTGGGTGGCATCAAGGACCGTGGGCGCTTGCAGGCGGCTCTGCAAAGACTGTCTCATCTGCTTGCGCAGCGGCCCGAATCGTCCGGCGCTACTGAGGTTTAAAGTCCAGGAAACACTGAGCTTCATGCGGGAGTTTTCTCTATGTACTCGCACATGGTTTTGCCGCCTCAGCGTTTATCGGGAATTTGATCTGGTAGCACATGCAATTACCAGATCAAAGCAAACAAAATTACTATTCATCTCCTCTTGCTCATCAAGGCCCAACTGCCTTCCAGTTCCCGCCCTGTATCGTCAGCATGACCCGCGCCTTTTCTTCCAGGCCAAAATGATCATTCGCGGTGTAATGCAAGACACCCTGGGAGATGGGGATATCGATCTCAGATTCCATCGCATCTTTCAAGGCTGTGCGAAATTCTGGCGTGCCGGGTTTGGCTTTTTTCAGGGCCAGGGGGATGACGCGGTTCAGTAGCAGGTAGGCGTCGTAGCCGTGGGCGGCGAACTGGTTTCTGGTGCCTTCGCCATATTGTTTTTCATAGCGGCTGGTGAAGTCTGTGGCCAGTTGTTTTGAGGGGTGGTTGTCTGGCAGCAGTTCGGGCAGGATGGCCAGGCCTGCGACGACGAAGGCACCTTCTACGTCTTTGCCGCCCAGACGTATGAGGTCACGTGATGCTGCGCCGTGGGTTTGGTAGATTTTGCCTTTGTAGCCGCGTTCTATCAGGGCTTTGTGTGGCATGGCTGCACCGCTGCCGGATGCGCCTATGAGTATTGCATCTGGCTTGGCGGCAAGTATCTTCAGGGTTTGTGCGGTGACGCTGGTGTCGGGGCGATTGAAGCGTTCTGTGGCGACAGATTGCAAGCCATCTTTGGCGGCCGCAGCAGTGATGGCCTTGAACCAGGTTTCGCCATAGGCATCAGAATAGCCAAGGTAGGCGTAGGTTTTGACGCCTGCTTTTTTCATATGGTCGGCCACGGCATGGGCCATGAGCGGGGTTGATTGAGCGACGCGGAAGGTCCAGGTGCCTTTGCCTGGTGCTACCTCGACAGGTGAGGTAGAGATTTGTGGCGTCTTGAGTTCAGACGCGACTTCTGCCAGGGCAACGGAAGCGGGTGTGGCGGTGGAGCCGACGATGACATCGACCTTGTCGTCAGTGATGAGCCTGCGGGCGTTTTTGCTGGACTGGGTGGTGTCGGATGCGTCGTCGAGGATGATGAGTTTTACTTTTTCACCACCTATGTTTTCTGGCCACAGGCCTATGCCGTTCTTGGTGGGGATGCCCAGGCCAGATGCCGGGCCGGTCAGGGGCAGGCTGACACCGATGGTGATATCGGCGTGGGCCGTGCTTGTGGCGGCTATCAATAATGCGGCCAGTATAGGGTTGAGCTTGATTTGCATTGCGGTCTCCTGAATTATTGTTGGTATTGCAGATGCGGGGGTGGTGTATTGTTGTCTGGTTTGGAATTTTTTTTTCGCCGCAATATTGTTATGTCGCATAACAGTTATTTAATATAATAATATTTCTGGTGGGATGCAAGTGGGGATTTGGATTTATGGTTTTGTGCTGACGACGATGTAGCATTGCAGCATGAAACTTTAAATTTGTATTCCAATGGTTGGGCTGCCTCGCTCGCATCGTAGGTTGGGCTACGCTTTACCAGCCCAACACTTAGCGATTAAATAAGGTATACGTTTTTTAAGGCCAAGTGTTGGGCTGATACCCCGTAGCCCAACCTACGAAGTACAGCCTGTCGAGACCCGACGCAAGACTATTACTTCGTCTCCATACACAACTTCCCCAACAAGGTACGCAACTGCTGCCTTTCCTTCACCGTCAAGTGCTGGCTGACCCTGTCATCATGCTCTTTCACTACCAGCTTGTATTTTGCCAATTGCTTGTGGCCGTCTTTGGTCAGGTGCAGCATATAGGATCTGCGGTCGCCGGCGTCCTGGCGTTCCAGCAGGCCTGCCTGTTCAAAATTGTCGATGATGGCAACCACGCCTGAGCGGGCGATACCCATGACTTCTGCCAGGCGGGTTTGTGAAATGCCGGGGTTGTTGCTGATAATCACCAGGGAAGAAAAGCGTTGAGGTGTGATGTCATACGCACCCAGGCTGGCGGTGAAGTCTGCATAGATGGATAGCTGGGCGCGGCGCACGGCGTAGCCGGTGAGTTCTTCGAGGATGTCGTAGTCTATACCTTCTATGCGAGCATTAAAGGCAGGGGTTAGGGCCTGGCTGGCCTGGCGCTTGGGCAATGCTGCCTTAAGTTTGGCTGGTGCTTTTGGGGTGGCTGTTTTTTGTTTTGGCATGGTCAGACACTATGAATGAAATTTTTGTTTGAAGCATTGTACATGCTGGACAATTTTAAATGAGCTAAACCACATTATCAGAATACAAGAACCAGACTAATGGAGAATTGCAACAAGTCTTGTGCTATTTCGGATAATTGTTATACAGTAGAACAATAAAGCCGTTACTCAAAGATTTGCGGCATCATCCATTGCAGGAGGAAGACATGAAGGTAGTTATCGCAGGTGCTGGTATAGGTGGCCTGACGCTTGCACTGATGTTGCATGAGCGCGGAATCGATGTTGAGGTCTATGAAGCGGTCAAGGAGATCAAACCGCTGGGTGTGGGCATTAATCTATTGCCGCATGCCAGCCAGCAATTGTGCCAGTTAGGGCTGGAGAGTTGCCTGGCTGAGCGCGGCATAGAGACTTCATCGCTGTCGTATTTTAATAAGTTGGGACAAAAAATCTGGCAAGAACCGCGGGGACGTGCTGCTGGGTATGACTGGCCGCAATATTCTATACACCGTGGTGAATTGCAGATGACTTTGCTGCAGCATGTGATAGAGCGCCTTGGTGTAGAGCATATTCACCAGGGCCATGCATTTACGTCATTTGAGCAGGTGGCTGACAAGGTGATTTCTACTTTCACCCGGCAGGCAGATAGAGAGGCCGTGCTGGTAGAGTCTGATTTGCTGATCGGTGCGGATGGCATACATTCGGCAGTGCGGCGTTTTGTGTATCCGCAGGGTGACCAGCCGCGCTTTTCTGGTCGCATGCTGTGGCGTGGAGTGACTGAGGCGGCGCCATATATGGATGGGCGCAGTATGTTCATGGCGGGGCATCAGGACCAGAAATTTGTTGGCTACCCTATCTCTGAACCATTGCGGGCGCAAGGGCGTTCGCTGATTAACTGGATTGCAGAGTTGCGTGTGCCGGGCGGTGAATTGCCAGCGTCGGACTGGAACCGCAAAGTAGATAAAGCTACTTTCAGCACGCCCTTTGATAGCTGGAACTGGGGCTGGATAGATATCCCTGGTCTGATAGCCGCGGCCGAAGTGGTGTATGAATTCCCGCTGGTGGATCGCGACCCTTTGCCGCGCTGGACTTTTGAGCGGGTGACGCTGCTGGGTGATGCCGCCCATCCTATGTATCCTATAGGCTCGAACGGCAGTGCGCAGGCGATACTTGATGCTCGCTATCTTGCTGACTGTCTCGTTGGCGAAGCAAGTATTTTGTATGCGCTGCGTGAGTATGAGGCGGAGCGTTTGCCGCGTACTACTGGCATCGTACTGCGTAATCGCATGAACGGGCCTGAGCAGGTGATGCAGATGGCGGAAGAACGTGCACCTCAAGGTTTTTCGGATGTGAATGAGGTGATTGCGCAGGTTGAGCTGGAGGCGATTTCTTTGCGGTATAAGCGGCTGGCGGGGTTTGATAAGGATGCAATGTCTTTGACAAGTGTGACTAGGAAACTCAGTTTAAAAGCGTAGGCGGGTCGGGCCTCGTTAGGCTGCGTTTTAGCAGCTCAACACTAGGTACAAAAAAACGTATACGTCATTTAAACGCCGAGTGTTGGGCTGGTAACCCGCAGCCCAACCTACGACTAATTTACCAGCGATCGTATTGCAATAGAAACCCATCCCCACCCTAAGCCTCCCCTTGAAGGGGAGGGAATACTTATCATCAAACAATGCTGCAGGAATATTGATTATTAAGACTCACAACAAATCAAACCTGTCCGCATTCATGACCTTAACCCACGCTCCCACAAAATCACGCACAAAAACCTGCTGAGCATCGGAGCTGGCATAGACTTCTGCCAGTGCCCGCAGTTGTGAGTTGGAGCCGAAGACGAGATCGACCACGCTGGCTGTCCATTTCAATTCACCGGTTTTTCTGTCACGACCTTCGAGCTGGCCGTCAGTGCCGGACTTTTGCCATTTGGTTCTCATGTCCAGCAGGTTGATGAAGAAGTCGTTGTTGAGTGTCTCGGCGTGTGTGGTGAGTACGTTCCTGGCATCGAGTGCGCGCAAGCCACCTACCAGAGCTGTCATTTCTGGCGCGCTCAGGTTCAGCAACTGGGCCTTGTCGATGAGCAGGGCTGCGGCTGATTCTTCGAGACCTTTGCGCAGGTAATTACGGAAACCGTCTGCCAAGGGTTCGAGTACGCTGAAAGATTCAACATCTGTTTGCTCCTGGCTGGCGTCCGTACGGCCTGGAGTAAATGGCACGCTGATATTTTGCCCGGCTTTTTTTGCTGCAGCTTCGATGGCGGCGCTGCCACCTAAGACAATCAAGTCCGCCAGCGAGATTTTTTTACCAGCAGATTGCGCGGCATTGAACTCTGTCTGTATGGCTTCGAGTTTTGCGATTACCTTGGTCAGTTCTGCCGGTTGATTGGCTTCCCAGTCTTTTTGTGGAGCCAGGCGTATGCGTGCGCCGTTGGCACCGCCGCGCTTGTCACTGCCGCGGAAGGTGGAGGCAGATGTCCAGGCGGTGTTGACCAGTTGCGAAATCGACAGGCCGGATGCCAGCAACTTGGCTTTAAGGTGAGCGATGTCTTTGTCATCCACCAAAATATGGTCTACAGCCGGGACAGGGTCTTGCCACAGCAGGACTTCTTTTGGCACCAAGGGGCCGAGGTAACGGGCAACAGGGCCCATGTCACGGTGCGTCAGTTTGAACCAGGCTCGGGCGAAGGCGTCTGCCAGTTCTTGCGGGTTTTGCAGGAAACGGCGGGAGATTTTTTCATAGGCAGGATCAGCACGCAGGGCCAGGTCTGCCGTGGTCATCATGGGGGCGTGACGCAAGGACGGGTCATGCGCATCTGGCACGGTGGTTTTGGCGACTGGGTCTGTCGGCGTCCATTGATGCGCGCCAGCTGGACTCTTGGTCAGTTGCCACTCGTAGCCAAACAGGGTTTCGAAATAGCTGTTATCCCATTTAGTCGGCGTGGGTGTCCATGCGCCTTCTATGCCGCTGGTGGTGGTGTGCACGCCTATGCCGCTGCCAAAGCTGTTGGTCCAGCCCAGGCCTTGTTCTTCTATGCTGCCGCCCTCTGGTTCTGCGCCAACCAGGCTGGGGTCGCCTGCGCCGTGGGCTTTGCCGAAGGTGTGGCCGCCAGCGACGAGGGCGACGGTTTCTTCATCGTTCATGGCCATGCGGGCGAAGGTTTCGCGGATATCGCGGGCAGATGCCAGCGGGTCTGGCTTGCCATTCGGGCCTTCAGGGTTGACGTAGATCAGGCCCATTTGTACGGCAGCGAGGGGGTTTTCGAGTTCGCGGTCGCCGGTATAGCGTTGGTCATCGAGCCATTTGCCTTCTGAACCCCAGTAGATATCGTCTTGTGGTTCCCAGACGTCGGGGCGGCCACCGGCAAAGCCAAAGGTCTTGAAGCCCATGGAATCGAGAGCGACGTTACCAGCCAAAATCATCAGGTCAGCCCACGACAGTTTGTTGCCATATTTTTGCTTGATGGGCCACAGCAGGCGGCGAGCCTTGTCGAGATTGCCATTGTCTGGCCAGCTATTGAGCGGTGCAAAGCGTTGTGCGCCAGCACCTGCACCACCGCGGCCATCGGCAGTGCGGTAGGTGCCTGCACTATGCCAGGCCATGCGTATGAAGAAAGGACCATAATGGCCGTAGTCTGCTGGCCACCAGTCTTGTGAGTCTGTCATCAGGGCTTTGAGGTCCTGGATCACTGCGTCGAGATCCAGGGTCTTGAAGGCTGCTGCGTAGTTGAAGTCCTCGCCTAGCGGATTGGATGCCGGGGAGTGTTGGTGCAATATCTTGAGGTTTAATTGATTCGGCCACCAGTCTGCGTTTGCTTGGCTAGCTGCCACTGCGGCGCGGGCACTAGCTGAGAACGGGCATTTTGCTTCGTTAGACATTCTTATCTCCTTTGATTGAGTGACACGCGAGCCCATTACATCAAGAGGATGCGATGAGCTCTACTACCTGATCGATTGTAGAGATGGAAACGTAATAGGTATACTTAATTTAATTTATCGATTTAATTTGTTTTGACTATCAATTAACGTCCAGCCCGAAATGCGCTTTTTTATGCAAACGGCTATTGGCGACTACATTTAAGGCTTTGTTTATGACAAGATTATTGGCGGAGCGATGTATTTTGATCTGAAAGCGATACAGCGCAATGCGCTTTTAATATTAGCTTATTTACACCAATGCATGAGAGCCATTGAATCGCCACCACTTCTAAGGGATAATTACGACCATGAACGATACTACACAATACCCCCCATTACCGGATCGCCTGTCGGTTGATCCGCGCAGCCCTTATCATGTCGCCGAAGTGTTTCAACACGATGTAGGCATCAAGCTCAATGGCAAAGAGCGCAATGATGTAGAAGAATATTGCATCAGTGAAGGCTGGGTCAGCGTTGCTGCTGGCAAGGCACGTGACCGCAAGGGTAATCCTTTGATGATCAAGGTCAAGGGCGTTGTTGAAGCGTTTTACCGCTGATTACTTTCATGCAGATGTAGCTAGGTGCAGCCTATGGGTTTGCACCTTTTTCTTTTAGCTAGTTCGCTGGCTATCAGCGCGCATTGCGCTATCCTTTAGAATTCCAGAATATCGCCTGCCTTGTTTTTTACAGACATGCATGGTGCCCAGCCTGTCTACCCCGTGATTTATACCCCTGATGAAGCCGTCGCTATTGCCATATCCCCCGCATGCTGTGTCCCGTTTGCGCTCATCACGTCTGGAGCGCAGTACCAGGCCATTTTTGGCGCGTGGCGGCCCCAAGGGTGAGCGTTGTGGCGGTTGCAGGTTAATCCTCAGTCATTGCCTGTGCGAACTGCGTCCTATCGTGCCTACCCGCGCCGGTATGTGCCTGCTGATGGCCGAGCATGAAACGCTGAAACCCAGTAACACTGGCTGGCTGATTGCCGATGTGGTGCCAGACACCATGGCCTTTGGCTGGGCGCGTACCGAAGTTGACCCGGCCTTGCTGGCGGTGCTGGCTGACCCGCAATGGCAGCCTTATGTGGTTTTCCCGGGTGAGTTTGTGGCACCTGAGCGGGTGATTACAGGATTGCCGCCTGTAGGTGCAGAGCCGAATGGTAACAAACGTCCGTTGTTCATTTTGCTGGATGCTACCTGGCCAGAAGCACGCAAGATATTCAAGAAAAGCCCTTATCTGGCGCAATTTCCGGTACTAAGCCTGTTGCCGGAACAGCTCTCACGTTACCGCCTGCGCCGTTCACGGCGGGATGATCACTTGTGTACCTCCGAAGTCGCCGCCCTGTGCCTGGGGCTAGCGGGTGAGACTGCGGCTGCGCAGGCGCTGGAGATGTATCTGGATCTGTTCACCGACCATTATCTGCGTGCCAAGCAGCAGTTGAAGGTGGAATGGGAGGATGAATTGCATGTGCGGATGCGAGAGTTGGTGGGGGGATAGTAGCGATATTTGTTGCATGCATCGTAGGTTGGGCTACGCCTTATCAGCCCAACACTCGGCGTTAAATAACGTATACGTTTATTGAAGCCCAGTGTTGGGCTGGTGAAGCGTAGCCTAGCGAGGCCCGGCCCAACCTACAAACCCGCCAACGCCGTCATATTTGCGACTGATCCCAAATTACGTTACGCTAACCTCTTCCAAAGAAGCCTTTACCAAATGACCACCCGCAAACCGCCCCTGCTCGCAGACCATCTGTGTTTCAACCTGTACTCCACGTCATTGAAGATGACGCAGTTGTACAAGCCCTTGCTGGCTGAGTTGAATCTGACTTATCCGCAATACCTGGTCATGGTGGTGTTGTGGGAAGAAGAAGGTTTGGGGATACGTGATCTGGCCACGCGCCTGGGGCAGGACTCTGGTTCTATCACGCCTGTGGTCAAACGGCTGGAAGCAGAAGGTTATCTCTTGCGCAACCGCGACCCCAAAGATGAGCGTAACCGGGTACTGACGCTGACGGATGCGGGCAATAAACTGCGTGCAGCCGGTGTCCGTATCAGCCAGCAAATTGCGGCTGCCTGCAACTTGCAATTGGCTGATTTCAAACAACTCATGGCTGGCCTGGACAAGCTGAGTAGTCACCTCGACAATTAAATTTATAGCAAGCCGCAAGAAGAATTTAAAAAATTAACTTGCGTGCTAATTATTAGCACGCTATTATTCGCAACATGGCAAAGCGCAGGAAGCGGGAAATGCCATTCAAATACTTAGCGCGCTAACTAATTTATCTGTTTTTAAATTTTCTTTGAAAGTCATCATCATGAAAAACATCCGTAAAACTGCATTGATCTCATCTACTGCCCTGTCTGCTGCCCTGTCTGCTACCCTGCCTATTGCCCTGTCCTCTGCTGCTATGTTGCCAGGCCATGCCTTGGCCGCCTCCAGCAATGACACTACGGTAGTCCTGGTACACGGCGCTTTCGCTGACGGTTCCAGCTGGAACCAGGTGACGCCTTACCTGCAGGCTAAAGGGGTGAAAGTCATCGCTGTGCAAAACCCGCTGTCCTCACTGGCAGATGATGTGGCCGCAGTGCAGCGTGTAGTGGATGCACAGACTGGCAAGGTAGTGTTGGTTGGGCATTCATGGGGCGGTGCAGTGATTACACAGGCGGGTGTCAGCGACAAGATCAAGGCGCTGGTGTATGTGGCTGCCTTTGCGCCATCTGAAGGTGAAGCCCTGGGTGGCCTGGGTAAGGATTATCCTGTACCTCCAGGCATTGCGACCCTGAAACCGGATGCCAATGGCAATATGGAATTATCACCAGAGTCATATGCGGCTAATTTTGCGCAAGACGTTCCCAAAGAAAAAACTGCTGTACTGGCCACCACGCAAGGCCTGTTGCCTGCCAAGGTATTTGGTGAACCTGTGAGTTTCGCTGCATGGAAAAACAAGCCTAATCATTACATCATCGCCAGCAAGGACCGCATGATAGACCCAGGTCTGCAGGCTGCGTTTGCGAAAAAGATCAATGCTGTCACTACGACACTGCCAACCAGCCATGTGCCTATGCTATCTCAGCCTAAAGCTGTGGCAGAGGCGATTCTGGCTGCGGTGAAAAACTAAGTAATTGGCATGGCACATAGTCACTGATGCCGGGGTGTGGCAGTCTCTTGGATGGCACACCCTGCTTCCCAACTGTTTGAGTATCACTGGGCGGCAATGCCTGGCACTTGCCCGTTTTCTGGTCCGGTATTACGGCTGATCGCAGCCAGGTAGCGTTGCGCTTCTTCCCAGGTGATGCTGACATCGCTGGGGGCATCTGCTTGTGCCATGGCAGTGATGGCGTCTTCTTGCAAGCGTTGTTGTTCCTGCTGTTCTTTGTATTGCCTGATCTGTTCTTCTTTTTGGCGACGCTGGGCATCTTCTATGGCACGCAGGCGGTTTTGCCTGGCGATGAGTGCATGCAAGGCAGCGCTGGCTTGTTCGCGTCTTTGCTTTTCCAGTTCCTTGCGTTGCCGTCTTTGCTCTGCACGCTGGCGGGCCGCAGCTTCTATGGGGGACAGCTTGAACTCAGGCGCTGGTTTGCCATGACCCGGGGCTTTGGCTTGAGGGGCATTGGCCACCGACTTGCCTGCAGCCTGCAGGGTCTGCAACAGGGCTCGCACGCTGGCGGGGCGCTGGTCTGGCTGGATAGCAAAACCACTTTGCAAGACTTGCCATTGCGCAGCATTGAGTGCCGTTGCTGGTATGGGTTGCTGCTGCGGATGGCGATATTCGCCAAAGGGCATGCTTGCTTCCAGCATCTGGTAAATCATGACGGCTACTGCATATACATCGAGTGCGGGGCTATGCTGGTGGCTACCGGCCTCTGGTGCACGATAACCCGCCGTGCCGGCATAGGGTGAACGTGAGGGTGTCATGCTGGTCGAGATCAGGCCAGCCTGGGTATGGCTGCGCAAGCGGGCAGAGATGCCAAAGTCCAGCAGCTTGGTTTCACCAGTGTGCGTCAGCAAGAGGTTGCTCGGCTTTAAATCGCGATGTACAAGTTTGTGTTTGGCCCAGGCATAGTCCAGTGCATCGGCCACCGGGCTGAGCATGTCCAGCACTTGCTTGAGGGTGCAGCGGGTGTGCCTGGTCAGGTAAGCCTCGAGATCTTGCCCATCCAGGTATTCCATGATGATGAAATAACTGCTGGTGGCAGGATCACGCGCCCAGTCATAGACCCTGACGATATGCTCGTGCGCCAGCTTGCGTACCAGTGATGCTTCTTCTACCAGCAAGCGGGCGTGCAGGGCGCTTTGTGTCAGTTGCGGTGGCAAGATCTTGAGTGCCACCATTTCACTATGGCCCAGTTCTGCCTGGGTTGCCAGGTCGCTGGCTTGCCAGACCTGGCCCATGCCGCCCTGCCCTAACAGCTTCTCAAGGCGATAGCGCTTCGACAAGCCACCTACTTCTTGCCCGGCTAGAAAACCCAGGTCGGTGCCTTGCTCATGGTCTGGTTTACCTTGCTTACCCTGCCTGGCAATCACCGGCGCCAGCTCTGTATCAAGTATGGCATTCTTGCGCTGATTGAATTCATCTTCGGCAAGCAAGCCCTCATCCAGCAATGCGCGCAATTCACGAATTTTTTGTAACGGCGTTTGCATGGTGATGACTTGTTTTCCTGGACTTGCTGAGGGTAGGTAAGATAAATTCTTGCTGCATTTTCTGTTCTGGTTGCCTGCTTATTTTCTGCCAGCTTGCGCAACTGGTGCGACGCGGTTACCCATGTTTTGCGCCATGCTCAGGTCCAGCTCATGACGTCTTTGCTGGTCAGCCTCTCTTTGCCCGCGCTCATCCTGTATGCGCTCTTGCAGCATCTTGACGGTTTGTTCCCAGCTCAGGCCTTGCTGCTTGCTGGCCATGGCACTCATGGCTTGCGCAGCATGCTCAGAACTACCTGCTTGCATGGCAAGGATTTGTTCTGCCGTCAGGCTGGCTTGCGCCTGCACTTTGGCGATCTCGGCCAGGGCCAGTGCATTGGCCGGGTCGGCAGTGGCGATCTTGCCGGTTTCGCTGAAGTTGGCGATGGCGTTCATGCGTTCTATGGCGATACGGGCCAGCAGGGCATCATGGGCCTGCTCTGCCTGACGCTGCTCCCGTTCCAGACTGAGCCTGGCAAATTTATCGGCACGCTCGGCTTCTGCCTCTTGCAATTCTTTTTTCCAGCGACGCTCATCATCTTGCTGTTTGAGTTGCTGCCTCAGGGTTTCCACTTCGACGCTGGCGAGTGTGGCCTGGTGCTGTTGCTGCTGGGTCTGCTGTTCAAACAGGGCATGGGCTTTCAGGGTACCCAGCAATTTTTCATGTTGAGCTATCGCATCGGCTTGCTCATCACTGCGCCTGATGGCCTGGATTTTTTCCTGTACCTGGCTGAGTTTGAACTCGGTCTCGACATCATGGAGGCTATCTTCGCGCTGCATGCCACGTTTGCGCTGTTGCTGTAATTCCTCTTCCCAGGCTTGCATGCGCTGGAATTCTCTGGCCCTGGCTTCGGCTTCTATGCTGATGAGTATCAGGCGGCTTTTTTGTTCTTCATCTTCCAGTTCCTGTTCGCGGCGCGCCAACAGGCTTTGCTTTTGGCGCAGCAATTCTGCCTGGGCTTTTTGCTGCTCCTGGTCGGCGATCAGGCTGGCTTGGGCGCTCTCATGTTCGAATTGAAATTTTTGCAGCTGATGCTGGATTTTTTGTTGCATCAGCTGCGCGGCTTCTTTGGCCTGCAACTGGGTGATTTCTGACTCTGAGCGCATCTTGATGCGCGCCATGGTGCGTATGTGCAGCCACTGGTCGGCCTCATTCTGGCGCTGTTCAGTTTTTTGCTTGAGGCTGTGTTCCAGTTCCCGGATGGTATCGCCTGCACCTCGTTCCAACGCCAGCTTGCGGCTGCCTGCTTCGACGATGCGGCCATACAGTTCCAGCTCACGGGCGCGGATGACTTGCAGCCGCTCGTTTTCATCCTGGTGCAACTTGGCACGGCTCAGGCGTTTCTTGGCATTTTCTACCTGGCCTTGCATATATAGCCAGCTCAGGTCTTTGCCAAATTGCTGGCGCATTTCTTCGTGGCGATAACGCAGGCGGATTTGTTCTTCTTGTCTGGCGATCTTCTGCCACTCGGTATTGGTGTAAAGCGCATCGACGAGTTTGCTTTGTTCCAGCTGGGCGCGCTGGCCATCGATGACCAGATGCAGGCTGGCTATTTTTTCGCTGAGTTTTTCACGGTCGTCAGTCAGCTTGTCATGGCGCAGTTCGCGGGTCACGGCCTGGGTTGCTACAAAACCGTATTGATCCATGGCCTGGTTGAGGGTAGACAGCAGGCGTTCATCCAGTTGCAGGCGCAGTTGCACATTGTCTTGCAGCTCACGCAGGGATTGCGCGCCCAGAAACTCCACCGCGATCTGGCGCACCATGGGTTCCAGCAATTGTTGCAACTGCTGGCAAGTGATGATGCCAGGGGCATGCATGAAGTGTTTGGCAAATGCAGGCACATCAGCGATCTTGATGCTGATGACAAACTTGGCAGCAATCGCCAGGAATTCTGCAGTGTGCAAATCATCAAAAGAAAACAGCAAGGCAAATGGATTGAGACGGGTCAGCAGGATTTCTGCCGCCTTGTCCGTTTGCAAACCCAGCAGCTGGCTGGAAATATCCTGCTTGATGTAATCACCTGTGAGCAATTCTACGAAATGCCCTTCCTGCACCACATAGGCGCGAGCGTTGACAGGAATCTGCAAGTCTTGCCCGGCAATGCTGCTGAGCGGGCGCACGCCAAAATACATGGCGACTTCATTCTCTTTAGGCAACCAGCGTTTCTGGCGCAAGACAGTCTCGTGCCTGGGGCTGCTCAGCATGAGGCCGCAATGCGTGCAATACACTGCATCTTGTATATTGTGATGGTCGCACTGGGGACATTTGAGTTTGGAACTGCCAAAGATGCTGAACATGCGAGACTCCTTCTATCGCTGCGGTGCGGGGACTTGTTTTGCACCTGAGCAAAATCTTAGCACCAGGGGTGGATTTGGAACTCTGGAACAGAAGGAGGTTTTGGGGCCAGATCGTGGTTTGTAATGAAAAGGCAAGACCTCTCAGCACAGAGTCATGGAAGCACAGAGGGAGCACTGAGAAATACTATTGTTTGTCACTCGCCAGTATTAACAAAAGTTTTCAATGGCATGAACATCTCATCGTATTTTTTAGCCTCCAATATCCGCATATGGCAGGCTGGCATAGCGACAAGCCGAAGGCAACTGAGCAAGCCCCTTCATTTCCGTATGCATGCCCAGTCGGGTATCTTGCAAAGTCAGCATGTCCCTGTGCCAAATTTGACCTTGATTATGAAACAACATAGGCATGATTGAAAGTGGCTTGAGTTCAGATTCTGGCTTAGGATCAAGCATGGTTTCGGGCCTGGTATCAGGCTTCATCAAATACAGCAATTCAGTACCTGGCCCACCACTCACACCAGCCAGAATAATGAGATGCGGCAATATCGCCATGACTTGTAATCTGACTATGCCTCTGACGCTGGCACAGAATTCGATTTGCATGCCGAGGCGTAAAGCATATGCCTGGTCTTTTTCCATGCTGATGCCATCGAGCAAAGTGCCATAGCGTGATGTATCGATGATTTCTGCATCCTCCCCTTTTCTGCGGATGATGGCATGGCGGGCGCTGATACGTCGCGTCAGTCTGGCATTTTCTGCTGCGTGGTGGGCATGATGGCTGAGCAGGATATCGGCCTGGGGCTTTTCTTCCATGCGACCCAGCACCCATTCATCGAGGGCAAAGAGTCGTATCCGGGACTGGGCAGCTATCAGGCTGGCTGTTGCTGTCTTAGTTGCTATCTTTATTGCTGGCACTGCCGTCGCCATCTTTGCAGTCTGGGCTACAGATGACCTGGCTGGTGCAACTATATCTGTTGTTTCGGGTCCGGCAGCGACTTCTATGAGTTCTTCATCCCAGGCTATGGTGCCCATGGCACTTTCATATTTACCTGTGGGCGGGCGCATTTCCAGTTTGGCAATGGAGGCATCCCTGGCATTGATTTCTATATTCATATTGCCTTGTGCATAGCCATTGGACTGGCCCAGTCCGCTCAATGTCGCAATGGCACCGTCTTCTGCCACTACCCTGACATTCTTTTGCGCGGCCAGAAAAACGCTATGAATTTCTGTCAGTGATGCATCCGCCCTGGGGACGAAGATGACACTGGTGCACAACCATTTACGCCTGGCCCTGGATGCTTGTTCATGCGACAAGACAACTTCCAGCGGATATTGTCCATGCTCTTTATTTTTGGAAGAAAAACTGAGCAGCAAGGGTTGCCACAGACCGGACACCGTGCGCTGAAAGCGCTGCTTTGATGCTGTACTAGCAATAAGATCGGAACGCAATTGCACTTCTATGATGCTGACTTCAAGTGGCAGCATGCCACGCAATTCCAGCCTGATGGTTTGTCGGCCGCCTGCAGCACGTGGATCATAACCACTGAAGTGTAAATGCAAGCTGGCGGGCGCGGTCGCCTCGCGGTTTTGCATCAGGCTGCCTGCAGAGGCATGCAGTAATTCCAGTCTTTGCGGACCGGGCCTTTGCGGATGGCCCGCCGCGCACACGGTTTCACCCTCTGCCACCCAGTGCGTGCAGTGCGGGTGATCCGGGGCTAGGCATTTTTTCATGATGAGACAGGGTCATAGTACGGGCGATGCTAAGACTATACGGGCAAAGTGGCAGATCAAATGCAGGAATACAAAGGTGTTTTGCCGCTAGTTTTTTAGGCAGACCAGAGCACTTGCGTTGACCTGATCGCAGTGCTGCTTTAACCTTGTCGCATACGATATAGTTCATTTCTCTTTTTTGGTGAAATGTCTTTGACCTGCCATCCCTGCCCTGGAAACTCAATGAAAAAAATCGTCGTGAAATTTGGTGGCTCCAATCTGCGCCAGCCTGAAGATATCAGCCGCGTCGTCAATGTGGTGCAAAGCTATCAACAACCCCTGGTGCTGGTGGTATCGGCTTTTTATGGCATTACCAATGCCTTGATTGCCTGCGTGCAAGCAGCCAAGCAAGGTGCGGGGACCGCCGCGGCACTGGCGGAAAGCAAGGATTACACGCAAAACCTGCGCGCCCTGAAGAAGCAGATACTGGAAGCCAATATCAGCGCTCCCACTCACCGTGCCCGTATAGAGCAGGCTCTGTCTGTGCGCCTGAACCAGCTCGACCGTTATCTGACCGGCATACACTGCATAGGCGACGTACCCACTTTTGTGAATGATGCCATCCTCAGTTATGGCGAACGCCTGTCCAGCCTGTTGCTGACCGAAGTCTTGCTGAGCCATGGCATACGGGCGCGTGAAGCCTTGCCAGAAGACATAGGCTTGATTACCGATGGTGTGTTTGGCAATGCGGCCTGCGATTTCGATGCCAGTGCGCCAGCCGTATCGAGGGCGCTGGAAGGCAATGAAGTCATCGTCGTACCGGGTTTTTATGGCGTAGACCGTGATGGCAAGGCCACCTTGTTCGGCCGTGGCGGCTCAGACTATTCAGCCGCATCGATTGCCTGTTGCATAGGTGCAGAATCGCTGGATGTATGGAAGGATGTCGATGGTTTCCTCAGTGCTGACCCTGGCACGGTGAGCAAGCCACATACGATTACGCAATTGAATTATCTGGAAGCCGCAGAGCTGTCTTACTTTGGTGCCAAGATTTTGCATCCGCGCACGGTGGAGCCTTTGTTTGACCAGAATATCCCTATCCGTATCTTGAACATCACCCGCCCTGAGCGGGGCCTGCAACCATATACCGTCATCAATGCGCAGCGCAAGGTGACGCGTGATGTGGTGAAGAGTGTCACCTCGACAGAAGATGTGGCGATATTGAAATTACATGGCCCTGGCGTAGGCTTCAAGCCCGGCATCCTGGCACAGGTGACCCAAACCCTGGATGCCAAGGGCATCAACATCAAGAGCGTACTGACGGCACAGACTGCCATCAATATCCTGGTATCCCGCGATCATCTCGATGCTGGCTATGCGGCACTGGTAGAGCATCACCTGGCCGGTGTGGTGGAAGTATCCCGTAATGCCGACGTGGCCATCGTTGCGGTGGTGGGTGACGGCGTGCTGGAAGCATCTGACGTGGGTGGTGCAATCGCCAGCCGTGCCTTGTCAGCAGCGATTGCGGCTGGCGTGCATGTCTGCCTGGCGGCTGCGGGGGCCAGCGAGGTGGCGGCGTATATGCTAGTGCAGCAAGAGGACAGGAAGCTGGCTTTGCAGGCGATACATGCGGAGTTTTTTGGGGGGTGAGAGGGCATGGGCTGAATTAGCTTTGTTAGTATTATCCATGCAGCATGATATTTTCAATGCCCGTGCCAAATTTCCCCTGTATATAGATCAAGGAACGACACTAGGCTCCAGCCTGCGCTGGAGCGACGATTTTGAGATTACGAGGAAAACCAGGAGTGTCCTTATTTT
This sequence comes from Undibacterium sp. JH2W, assembly GCF_049340425.1. Lineage (NCBI taxonomy): Bacteria > Pseudomonadati > Pseudomonadota > Betaproteobacteria > Burkholderiales > Oxalobacteraceae > Undibacterium > Undibacterium sp. JH2W. The sequence continues at coordinate 510,785 of NZ_JBMPOT010000001.1, read as the reverse complement.
GATAACTAAGACTAACTGCAAAGCGACCAGCTCCCACTCCGTCGCTCCAGCGCAGGCTGGAGCCTAGCGGCGTTTGCCACTGACTGAATATACGTGCTTAACATAAGCGGCTTATCACACCTACCTCAAAAACTTGCCAAACGCCACCCTTTATAGCCGTCAACGCTCAATTGCTTCTCTCAAAACAAATTACTAGACGACTGGTCTAATTTATTTTAGAATCCCAAGCATGAACACTCCACGCGCCGATGTCAGGCAACACATCCTCGATACAGCCAAGCCCATTATCCTGGGCAAAGGCTTTTCGGTGGTTGGCTTGAATGAAGTGTTAAAGGCAGCAGCAGTGCCCAAGGGCTCGTTTTATCATTATTTCAAGTCCAAGGAGTTATTTGGCGAAGCCTTGCTGGAAGATTATTTTGCTGGTTATCTGACAGCGGTTGATCAGGTATTGAAAAACCAGGACATACCAGCAGCCAAGCGTCTCATGCGTTACTGGCAGGGCTGGTTGCCTGAGCGTCCGGGTGAGGGTGTGCAATGCCAGTGTCTGGCGACCAAACTCGGCGGCGAGGTATCGGATTTGTCTGAAGCCATGCGTATCACTTTGCAACGTGGTACGGACAGTATTATTGCCAAACTGGCGGATTGCATGCGCGAAGGTATTATTGATGGTTCGCTGCCTGCCGATCTGGATGCAGACCATTGTGCATTGACCCTGTACCAGATGTGGCTGGGTGCGGGCTTGTTAAGCAAGATGCGGCGTGATATGAGTGCACTGGAAAGTGCGATGTTAGCCACCCGCAAGATGCTCAAGCTGTAGAGGTCGATGACAATTAATCCGGCCTTGTTGCGCTGCCTTGCCGTACTAAAAACATAATTACTTGTACTGACATGATGACAAAGCATTTATTGTTACGAGTTTTTTCTAGACGACCAGTCTAATTTTTATCTTGAAGTACCCTGGATTGGCTACACATGGAGTTCTGAGTTTGCTTACCAGGCTTAAGTTTTCCCCAGTTTTTTTTGCTGCCCCACACGCTGTACACATGCTCTATTAGCCCAAATTAAGGAATTAAGAAATGTTATTCAATCCTCTGCAAACCGGTTCTGTTTCCCTCGCCAATCGTATCCTGATGGCCCCTTTGACACGTGCGCGTGCTGATGCAGGCCACATGCCCAACGCCCTGATGGCGGAATACTATAGCCAGCGCGCCAGCGCAGGCCTGATCGTGACTGAGTGCACGATGGTGGCTGAAAATACCTCGGCCTTCTATTCTGAACCTGGCATCTACAATGCAGAACAAATCGCTGCATGGAAGCTCGTGACTGAAGCTGTACATGCCAAAGGCGGCAAGATTTTCATGCAAATCTGGCACGCTGGCCGCGCTGCGGTTCCGGCATTCAATAATGGCGTAGAAAACGTCGGCCCTAGTGCCATCGCGATTGATGGTGAAGTCCATACACCGAACGGAAAAATCCCGAATGCAGTGCCACGTGAATTGCGTCTCAATGAAATCCCTGCCCTGGTTGCTGCTTATGCACAAGGTGCAAAAAATGCGATTGCTGCCGGCTTTGATGGTGTAGAAGTACATGGCGCGAATGGTTACCTGATAGACCAGTTCCTGCGTGACAGCGCTAATACGCGTACTGACAACTATGGTGGTTCCATCGAGAACCGCGCACGCTTTTTGTTTGAAGTATTGACTGCCGTCAGTGCTGCTATCGGTTCGGATAAAGTTGGTCTGCGCCTGTCCCCTATCAACAGCTATAACAGCATGAAAGACAGCGATGCGCTGGCGTCGATTGCTTACCTGACGACACGTCTGAATGAATTCAATCTGGCGTACCTGCACCTGATGCGTTCTGACTTCTTCCAGGCACAAACTGGTGATGTCTTGACGGTTGCACGTGACAATTACAAAGGTGTCCTGATCGGCAATATGGGTTACAACGCTGACGAAGCAACACAAGCCATCAGCAACTCCACACTGGATGCAGTCGCATTTGGCACCAGCTTCCTGGCCAACCCTGATCTGCCTGCACGTATCAAACAAGGTGCAGCTTTAAATGCGCCTGATGCAGCGACCTTCTACACGCCAGGTGCAAAAGGTTATACCGATTACCCTAGCCTGCAGGCTGCGTAATTCAGTACTGACATCCTGAGTCAGATCAAAAGTGAAAGCGGCATTGATATTCAATGCCGCTTTTATGCTTTAATGGAGCACACCAAGTTCAGGACGCCTATGACACTCATCAAACGACAACTGACAGAAGCCGAATTCATCAAGCTTGACTTCCAGGGCATAGAGCTGCAACGCCGCCCTTCGCCCGAGGCCTTGTGGGTAGTGGATGAAGAGCGACAATTATTGTGTGTGCAGTTGATCAGCACTACCTGTGCAATGCGCGAGGGTTATTACTGGTATCTCTTATTGCTGGAAAAAAGACAGTTCGTCTTCATGGTAGATGCGTTTTCTGCCAGAACCAAAGATGAGCAGAGAGAAATTGAAGCTGTGCTTGATAACAGCATTGCGGTACAGGATATACCAACAGCAAAAGCACTGGCAGTGGAAGCAATCCATGTGCTGACGAATGAAAAACTGCTTTTCGTTGATAAAACCTTTTACAGCAGCATGTAAATATTTTTGCATTGCTTTTGCATTGCGTAATAGCGGCTTCAGCCGCGAACGCTTTCCGTGTCCATCATTTCAGAGCCTGGCAAGGAATCGCGCCTAAAGCCGCTCCTACAGGATAAAGGCGCTCAAAGCTTGCTTGAAATATTTCTTTCAAGTCATGATCTGGTCATTCTTCAACATTACATTCCTGCCATCGCCATCATGCTGGCAAGAACACAGATTGAGGAATAATTTGATGAAACATTTGCCAAAAAACACTGCCCGCTTGCTATGCGCAGCCTTTGCTACAATCAGTATAAGTGCCTGCGGCGGCAATAGCAGCGAGCCGGTTGATTTGCAAAACCCTGGCCTTTCCTGGCCACCCTTGCCTACAGTAACCGGCCACAGGGGAGCATCTGCCTGGCGCCCTGAACATACCCTGGCTTCTTATCAAAGAGCGATAGATGACGGTGCCGATATTGTTGAACCTGACCTGGTAGCGACCAAGGATGGCATACTGGTGGCCCGCCATGAAAATGAAATTTCCGGTACGACCAATGTCTCAACGCTGCCACAATTCGCTGGCCGTAAAACCACCAAGACCATAGATGGCATCCCCGTCACCGGCTGGTTCACAGAAGATTTTACCCTGGCAGAATTGAAAACCATACGCGCCAAGGAACGCATCCCGGCTAACCGTCCTGCCAACGCAGCTTTTGATGGACAGTTTGAAATACCGACACTGCAAGAAATCATCGACCTGGTCAAGCAGCAGGCCAAAGACAAAAATCGCGTCATTGGTATCTATCCAGAAACCAAGCATCCTACCTATTTCAAAGCCATAGGCCTGCCTCTGGAAAAGCGCCTGGTCGATGTATTGGTGGCAAATGGTTACAAGGGCAAAAATGCCGCTGTCTTCATCCAGTCTTTTGAAGTGGCCAACCTGAAAGAATTGCGCGGCATGACAGAGATGCGCCTGGTGCAACTGGTCGATAATCCGCTCAACCCGCCTGTCAATGGCGTACCACGCAATGCACCTTATGACTTTGTCGCTGCTGGCAGCAACCGCACTTATGCTGATCTCATCAAACCTGCTGGCTTGAAAGAAATCGCCCAATATGCAGATGCGGTATCCCCCTACAAGGAAGTCATCATCCCGCGTGATGCAAAGAATGAGCTGGGTGCAGCCACCAGCTTTGTCACCGATGCTCACGCTGCCGGTTTGAAAGTCCATACCTGGACACTGCGTCCGGAAAATCCTTTCCTGCCACCCAGCATGCGCCAGGGTGATCCTGCTTCATTGACGCAACGTGGTGATTCCATCGCCGAAATCACGGCTTATCTGAAAGCAGGCATAGATGGTTTCTTTACCGATGATCCAGCTATTGGCCGCGCTGCTGTGACGGCGTTCAAGAAGTAAACTGAAAACCGCGTCGATGCAAATGCCTGGATTCCGGTCCAGGCATTTTTTTTACGCCTGTTTCAAGCGATGAGCAAAGAAAGCCAGGATTTCATCCCGTGCGGCGACAGTAGGCTGGCCTGCCTCATCGATCAGATGCGCCGTTACCACGCTATGCGGCGTCGTCACATAGCGTTTAAAGAAAGGCGCGGTATCCTGATTGGCAGCGCTGTCTGGCAATACCTTGCCGACAAAGCGCTCACCCAAAGCTTCTGAAAATGCCGCAAAGCGCTGGGCGCGGCAAAATGCATCGCCAGCAAAACGATAAGCCATGATAGTCAGGTCTTCTGCTTCCAGCCTTTGACGCACGACTTGCAAGTCAGCAGCTTCTATGCCCATGCCTGCGGGATCATCCATAGGCAAGGATGGCTGCGACACTACCGGCGCAAGTACCACTGGTTCCAGCATCATGGACAAGGCAAAATTACCAGTGAAGCACATGCCTATCGCACCCACACCAGGTCCACCAGATTCTTCATGCGCCAGCCTTGCCAGTGCTCTTAACCATAGCGTGACAGGACTGCTACCTTTGCCAGCAAAGGCGCGAAATTCTGCACTGAGACAGGCTTTCTGGAATACAGCAGCACCTTCTTCTGCCGATACCACCACGCCGTCGCGCCCAAACAGGGAAGGCATATACAAAGTAAAACCTGCATCACGTACCCAGCGTGCAAAACGTGCCACATGCGGACTGATGCCCGGCATCTCAGTCATGACGATGACGGCTGGACCTGTACCACTGACATAGACACGCTTGCTGACTCCATTGAGTGTGATCTCGCGTGCACTAAAGTCATTGAGTGGATCATCGGCATGCATGTCCTGTTTTTTGCTAAAACTGATTCCCTGTATCGGTATTTGCGCAGATTCCATTTTTGACATAAGCACTCCTTATTTCAAACCACTGAATATCAAAACCTCTGTGGTGAGAGGTCTTAAAGTAATAAGTGTAGGCCAGCGTCAGATACAGGAATAGCAGCAGTTCCGCCAGAATCAGGACGGAATTGGACAATTGCAAACGCCATGTAGAATACAAGGTAAATAACCCATCGCAGTTTCGATCACAATTTAGCGGAGCGCAAACCCATGCTGATCTGGTGCAAGCTGCAATACCTTTTTTCTTTAGCGTTAACACTGTTATTACTAGGCAGTGTTGCAGTACAGGCACAAGCCGCTGATACGCTCAAAGTCGGTTCCAAGCGCTTTACTGAATCCTATGTGCTGGGCGAGATTCTGACGCAAACTGCCGCCACCCATAACCCTGCACTCCACCAGCAAGGTCTGGGCAATACCGCCATCGTCTTCAATGCACTCAAGAATGGCAGCATCGATGTCTATCCAGAATACATGGGTACCATCAATACCGAGATACTGAAACATGAGAGTGCCATCAGCATGCAGGAGATGCAGGCTGAACTGGCTAAACAAGGTCTGGGAGTTGCTGTGCCTCTGGGTTTTAATAATACCTATGCGCTGGCGATACGGCCTGATGCTGGGGATATCAAGTCGCTGACTGATCTGGCGAAAAAAACTGCATTACGCTTTGGGCTCTCGCATGAATTTCTAGGCCGTGCCGATGGCTGGCCAGGCCTGGTCAAACGCTATCACTTGCCGCAACCAGCCAGCGGGCTGGATCATGGCATCGCTTATGAAGCCCTGACTGCAAAGCAGATAGATGTCATCGATATTTATTCCACCGATGCCAAGATCAAACAACTAGGCTTGCGCGTGCTGGTGGATGATAGCAATTATTTTCCACGTTATGATGCCGTCCTGCTATACCGACTGGACGTATCTGTCCGCTTCCCGCAGGCCTGGGCAGCCATACAGAAACTGGAAGGCAAGATAGACAATGCGCAAATGATAGCCATGAATGCTGCCGTGGAAATTGATGGTTTGAGCTTTGCCCAGGCGGCACAGCAGTTTGTCGCCAAATCTCCAGTAAGTGTTGAACGCACAGGTTTCATGTATAAATTATTTGGTGCAGATTTTTTGAAACTGACCTGGCAGCATCTGACACTGGTATTACTGTCGGTTGCGCTGGCTTGCATGGTTGGCATACCGCTGGGCATCATCGCCGCCTTTGCGCCGCGCTTGCGTGAAGTCGTCATGGCCACCGTCGGCATTTTGCAAACCATACCCTCACTGGCCTTGCTGGCGATGTTGATCCCTGTGCTGGGCAGGATAGGTTTTGCCCCGGCCCTGATCACCCTGTCGCTATATGCCCTGCTACCCATCGTCCGCAATACCTGCGTAGGTCTGCTGCAAGTAGCTGCCGGATTACGCCTGGCGGCGCAGGCTTTGGGTTTGTCCTCGCGAGACCGATTACTGAATATAGATTTGCCGCTGGCCCTGCCCATGATACTGGCGGGCGTGAAGACAGCGGCCGTCATGAGTGTAGGCACGGCAACCATAGCCGCCTTCATCGGTGCCGGAGGTTACGGTGAACGCATCACCATAGGCTTGGCCTTGAATGATAACCAGATGTTGCTGGCGGGCGCCTTGCCTGCCGCGGCTTTGGCTTTGTTGACGCAATGGGGGTTTGATTTGCTGGAGAAGGTGGTGGTGAGGAAAAGAGATTGATCAAAATGCTGCGCGAGGTAAATCCTGTAGGTTGGGCTACGGTTCACCAGCCCAACACTCGGCATTTAAATGACGTATACGTTTGTTTATGCCCAGTGTTGGGCTGATAAAGCATAGCCCAACCTACGCTTTCCATCGCTTTTATCTCTTGAAAACAACAACTCTGCAAAGCACTGTGTACACAAAGCAAGGGCTTACGCAAAATTGTCCCAGCAAGGCTATCGCCTTAGGAAACCTCTCTTGCAAGAGAGGTTCGTTACGTTGGCGGACAACATGTTGTCCGAAACCCCAACTATACCTATCGCCAAGGAAACCTCCCTTGCAAGGGAGGTTCGTTCCGTCGGCAGAAAATGTATTGTCTGAAACCCCGACTACACCGCAGCAACGAAGACAGTTCGTAGATTGGGCTACGGTTCACCAGCCCAACACTCAGCGTTTAAATGACGTATACGTTTGTTGATGCCCAGTGTTGGGCTGATAAAGCGTAGCCCAACCTACAATTTCTACTTGAACACAAAAGAACAATGCCTACCAGAAAGCTGCCCCCTTTGGTAATATGCATCCGGCCTGATATTTGCTATCAATCCAAAAAAGCGTGATTTCCCTGTTGCAATAACCCGCCCGGAAAAATTCCTTTGATTTCACCCACCCATCATGTCGCTGCATCATCACCTGCCTGGCGCTTTGCCAGGGCGGCGGCGCTTGGGGTTTTGTGCATGGCGTTTTGCACAGGGAAAATCCATGCAGCTACCCCGCAGTCTGACAGCACGCTGCAAGTCTTGCACTGGTGGACCTCTGCCAGTGAACGCAAGGCAGCCAGCCTGCTGGCTGCACGCATGGCAGATGAAGGTATCACCTGGCGCGATGCAGGCATACCCGGCGGTGCGGGAATAGGTGCGGGCAAAGTATTGAAGAGCCGCGTGCTAGCCAATGATGCGCCCGAGGTCACGCAAATTATTGGTGTCTCGATACGCGAATGGGCAGACCTGGGCTTTCTGCTGGAGCTGGACAAGGTGGCTGCGGCCAATAAATGGAATACCAGTTTCTTCCCGACCATACAAAACCTGATACAGCATCGCAAACACGTGGTGGCGGCACCGCTAGGCATACACCGCATTAACACCCTGTTTTATAACAAGAAAATATTCAGCACACTCAAACTTTCAGCACCAGAAAACTGGGATGAGCTGGCCGCTGTCGCAGCCAGATTGAAAGCCGCAGGTGTGATACCACTGGCACAAAGCAGTGAGCCCTGGCAAATTGCCACCCTGTTTGAAAACCTGATATTGGCCGAGGGTGGACCTGAATACCACCGCGAATTATTCGTCAAACAAAACGCCCAGGCTGTCATGGACAAGCGCTTCAGCCATGCGCTGGAACGCTTGCGCCAGATGAAAAGCTGGATGAATAATCCTGTCGATGAACGTCCCTGGACAGAAGTGGTGAAACAGTTTTCAAAAAACGAAGCAGCCATGATGATCACCGGCGACTGGGTCAAGGGTGAACTGAATGACGGCGGTTTTGCCACCGACGAGGCGTTCTCTTGCACCGCCATGCCAGGTACTGGCAAGTATCACCTGTATAGCGTCGATACTTTCTCCATGTTCACCAATGATTATTCACGCATCGCCGCACAAGAAAAACTGGCACGTCTGGTCGCCACGCCTACGGTGCAGGCTGACTACAATGCTGTCAAAGGTTCGGTATCAGTGAGACGTGATGCCGACCCGGCACGCATGGATAGTTGTGCCCGCGCCTCATGGACAGCCTTTGCCCAGGGAGCAGCTATACAAGCCCCCAGCCTGGTGCACCGCATGGCGACCGATGAAACCAGCAAAGACGCCATCATCGCCGTGATACACAGATACTTTATCGATGCCACGGTCAGCCCCGCCGACACCCAGGCCAGGCTGGTGGCAATGTACAAGACATTTGGCAATAATAAAAAACAAACTCCATAAAATGTGAGGCAGACAAAGATGACACGCAAAATACTGATAGTCGACGATGACCAGAAAACCCGGGTGTTACTGAAGACCTATCTGGAAAAGAATCAGTATGAAGTCACCCTCTCGCACAATGGTGAGAGCTTCGTGGCCGAATTCAATAGCCAGATGAACCAGTTGTCACTGGTGATACTTGATGTCATGTTGCCGGATACCGATGGCTTTGCCCTGTGCAAGGTGGTGCGACAAAAATCCAACATCCCCATCATCATGCTGACCGCCAGTTCAGACGACACTGACCGCATCGTCGGTTTGGAGCTGGGGGCCGATGACTATATCGCCAAGCCTTATAATCCACGTGAACTGCTGGCACGCATCAAGGCTATCTTGCGACGCACTGCCTCTGCTGATGTGGGGGCAGCACCGCGCTACTATCGTTTTCTGGGTTTCACCCTGGACCTGGTAGAGCGCAAGGTCACTGACAACACTGGTGAACTGGTAGCACTGACCGGGCTGGACTATCAATTGCTGAAGTATTTTGTCGAACACCCAGGTGACGTGCTGGACCGCAATGTGCTGTCAGAAGAAACCCGTGGCCGCGATGCCGGTCCGCTGGACCGCTCACTCGATGTACAGATCAGCCGTCTGCGCCTGCTGCTCAAAGATGACAGCAAGCAGCCTACCCTGATCAAGACCGTGCGCGGTGCTGGCTATGTATTTTCTGCCGACGTGAGCGTGGCCAGTGCCTGAGTCTGCCATCATGTTAAAGCGCTGGCTGCCGCAATCGCTATTGGGCCGCTTGTCGCTGGTCATGGTCTGCGGCGTGCTGCTGACGCAACTGGTGGGCAGTGCCATCTGGACTACGCAACAACGCGCCAAGGCTGAGGTAGAAGCGACTACGGCTGCGCAATACCTGGCGCATAGTGCATCGAGCGCGATACGTTTCTTTCGCAGCCTGCCGCCTAATTACCGCACTGTGTTGATACAGCAATTCCGTGAGATGGGTGGTACGCGTTTTTTTGTGCAGGCAAATAATGCCTATGTCCCCATCACAGAAATAGAATCACAGACGCTGGCGCATACGGTGCTGGGCAAGGTCGGCAATACCCTCAAGACCGACTTGCCACAATACCCTGAATTCAAGCTGGCCTTTGCCTGGCCAGATCAATTGACGACCTCTGTCGACGGCACCCGCATCACCGACTTGCCTGAGAGCTGGGTGCAGCATATCCTGCTGATCAAGCCTGAACCTGCACCTGTGCTGGTGATACAGACCGAGCTGGAACCAGGTAACTGGTTATACCTGGCTGCCCTCATGCCCAATCCTTATTTTTTGAAGGGCAACGACCCCCTGTCCTTTGACCGCCTGGTCTTGCAGGGTTTGTCACTGGCTGCGGTATTGCTGCTGTCCATCATGGTGGTACGCTGGATCACGCGGCCACTGGCAGCCTTGTCGGATGCCGCCGCTGCCTTTGGCAAGGGTGAGCAGGTACCGGATTTGCCTGAGACTGGCAGCCAGGAATTCATCAATACTGCCCGTGCCTTCAGCGCCATGCGCCAGCGCATACAAAGCTATATCGAAGATCGTGAACGACTGTTCATCTCCATCTCACACGATTTGCGTACGCCCATCACTCGCCTCAAGCTGCGCTCTGAATTACTCGACGATGATGCCCTGCGTGGCGAATTTGAAGAAGACCTCGATGACCTCGACATGATGGTCAAGGGTGCATTGCAATGCGTGAAAGATAGCGACATCCATGAAAACCCCACCGAAGTGAGACTGGACCCGCTGATACGCAGACTGGTACGCAGCGCCCATCTGGCCAAGCATAATGTGGAGTTTGCCGACTCAGGCGTGAGCGTCCATGGCAAGCCACTGGCATTGAAACGGGCGATAGGTAATCTGCTCGACAATGCCCTCTACTATGGCGAGCGTGCAGAAATCAGCGTACGCGCTGCTACCGATGCCGTCATCATAGAAGTACGGGACCACGGCCCCGGCGTACCGGAAGATGCCTTACCGAATCTGTTCGATCCCTATGTACGCCTGGTACATGGCCGCAGCCTGAATGAAAGCGGCATGGGCCTGGGCTTGGGCATAGCCCGCAGTGTCATTGAAGCCCATGGCGGCACGCTGGTGCTGGAAAACCATCCCGAAGGTGGCTTGAAGGCCATCATCACCCTGCCTAACGAAGGCAATGCCTGAACCGGCATTGCCTCACGCCCTTCCTATCTTTTCTTGCCTCAGCTTGTTATTGCCGAACAAGCTGGCCTCCTCCTGCGCGAATCACAACACCTGAATCTGGACTTTTGTAAAGTTTTGTAAGGAATTCTTAAATTAAGTTTTGCCAGCTGAGGAATTCAAACATATACAAATCACCGACCCACCAGCAAGCGGCAATGTCAGTATCAAAACCGGGTAAGGATTTGTAAGCGGCACACCTGACCAGTTTACACAAAGTGCTAATAAATCAAGCACTTATGAAAAGATGCGCTAAACAGATAGGCAAGTGGCATTACATTCACCACGTTGCTAGTATCAGTTTCAAGTAGTTCATTTATATCGATTTGTTGAGCCTGAAAATATTCTTAACAGGATTTCCCTTGAACCGTATTCCCCACATCGCTTTGTTATGCGCCACCGCCATGATGAGCACTGCCCAGGCAGGCACGCTCGCCCTGGAGAGCTGGCGCGTCGATGACAAGGCCTTGTGGGAAACTGTTTTGATACCCGCATTTGCCAAACGTCATCCAGGCATAGATATACGCTTCGCGCCGACCACGCCAACAGAATACGACAGCAGCTTGCAAGCACATTTTGCCAATGGCACTGCCGGTGACCTGGTAGCCTGCCGCCCGTTTGATGTATCACAGTCTTTGTACAACAAGGGTTATCTGGAAAAGCTCGATGGCAAGCCTGGCATGGAGCATTTTGAGGCAACCGCCCTGCTGGCCTGGCAAACCGATGATGCGAAAGCGACTTTTTGCATGCCGGTGGCATCTGTCATACACGGTTTCTTGTACAACAAAAAAATCTTCAAGAAGCTCAATCTACAGGCACCCAAAACTCAGGCTGAATTTTTGACTGTGCTGGATACAGTGAAAAAAAATGGCAGCTATGTCCCACTCGCGCTGGGCACAGCAGAAAAATGGGAAGCCACGCAAACCCTGTTCACCAGCATAGGACCCAATTACTGGCATGGCGAAACCGGTCGCAAGGCGCTTATCGCAGGCAAGGCAAAATTCACCGATGCGCAGTATGTGGCCGCTTTTGATTACGCGGCAAAACTTGGCAGCTATTTACCCAGCACCGCCAGCACGCAAACCTATAGCGACAGTCAGCATCAATTCGCTACTGGCAAGGCGGCGGTCTACCCTGTTGGCTCCTGGGATATCTCTTATTTCAATCAAGTGCAGGGTCTGGATTTTGGCGTGTTTGCACCACCGGTACGCGCTGCTGGCGACAAGTGCTACATCCTCGATCATATGGATATAGGCATAGGAATCAATAAAAAATCCCGTAACAAGGAAGATGCCTACAAGTTTATAGAATGGCTGGGCTCGCAAGAATTTGCCGACTTATATACCAACCGCGTGACCGGTTTTTTTTCGCTATCAAATCACCTGATCGCCGTGCGCGACCCGATAGGCAAGCAAATGATGGAATGGCGCACGGCATGTGAATCCAGCATACGCGTCAATGCGCAGATCTTGAATCGCGGCCAGCCCAGCATGGAACAGGAATTATGGAATGTGAATGCCGATCTATTGAATGGCACGGTCACAAGCAAGGAAGCAGCAGCAAGGGTACAGAATAGTTTTGCAAGTGCGTACAAGTTCAAGCGCTAAGAACCTGTTTACGATCTGTAGGGATGAAGAGCAGCGCATGAGTCCCGCGTGGACGCACATTACGCTCGCGCTTAAGATCGTAAACAGGTTCCAAGATCATACCTCCCCCAAGAAGTGTGATTATTTTGCCGACGCTTAGCGCGGCGTCGGCATTTTTTTTCGTTTTCCATATGTGAAATGGATGTGCTGGGTAGTCTGCATGGTCTGGATATCAGCTTCCTTTGAACTGCAAAAATGAAGAATCAGATTTTCAAAGGGAGATGCTTGAATGAAGAAAAGCAAAAAGAGTTTAATGAGAATTATTTTTTACCTCGCTTGCTGTGGTCCATAGAGAGGTCAAAATTGTTGCGTTAAAAATAGATGTGATCTTAATACTAATGAATAAAATAACTGAAGGAGACTTAGATGAGCACACCCGTATTCAAGAAAAAAGTATTACCGCAATTAATAGCACTGGTACTCGGCACCACCGCATTTGATATAGTCTATGCGGCAGATGAAGCAACACCAGACAAGCCAGGATCACAAGTGGTAGAAGTACGCGGCATACGCGATACCCTGAAAAAAAACCTGGCTGGCAAACGCGATTCACAAAATATCGTTGACACCGTCAACTCAGAAGACCTGGGTAAATTCCCGGATAAGAACGTCGCCGATTCCCTGCAACGCGTGCCCGGCATTTCGGTAGACCGCACCTGGGGTGAAGGCCGTGACATCTTCGTACGCGGCACCGACAAAAGCCTCAACATGACGCAGTTGAATGGCCAGTCTGTTGCCTCTGCCTACTGGTGGAAAAATGATTCCCAAAGCCGTGGCTTTAACTATGACATCCTGCCTTCTGAACTGGTCGGCAGTCTTGATGTCTACAAGAGCCCATCGGCAGACCTGGATGAAGGCAGCATAGGTGGACTGGTCAATGTCAAAACCCGCAAACCCCTGCAGTTCAAGGCGCCACTGACTGGACAGTTCTCGCTGGAAGCGACTTATTCTGACTTGCCCAAGAAGACAGACCCGCAAGTCTCTGGTCTGGTGAACTGGAAAAATGATGAAAATACTATGGGCATCTTGCTGTCCCTGAGCAAACAAAAACGCACCATGCGTCGCGATGGCCTGGAGAATTTTACTGATTCCACCAAGTACACCATCGTCGATCAAAATAATGTATCAACGCCAAACGCTTATGCATCCTGGGGTGGTGGTTCAGCGATTTTCCGTCAGGACCGTGAACGCACGACTGGCAATGTCACTCTGCAAATCAAGCCTAACCGTGACAGTGATGTCTCTCTGAATTACATCAATTCAGACATGAACATGGACAATAGTAACCAGAACTACTTGTGGCAGATCGGTGGGCTGGCAGACAAGAACCACGTCATCAATATCACCAATCCACGTTTCATCACGACATCTGACGGCACCAAGGCCGTGGTCGGCGGTACCGTAGGCCCAACGACCGGCGTCTCGTTTGAACCTATCTATCGCGAAGCCTATATCAAATCCAAAGTGCTGGACCTGGAAGGCAACTATGAAGGCGATGGCTGGAAACTGCATGGACAGTTAGGTTCCACTGCTGCACAAGGTGGTAGCACGCATGACCGCAATTTCTGGTTCACTGGCAATACCCGCGCCACCATCAATATCGCACCGGATACGTATCAAGTGTCTTATCTCGACATGAGCCCGCTGGATCCGACCAAGCTCACACTGCAAAATGCACGTGACTGGGTACGCAAGATGGAAAGCAAGGAGAATTATGTACAGGGTGACATGACGCTGGACCTGACTGGCTCCTTCATCAAGGATATCAAATTCGGTTTGAAATACCGTGACAATACTGTGCAAAACCATCGCACCATAGGTACGGTAGGCCCAGACAGCCCGGGCTGGCAATCTTTCAGCCTGGCTGATTTGTCGACTGGCCCCTCACCACTGTTGAGTCAGGCGGCAGCCAATGCAGGCTCTTTGACGCAATACGCCTGGGTCAACGATGCACTGGCTACGAGCAAAGGTTTTGCCATGTATGACAAGGGCATGGTTTATAACGAAGCCAAGGGTGAGTATTACAAGATACAGGAAAAAATCACAGCCGCTTATGTCAAGGCCGATTATGCGGTCGACAAATGGCGTGGTGACTTTGGTGTGCGCCTCGTCAAAACTGAGCAAAGTTCTGAAGCCTATCAAAATCCAAATGGCATCTACAACCTGGTCAGCACCACCCGTACCTATAATGATGTCTTGCCTAGCCTGAACGTGGTGTATGACTGGCGCAAAGATTTAATCGTACGTGGTGCCATAGCCCGCGTGATGGCCCGCAACACTTATAGCGATCTCAGCGCCAGTACTGAAGTCAGCGGTACCACCAATGCAGCCACTGCCGGTAACCCTTTACTGAAACCTTACCATGCCGACCAGGCCGAAATAGGTGCAGAATGGTATTTCGCTGATGCATCGATGTTGTCTGCGACCTTGTTCACCAAACGTCTCGATACCTTTATCTATACCTCGACTTCGCAAGAAAATGTCGGTGGCGTAACCCGCCCGGTAACACGTCCCTATAATGCCGACAATGGTGCTGTCATCAATGGTCTTGAGCTGCAGTGGCAGCAGGCATTTGGCAATGGTTTTGGTGCCATCGTCAACTACACATTTACTGATGCCAAGGCAGGCTCTATCGCCGGTGGGCAGAAACTGAACGTCATCGGCAATTCCCGCAATCAGTTGAATGCCAGTGGTTATTATGAAAAGAACGGTATCAGCTTCCGTGTCTCGTATAACTATCGTTCCAAGTCCTACGGCGGCCTGGATGAAGGTGGCCAGGATGTCACCAGCGCCTATGGCCAATGGGATGCCACGGCCAACTGGGATATCACACCCAAGATCAGCCTGTTCGCCACTGCAGTCAACCTGACCAATTCTGTGATACGCACGAATACCACCGATGGCTTGCCAGTCGGCGTGTATGAAAACGGTGCACGTTATAGCGTAGGTGTCAGAGCCAAGTTCTGATCTGCACCTTGATGGCCCGGAGTGATACAGGCCAGTAGCAAAAAGCCTCCCCTGATGACACTGTGGGGGAGGCTTTTTTGCAATAAGTAGCAGCCAGGACTGAGATAGTCCATCAGCTCAGCATCAAATGACCACTTTACATATGTTTGGAATACCTCATGAATAACAATGATCAGGCAAGGGGGTCAACAAAGGACGTGGTCGTCGCCATGTTCTTTATCAGCCTCTTGTTTTTTATCCTCGGCTTTGCCACCTGGCTCAATGGCTCGCTGATCCCATTCTTGAAAATAGTCTGCG
The DNA here is from genome assembly GCF_049340425.1 of Undibacterium sp. JH2W. Lineage (NCBI taxonomy): Bacteria > Pseudomonadati > Pseudomonadota > Betaproteobacteria > Burkholderiales > Oxalobacteraceae > Undibacterium > Undibacterium sp. JH2W. The sequence goes on along the minus strand of NZ_JBMPOT010000001.1, from coordinate 495,033 downwards.
ACCTGAATAACTTCCAGGCCCTATGGGTGACGTTTGCGTTTTATATCGCCTACACCGTCATGGCCCTGCCATCTGCCGCCATACTCAGCCGCACCGGCTACAAAAATGGTATGACGCTAGGCCTGGGCATCATGGCAATCGGTGCCCTGCTGTTTATCCCGGCAGCCAAATCCAGTTATTACGGCCTGTTCTTGCTGGCCCTGTTCACCCTGGCCACCGGCATGACGCTGATGCAGACAGCCATCAACCCCTACATCGTTTGCATAGGCTCACGCGAGAGCGCTGCCATGCGTATCAGCATCATGGGCTTGTTCAACAAGGGCGCTGGCATCGTCGTGCCACTGGTGTTTTCTGCACTGATCTTGTCTGGTATAGAGCAATATTCTGATACTGCCCTGGCAGCACTCGACCATGCTGGCCGCCTTGCCTTGCGTAGCGAACTGTCAGCACGCCTGGTCTACCCCTATGCCATCATGGCGGGCGGCTTGCTTTTAGTCATGGGCATCGTGCATTTTTCTTCCCTGCCAGAATTGCAGGCAGAAGAAGAAAAGAACCAGCCAGAAGTCACGAAATGGGGTGTGCTGCAATACCCGCAACTGGTACTGGGCGCACTTTCCCTATTCGCCTATGTCGGCGTTGAAGTCATTGCCGGTGACACCATAGGCCTGTATGGGCGTAACCTGGGTGTCAGCAACTATGCCGTGCTGACTTCCTACACCATGGGTTTCATGGTGCTGGGTTACCTGCTGGGTGCCACCACCATCCCCAGGCTCATGACTCAAAAAGCCGCCCTGCTATTCTCTGCCGTCAGCGGCCTGCTATTCACCGTTGGCGTCGCTACCAGCTCAGCCACCGACACCGGCATTGCCCAGGCAATCATAGGCTGGGCAGGCGTGCCCGTCGTGCCCAACACCGTTTTCTTCCTCGCCATGCTGGGCCTGGCCAACGCCCTGGTCTGGCCAGCCATCTGGCCGCTGGCCCTGCAAGGCCTGGGAAAATACACCGCCGCCGGTTCCGCCCTGCTCATCATGGGCATCGCCGGTGGCGCGCTACTGCCCATGCTCTACGGCAAATTCTCAGACGCAGGCAATTCCCAAACCGCCTACTGGGTCATGCTGCCCTGCTACCTGTTGATCTTCATGTATGCGGTGAAGGGGCATACGTTGAGGAGTTGGGGAGCCGGTGCAGGGAGATTGGAGAGAGTGGATCAGGCGGGGTAAGTTAATACCTGATCGCCCTTAACTCACTAGCCTTATCCTTGCCATGACGAGGATAAGGCTTAATCAAAAATCAATATCTGACGGAATCATTTGCACAAAAAATAAGTCTGAGCCAACACCGTAATCAGTATATTTATATTGGAAAGCTAGCTTATTTAATCGTAATCTATATAAAACCAATGGATTTCTCTTTTCTCATATCTGATGAGATTTGCGTAGAGCTCGTCGAACAGATATCTATGACGCTTGCTGTAGAGCATCCTCTTAGAAAGATTAGCACAACGTGTAGGAAAAACAGTATATCCTCGCTTTAAATCCAGGAACACTTCTGAAACTCGAAGAAATCTACCAAATTCTTTGCCATCAAAAATCAAATTTTTTTGCCAATTGTTTTAATAAGCTCTTTGTATAGGCATTTACAAACGCTTACAACACAATTTCCCTTCCTCTACCCTTGTGATAATGTACCAATTCAGCAATACTTCGTCTACGCCGAATGTGCTGGTGAAATTCAGTCACTTAAGCCTATTCGCCGAATAGCTGTTGGCCGCTATCAATAGAATTGCCTGCCAGCATCCTACAAGAATTTTGTTTTTTTGGAGAACACTATGGGTCTGTGGAATAAGCTCAGCAATGAATTTATCGATATCGTCGAATGGCTGGATGACAGTCCCGATGTGATGGTGCATCGCTTTGAGCGCTATCAGAATGAAATCAAGATGGGTGCCAAGCTGACGGTGCGCGAGGGGCAGATTGCCATCATGGTCAATGAAGGCCAGATGGGCAAGGGCCAGGTGGCGGATGTGTTTACGCCGGGCATGTATGAGCTGTCGACCGAGAACATGCCTTTGCTGAGTACGCTCAAGGGTTGGAAATATGGCTTTAACAGCCCTTTCAAGGCTGAAGTGTATTTCTTCAAGACTACCCGCTTTACCAATATGAAGTGGGGCACGGCTGGGCCTGCCACCATGCGCGACCCTGAATTTGGCGTGGTGCGTGTGACTGCCTTTGGTATCTATGGCATACGCATCGTGGATGCCAAGGCCATGCTGTCTGAGCTGGTCGGTACCAAGGCTGATTTTACGACAGCGGATATAGAAGAAAACCTGCGCGGCAAGATAGGCATGCGCATCAAGGAAGTCATGCCTGAAATTGGCGTGCCTGTCATCGACCTGGAAGCCAAGGTCACTGAAGTGGGCAAGCGCATACAGGAAAAAATTGCTGCTGACTTTGCCCAATATGGTCTGGAACTGTGCGAAGTGCAGGTGCAGGACATAGGTTTGCCGGAAGAAGTGGAAAAAGCCATCGATCAGCAAGGTGCGATGCGCGTGATCGGCAATATGAACCAGTTCGCCCAGTACCAGGGTGCACAGGCTTTGCGTGATGCCGCGCAAAACCCGGGCATGGCCGGTGCCATGATGGGTGTAGGCGTGGGTGGTATGTTGAGCCAGAGCATGGGCACGATGTTTGGCAATAATCCGCAACCTGCGGCAGCGCCTGCTGCAGCTCCAGCATCTGCACCAGCAGCAGGCGGTGGTATGCCACCACCTTTGCCGACAGCAGTCGCTTATTTTGTCGCGCAAAATGGTGCACAGACCGGGCCGTTTGATCTGGGTTTGTTGCAATCGCATGTGGGCAATGGCAGTTTGACGCGTGATAGCCTGGTATGGCGTCAGGGCATGGCGGCCTGGGGCAAGGCGGGTGAACAGGCTGACTTGTCTGGCTTGTTTGCAGCGATGCCACCACCGCTGCCACCGCAATAAACTCCTGCTCTGATACAGCGTCGCAACTGATGGTTGCGGCGCTTTCTATTTTGTTTTGGAATCATCAAAGTGACGACAAAAAACTATCCCTGCAAATCCTGTGGTGCCAAACTCGAATATGCGCCTGGCCAGCACGCCCTACAATGCCCGTATTGCGGCGCCAAGAATGATATCCCTGAAGACAAGGAAGCCACGGTCGCAGCGGTAGAAGAGCTGGATTATCAGGCTTACCTGGCAGAACAGGCTGGCAATGAACCCATGCTCGCCAGCCAGCATGTGAAATGCACAGGCTGCGGGGCAGAGTCGCAACTGGCGGCCAATCTAGTGTCTGACCGTTGCCCGTTTTGCGCGGTGCCGCTGATTGCCGCGAATGCTTATTCTGCACGCAAGATCAAACCGAAGGCGATTGCCCCATTTGATATCAAGGAATCAGAGGCGCGCAGCAAGTTTGCCAACTGGATTACCGGCCTGTGGTTCGCCCCCAATGCGCTGAAGCAGGCTTACCGGGCCGAGCGCGGCCTCAAGGGCATCTACACCCCTTACTGGACTTATGATGCCGACAGCGACACTACCTATCAGGGCCAGCGCGGTGTCGATTACACGGTGACAGAAAACTATACTGAAAACGGCGAAACCAAGAGCCGCCAGGTGACGCGTACCAACTGGTACCCGGCAGTGGGCGCGGTACAGGTATCATTTGATGATGTACTGGTCGTAGGCTCAAAAACCCTGCCGACTGCGTATGCAGAAAACCTTGCGCCATGGCGCCTGGAAAAACTGCAGGGTTATCGTGATGATTATGTATCCGGCTTCACGGTAGAGGCTTATCAGGTGGGACTGGAACCCGGCTTTGTCGATGCCCAGGGCAAGATGGAAGGCGAAATCCGCGATGCCATCTGCCGCGATATCGGCGGCGACCACCAGCGCATCATTGCGATGCAGCCGCGCTATTCAAATATCAGCTTCAAGCATATCTTGCTGCCTATCTGGCTATCGTCTTATAAATATGGCGACAAAACTTACCGTTTCCTGGTGAATGGCCAGACTGGCCAGGTACAGGGTGAACGTCCGTATTCAGCGTGGAAAATTGCTGGGGCGGTGTTGCTGGCCATCGCTGTCGTCGTCGTGATTGTGATGCTCAATCACAAATAATCGAGTGAAGGGCAAGATCTATCAACACAGAGACACTGAGCTTGTACAGAGAGTTCATCAAAGAATTTTCTCTGTGCCCCCTCTGTGTCTCCATGTCTCTGTGGTGAGCTTTTTGGTCTTACAGCTATCTATTCAAACTGCTTCCTAAACTCCGCAAACTGCGCACTCAAATCACTGACCTGCTGCTTGAGTTGGGCGACTTCTGCTTCCAGCTGACTGACCCTGTCATTTTTTGAAGCGCCGCCGCCGGAAAAACCAGTGGCTTCTGCTTGATCCAGGCTGGCTTCATCACAGGACAGCAAGTGAGCGTAGCGCGGTTCCTTGGTGCCTGGTGTCAGGTTCAAACGGGCGACCAGGGGTGGGTATTTGTCCATCAGGTAGTCCAGGCATTTTTCTACGTCTGCGACACTGGCAAATTCATGCAGGCGGCCAACGCGGGCGCGGATTTCGCCTGCGGTCTGGAAACCGCGCAGCATGAGTATGGTCAGCACGGCCACTTTGGGCTGGTCCAGCATCCATTTGATGCGCATGCGGTGTTCATACTTGGCAACGCGGGCACCGGCCTGGTGGATGGCGTTGACCAGTTTTTTGGTGGCCAGCCTGTCTATGGCTTCCAGCACCTCAGACTCAGTCACAGACATGACGGGGTCGCGACTGGTGAGCTGGTTGCAGGCATTGACGAGGGTGTTCAATGACAGCGGATAATTGTCAGGGGTGGCGGCTTCTTTTTCTGCCAGCACGCCGAGGACGCGTACTTCTACTGCATCGAGGTATTGTGCATCTGCTGCCGTGCTGGCAGTTGTACTGCCTGATTCGCTGGTGTTTTCTGTGTTCATGGCTGTTCCTGAGATGATTGCTGCGAGCAATTTAGGTAACTTAAGCTCGCCTTAGCTTCATATTATCCCTAAAAATTGAAAATGTGACACTAGATGACGAGAACACAGCCATCTATTCAATTATTTTTTAAAAATCTTAACCCCTTTTGTTTTGCTGCTCCGTTTAATGAGTATGAAGCTCGTTTTTATGTAGAACAATATGGAGAAGAAAATGAATAAATGGACATCTTTACTCGCAGCCCTGGTACTGGGGACTATGGGAGCGATGAGCACAATCGCACATGCAGGCCAGCTTGCTGGCGTCAGTATCATCAATCAAAGCACGGGGGAAAGGCTGCCCATATGGCGTCATCAAGGCAATAATTATGTGGCAGGCAAGCCCGGTGAGCGTTATGCGGTAGAAATCACCAACAAGACTGGCGGGCGTATTTTGTCTGTCTTGTCCGTCGACGGCGTCAATGTATTGACGGGTGCCACGGCGTCGCCCCAGCAATCAGGCTATGTATTGGCGGGACAGCAGCCGGTAGAGGTAAAAGGCTGGCGTAAGAATATGGATGAAGTGGCGGCTTTCTACTTCACCCAGTTGCCTGATTCGTATGCGGCCCGCACGGGCAGGCCAGACAATGTAGGCGTCATCGGTGTTGCGCTGTTCAGGGAATACAGGGAGCCTGCGCCTCTAGAGCCCTGGTATTCACGCCGGGCTGAATCTGCCGCCCCTGCGCCTGCCCCTGTGACCTCTACCCCACCTTCTGCTGAAGCGATGGGCAGTCTGGCAAAAAGCAAGTCTGACATGGCAGAAAAGTCCATGGATGCCAGGATAGGCACGGGCCATGGTGAACGCATAGACAGCAGCGTCAGGAATACCGATTTCCGCCGCGCCAGCCAGCAGCCTGAAGAGATCATCAGCATCCAGTATGACACTTATGCCCATCTGGTAGCACGCGGCATCATCCCGCGTAGCCGCCATCAGGATGCCAATCCCTTCCCCGGCGGTTTTGTGCCTGACCCGAATTAAATCCCGGCTTAATAAAAATCAACAAAACGCAATGACTTGCAAGGCCGCTTGGGGGTTTCCCCAGGCCCTCGTTCAAACTAAAAATACAGGAATTATCAATCATGAAAAAAACTGGCCACTACTTTAAAGCGCCGATCTTGTGTCCCTTGCTGCTGCTGATGCTGGGCGGCTGCCAGTTCGGTGACGTTGCAGAAACCGTGACTACCACTGGGGACGTGATGCTCAACCCGCAAGCGGATGCCACGACTTCAAGACAAACTGGCGACAATAAAAACAAGGCCCTGGCATCCCAGGACGGGCAAAAGCCAGTACTGGCCGCGGTCGCGGCGGAACCTGCACCTGCTGCCTCAGCCAGGATCAAACAAGTGCGCGCAGAAGAATTGCCTGCCCTGATCAATAGTTATTTCGACACGCATGAGGGCCGTAACCTGTATATACAGGTCAACAAGCCTTTGTACAAACCGGGAGAAACCATCTGGTTCAAAAGCTGGGACTTGAAAACCCGCAATTTAACGGGTGCCGCAATAGAACAGGCCACGGTGGAATTGATTTCACCTAAAGGTGCCAGCGTAAGTAAGAAGCGTTTGCGTGTTGATACAGGCAGTGCGGCCAATGATTTTGAATTGCCTGCTGAAGCGCAAGGCGGTGAGTACAAGATACGCATAACAACCGGCGATGGCAAGCAACTGGAGCGCGCCATCATCGTGTCTGCATTTGAAGCACCACGCGTGAAGAAAACCCTGGAATTCGTCAAAAAATCTTATGGCGCAGGTGAACAGGTCAGCGCCATGATCGCCGTCAAACGACCTACTGGCGAGATATTGTCAGGCAAACGCCTGGTCGCCGTAGCCACTGTAGATGGTATGGAGTTACCCCGCGTGAATGTCACCACCGATACCACGGGTGAAGCATTGGTGAAATTTGATTTACCCAAGAACATCCGCACAGGTGATGGCTTGTTGACGATCTTGGTAGAAGATGGCGGGGTCACTGAATCGATTTCAAAATCCATACCCATCCTGCAAAACAAACTGGCGCTGTCTTTCTTCCCTGAGGGTGGCAAGATGGTGGCGGGCTTGCCTACTCGCTTGTATTTTGAAGCCAAAACCAGCCTGGGAAAACCGGCAGATACCGAGGGTAAGCTGATCGATGACCTGGGTAATACAGTCGCCAAATTCAGCACCTATAAAAATGGCCTGGGCCGTGTGGCGTTTACGCCAGCTACAGGTCGCACTTATCATGCAGAAATCAGCAAGCCCAGTACTGTCACTGAGCGTTATGCTTTACCGCTGGCAGAAGAAGCAGGCTGTGTCATGCGCAGCTATGATGATCTGGATGGACAAGAAAAAGCCTTGCGCGTCGCCGTGCAATGCAGCACCACGCAACAAGTCGTGGTCGCTGCCACCGTGCGTGACAAATTATTGGATGCGGGCAGTATCGAGGCTGGCCCAGCCAAACCGGCAGTCATCTATTTAAAGGCCAAAGACCCTGCCACGACGACGACCGCTGGCATCGCCCGCGTCACCCTGTTTAACCAGAACCTGAATCCACTGGCGGAGCGCCTGGTATTCCGCAATCGCCGCAACCGGCTTGAGATCAAGGTAGAACAAGATAAAAAAGCCTATGTGCCACGCGGTGAAGTTGCCCTGAACATCAGCACCAGAGATAGCAGCGGCAATGCGGTACCGGCAGAACTGGCGCTGTCTGTAGTCGATGACACGGTGCTGTCGTTTGCCGACGACAAGAGCGCCAATATGCTATCGCGCCTGCTGCTGGAAAGTGAATTGCCCGGCAAGATAGAAGAACCTAATTTTTATACCGATCTGGGTGAAGACAAGAGCGCCATGGCACTGGATATGCTGATGGGCACGCGTGGCTATAGACGCTTTGACTGGGTGCAGGTTACTAACCCGATTCAGCATATCACTATTACTGGTAGCAATATCCGCCGGCAAAATGCCAATGCGGCACCAGCCAATCCTGTCCCTTTTATGAAACCCGAGCCGTTGGTGTTGCCAATGGCAGCACCTGCTCCGGTTGCCGCACAAGAATTGAAAAAAATGGTTGTAGCTGAAGCACCATCAGTACCGCAAAAACCTGCCATGGCGAAAATGAAAGAAAAATTTGTTGCGGGCAATGTCATCGCCGCGGCCCCTCCGCAGGTGGAAGCACAATATTTTCCAACACCCCCTATGGCTGACAAAGATTTCGCCCGTGCTGAAGCGAGAATGGAGGCCAGGCCAGTCATGATGGAACAGGCCTGGGCAACAGTGCGGGTATTCCCGGTTCCTGCCTATACGCCTGATTATGCCGGGCCGCGCGATGATTACCGCGACACGGTGCTGTGGGCACCTTCGGTAAAAACCGACAAGCATGGCAAGGCGACCTTGAAGCTGGCCTTGTCGGATGCAGTCACGTCTTTCCGTGTCACGGCAGAAGGTGTCGGTGGCGGGCAAGCCGGGCATAGTGAAAACATCCTCAAATCATCCTTGCCATTTTCTTTGTCGGCCAAACTGCCGCTGGAAATATCAGCAGGGGACAAGCCGCTGATCCCCGTCACCCTGAGCAATGAAAGTGAACAGGCTGTCAAGGTCACACTCAACAGCGATTTTGGCAAGCTTTTGAAAACCAATGGCAGCAAGGATAAAGTCGATGCTATCGCTGCGGGCCAGCGCAAGAGCCTGTTTATCCCGATTGAAGTCACGGGTACTCAGGGTTTATCGCAGGTGCAATTGTCGGCAACTGCATCAGGCTTGAAAGATGAAATCTTGCGCAGCATACCCGTGGTCGCACCTGGCTTTCCGCAATTGCTGGAAAAGTCAGGGCAAATCAAGGGACAGGTCACGCATGATATTGATCTCAGCAAAGCCAATAAAGGTAGCGTGCAGACTTCGATCAGGGTGTATACCTCACCGCTCGCTACCATGGTATCTGGCCTGGAAGGCATGTTGCGCGAACCGTCTGGCTGTTTCGAGCAAACTTCATCAACCAATTATCCTAACGTCATGATCATGCAATACCTGAAGCAGCATGATGTGGCCGATAGTGCCTTGCTGGAACGCACCAGCAAATTGCTGGACAACGGCTACAAGAAACTGGCTGGCTTTGAATCACCGAAAAAAGGTTATGAATGGTTTGGCGGTGACCCCGGCCATGAAGCGCTGACTGCCTATGGCTTGCTGGAATTTGCCGATATGAAGAATATCTACGGTTCCGTCGACACTGCCATGCTGGCACGCACTGGAGCCTGGTTGAAAGCCAGACGTGATGGCAACGGTGGTTACCAGCGTGATGCCAAGGCGCTCGATAGTTTTGGTCGTGCTGCGCCAGAAGTCACTGATGCCTACATCACCTGGGCCTTGGTCAGCGCTGGTGAAACTGGGCTGGACAAGGAAATAGGCAAATCCGCCAAGCTGGCCGAAACCACGCAAGATGCCTATCAACTGGCACTGGCAAGTGGCACCATGCTGGCCCCCTCTGCAAAAGCAACAGTATCAGAGAAAGCACGGCGCGCTGCGTTGGAGAAACTGGTGGGCATGCAAAACGCCAACGGTTCCTGGACGAATGCAGATCATTCCATCACCCACAGCGGTGGCAGCAATCTGCATATAGAAACCACGTCGCTGGCGGTGCTGGCCATGCTCAAAGCAGATGGCCATCTGGAGCAGGCACGCAAGGGCATCACCTGGTTACAGGCCAACCGCAGCGGCTTTGGTCAATGGGGTGCGACCCAGGCCACTGTGCTGGCTTTGAAGGCAATGATCGCCTTTGACGAAGCAACCAGGGTTGCCCCCACGGCTGGTAAAGTCAGCCTGATTGTTGATGGTGTCATCGTCAGCGAGAAAAGCTATGAGGCGGGTAAGCGTGAACCTTTGTTGTTCAATGATTTTGAAAATTTGCTGACACCTGGCAAGCACAATATCACGCTCAAAACCAGCGGCGGATCTGCCCTGCCGTATTCCATGGCGATTGAATACCGCAGCAATGAACCGGCCTCATCCAATACCGCCGTCATCAATCTGAGCACCACCCTGGCCAAAGCAGATCTGAAAATGGGTGAAACCGTCAGGCTCGATGCAGTCATCAGCAACAAGACGCAAACTGGCCAGCCCATGAGCCTGGTACGTCTGGGCTTGCCTGGTGGCCTGACTTTCCAGAACTGGCAATTGAAAGAAATGCGTGAAAAAGGACAGATAGCTTTCTATGAAACCCGTGCCCGTGAAGTGATACTGTATTTCCGTGACATGAAGCCAGGCGAAGTGAAAAAGCTGGCAGTAGACTTGGTGGCAACGGTGCCAGGCAGCTATACCGGGCCAGCCTCTTCTGCCTATCTGTACTACAACGATACGGACAAGACGTGGACAACGCCGCTGGCAATACGCATCGCGCCTTAGTACAGGGCAAAGCCTGGCCTGAGCGTTTTTCTGGCAAATTGATTATTGTCAGAAAAACGCTGAAAGCCGCTTGCTTGCGTTACAGTTTTACCTTAACGGTACATGGAAATTATGCTGGTGAGACGGGATTTTCCGTTAAACTAGCGGCCATGACGACCGAACCACAAACAGACGAGGCCTTGATGCTGCTCTATTGCGATGGCGACCTGCTCGCCTTCAAAGAGTTGTATCAGCGCCATCGCCTGGGTTTGTACCGTTTTATAGACTGGCGTTCGCCACGTCAGGAATGGGTGGATGAAATCGTGCAGGATAGCTGGGCGGCCTTGCATGCAGCCAGATCGCAATACACGCCCCTGGCTAGCTTCAAGACCTACTTGTACCAGATCGCCCGCAACCGCCTCATCGATCTGCTGCGTCAGAGAGAAAGCCTGCTCGACGCCGACCCTGAGCAATATGAGCACACGCTGGAAAGTACACAAGAATCCACACCGCTGACCAGGTCACCAGAAAAAAAACTGGAAAAAAAACAGCAGGCTGACCGCTTGCATGAAGCCATCAGGAGCCTGCCCAGCGAACAAAAAGAAGCGCTGGTCTTGCAGCAATTTAATGGCCTGAGCCTGGAAGAAATTGCCACCATTACCGCCGTATCAACGGAGACCGTAAAAAGCAGATTACGTTATGCCATGCAAAAATTGCGTGCCGAATTGCATACCCAGACACAGGGGGAGCCAGCATGACATCCAGGAATGACGACATGCAAGATGCTGAGTTTGAGGATTTCCTGCAAGGCAAGGGCAAACTCGCCAGCCTGCTGCAAGATTTGCCGCAGGCACAACCGTCGGCGGAGCTGGATGCGGCTATCATCGCCCAGGCAGAGCGTGCCCTTGCAGCATCCACGCCTGCATTGGCCGTAGCAGCCAATGATGCCATAGGCCCGGAAGGCCACGGCAAACCACCCTCATTTTTATGGCGCTGGAAGTTGCCGCTGAGCCTGGCCGCCAGCATACTGTTTGCTATACCCGTGGTCATGCAATACAAGCAGGAATCTTATACTACAGACCCTGTGACCGTCGCCTCGCCAAATGCACCGATCTCGCAAGAGCAGGAACATTCTGCATTGCCGCAACTTGCCCAGGCAGATTTGGCGAAAGAGACGAAGAGCGCAGAAGCCGCGGCACCTGCAGCAGCCGCGAATGATATCCCCCCTCCAGCCATGGAAGCCAGCAAAGCTAAAGAAAGCCAGGGAGCCACTGACGCCAGACGCACTAGTGTCGCAAAACCACATAGTGAACCCAGGCCAGCTGTTCAGCAAACTGACCCCATAGCAGCCACGGCTGCAGCTCCACCTGTCATGGTGGCCGTTGCACCGGAGCCTGTGAGGGTGACGATTACAGGGTCAAACATACGCAGACAAGATATGTCAGCTGCGGCCCCCGTGCAGTCTATTTCCAGTTCAGCCGCCAGCGAAGAAAAAACGGTTGCGGACAATCAATACGCCAGCAATGCAACAATGCGCGCACCAATGGCGAGCCCCAGCCCTGCCAAAACAGAAGCCTCAGGCATGTTGGCCAAAGTCGGTGAAGCAGAATCCAGGTCGCACGCCGCGATTGCAGCAAAACCAGTAACGACAGCGCCTGAACGCATCATTATTGCCGACGCTACGGGCAAGGCAAAAGCCGATGCCTCCCTGGCAGATAAAAAAGCCGACATGCTGGCCACCGCACCAGCCCAGCCAGTACCACGTATCGCCATGGCTGCTCCCCCTGTTGCGGCTGCACCGCCGCTATCTGCTGCACTGGCACCTGAAACCCGTCTGAGCGCCTCTGACTGGGTACAAAAAATCGAGCAACTTTTGAAAAACCAGCGTAACAAAGAGGCACTGGAAGAATGGCGAAAATTCCGTGTCAGCTATCCAGATTTTGTGGTCGATAAAACTTTGCAAAAACAGATAGACGCGCTGCAAAAATAAAAGCCAGGGCATTTGCAAGCAGTGGCTATGAGGGCGGATGTAAAATGAATGATTCTTCAAGAATACTCATGGCCTTGCGGCAGATCACCTGACGCAAGAATAAGCAAGCGCAAGCACGGACATTACTTAGACATTAAATAGACATTAAATAGACATCAAAATGGACATCAATCAACACCGCCGTATTTTCATCACCCAGGTGGCAGGTGCCTGCCTGACCATATGCACGGCATACAGCTACGCTGCTGACTCCATCCTGAAAGAAGATGACCCGGCAGCCAAACAACATGCCTATCTAGAAGACGCAAGTAAAGTCGACACCAAGCGCTTCCCCGACTTCAAGGACACACAAAAATGTGGCAGCTGCCAGTTATATGAAGACAAGGGCAAGGGCTGGGGTGGCTGTGGCATCTTCCCCGGCAAGCTGGTCAAAGAGAGTGGCTGGTGCGATGTCTGGGGCTGATTTTCATAGCGGAACTCAGTAGGAAATGCACGCGACGCTAGTATCGTAATGCGTACAATATTTGCATGCGTCGCAAAAATACATCATTTATTTGAATAATTTCGTCATGCGATGCTTGTTTTTATAAAAAAGCTGTGGCAAGATACGTACATCAACCAAGCAACACACTCTATTTAGGAATGATCGTGAAAACAACTTTGATACAAGAACTGACAAAAAACTTGCGCAAGACAGCGCGGGCTTTGACGTCGCTTGGCAGAGTTGAAGCAAATGTGAACAGTACATGGCATGCCTATGCAGCTTCGTATCGCACAAGCGAAAATACACGCACAACTAAAGATACAGATAGTGAAATATCCAGTGATGTCAGCACAATTAGTTTTGCGGCCACATGGTTTAGCAACACTAGCATTCGAGGGGAAACCCTGCAGGTCACGGGCGGCAGTTAAAGCCTCCCAAGACCCCAGCGCTGAAAAGCCCGGATGCCTGAAAAGCTCCGGGCTTTTTGATTTTTTGGTGTCGTTTTTTGATTTTAGTTTTTATGGTTTGCATGTTGTATGGCAAGGCCAACCACAGTAGTTAAACCCGCCAACGCGGTCGTGACCGGACAACACCGGATCATGGAAGCTCTTTAACAATTTGGGAAGTTCAACAGTTTTATCCCAAGGGCAGGAACATCTGCTTTTGGGGTAAGGCTGAATACAAGATGCAGTCGAAGGGATGTTAGTTTTTTCTGCCTCATCATGAAAAAAACTTCATATGCGTTTATTGCCGAGGTTTTTTTCATAATGTCTTTGTCTCGTCAAATGACAGCTGATTTTCGTTCAGCTAATGGCGGTTCGATTCCGCTCAAGGACTCCAGTATCAACAGTTTTAAGGATGGTTGCCCGAACGGTAAGGGGTGCGGCTGTAACCCGCAAGCACGCTAGACGTAGGTGGTTCAATTCCATCACCATCCACCATTTTTGTGTCTCAAGCTAAACAGGTGAAAGCGCCGTTTTGAAAAATCGGAGAGCGTGGATCGTTACCACGGGGACGCACCATTTTATTCGCAGTAAATAGCTTGGCATTTTCAAGCCATGTGCAATTGCTTTACAGATTACGGGGGTGTAGCTCAGTTGGGAGAGCGCCTGCTTTGCATGCAGTATGTCGTCGGTTCGATTCCGTCCATCTCCACCATTTTTTTAATTTCGTCACAGGAGTAAATCATGAAGCGAAAGACCAGGCATCGTCAGATGCCAACTTTAACAATCATGCGGGATGTAGCTCAAAGGTAGAGCATTCGGCTTTTAACCGAACGGCGAGAGTTCGATTCTCTCTATCCCGACCAGTAAGAATATCGCTTAAAGCGCAGTCGTTTTAAACGATGTTTTCAGAACTCATTTCATCTATAGGAGGGAGTGCGAACAAGACGATTTGCGATGCAGTGCAAGGCGTGACGCGCAGCTAAGGCGTCCGCCTTTGCAAACGGCGCAACGCAGCAATGCGCCCAAATCGTCAGTTCCCGAAGGGTTTGCCTCATAACGTGTACTGGACTGCCTCGTCCGTCTTGCCAGCCCACGCTATGAGGCAAACGCATCTCACTCCTATAGATGAAATGAGTTCTAAGATCAATTCCCCGATAGCTCAGTTGGCAGAGCGATGCACTGTTAATGCATCTGTCCCTGGTTCGAATCCAGGTCGAGGAGCCATAAGGTCCCTTTAGCTCAGTGGGAGAGCAACCGGCTCATAACCGGTGGGTCGCTGGTTCAAAACCAGCAAGGGGCACCATTTTATTTTTACTTGCATAGCTCAATTGGTCAGAGCGTTGCCTTGATAAGGCAGAGGCTGGTGGTTCAACTCCATCTGCAAGTACCAACACCCTCAACAGGACTTACGAAAAGCGGTTCCAGCAAGGCTATCGCTTTTATGAAACATCCTTTGTAGAGGATGTTCGTTTCGTCGGCAGACAATATATTGTCTGAAACCCCGACTGCACCGTCAACGACGAAGACAGTACTTTAGTACGCGGCTCCTAGGAGAGGAGTTGCAACGCAGCTGGGGCAGCTTTTCGTAAGTCCTGTATATCTCAGTAGCTCAATTGGCAGAGTCGCGGTCTCCAAAACCGAAGGTTGCAGGTTCAAGTCCTGCCTGGGATGCCATTATTTTTTCTCGCCTTAGCTCAGTTGGAAGAGCGCAACAATACGAATGTTGAGGCCGCAGGTTCGACCCCTGCAGGCGGGTCCAGTTTTACCGTTTGATCATATGATCCTCACTACCTCACCAGTGGGATGTGTACACACACATGCGCGGTATTTTTTGAAGGAAGATTCGCATAATGGTATTGCACCGGGTTGCTAACCCGGCGGGTTCTCACGAGCCTATGTGCGTTCGAGTCGCACATCTTCCGCCAGTTTTCGCCGGTTTGGCTCAGTTTGGTAGAGCAACTGATTTGTAATCAGTGGGTCGCGGGTTCGAGTCCTGCAGCCGGCACCAGTCATGGAAGCGTGGCAGAGTGGTCTATTGCACCTGTCTTGAAAACAGGAGGCCTGCAAAGGTCCGTGAGTTCGAATCTCACCGCTTCCTCCACATCATTCGTGTCAGTAGCTCAAAGGATAGAGCCCCGGTCTTCTACACCGATTGTTGCAGGTTGTAGTGGACTGTAACAGTGGAAAGCGAAGTGCCTGCCATGCGCGCGCCGACCATGGCAGCGTTGCAAATACTCGCGATAGCCCCGCTATCGCTGTGTTTTGCGCCTTGCCCTGGTCCGCCGGGCGCATGTCCTTCACTTTCGCTTTCACTATTACAGTCCACTGATCCCGCCTGACGCACCATCTTTGATCGCCACACACAGACCCGTTTCGGCCTTGCCGATTCGTGGCGATCATTCCTTATTTCCACATCCATGCAGCGTCTGGATGTAGTCCAGTAGTGAGAGCATTCGTCTTTTCCAAGATGCACCATGTGATTGATCGCAAGCTCAACATCCTGCTTCACGGTAAACACCGATCTCTCTTTCACCAATTATCTGGCAAGTCGAAATCCTATGTAATTTTTTCTAAGCATGCCATACAACTCATTGAAATTTTTCAGGCCCATCGATTTGGCGACAGATGACCACGCCCCACCGTGATAGGCATAAGTTGAACATTTTCGACTGCCTTTTTGCGCGCTCGGGAAACAGGTGGATACCCATTCTTCTACATTGCCAAGCATATCGTAAAGACCGAAACGATTTGGCTTGAACGAAGCAACCGGAGCAGTTTGTTTGCCACCCCATTGGCTACCACAGCCGTCACAATTCGCATTATTTTTACCCAGTTTTGCTCCCCATGGGAAGTCTGTGCTTGCCCCGGCGGCGGCGGCATATTCCCATTCTACTGAAGTTGGTAAGCGATAATGCCCAGCTGTCTTCACGTTCAACCATTTCAGGTATAGTTGAACATCGTCCCAACTGACATTGATGACTGGACGCTTGCCACGTCCCCAAGACTCATCATCGGGATATTGACAGGCTGCCCCGGCAACGCAAGGTGGTTTAATGGGTCGATTCTCGAATACAAATTCCGAAACAGGGCTCGCGCAGCCACCATCTTTTACACATGCATCCCACTCAGCAAAAGTCACTTCTGTTTCAGCAATTTCAAAAGCAGGGACGTTGACCAGGCGCTCGAGGTATTCCTCATACGAGCATATCGTCATGCCAGCGGGGCAGGTGGCTGTCTTGATCTTGCCCGCTTGAACACTGACGAGTTTTGGTTCAATAACAGACGCATTTGCAGGTTCGCTTGCAAACGCAAGGCGAGAAAAAAAGCATGCAATAAAAAGAATAACTAGTGATTTCATAGACCTCAATCAGTTTCGTGGCCATCTCGGCCTGGTCCCAATGATATCATCATTACTGCAGGGGAAATCACTGCAAGATCAAGGTTTCGCAGCCCTCTTTATTTCGACATGGAGATCAATTAAATTGATTTCAAATACATATTTACTCAAGCACGCAGACAGGTAGGAACATCATGGGTGGAAATGCACTAAAGGCCGAGTCAATTCGTTTACCAGCAGGCAGGTATAGCGAAGTGGAACATCACGCCGTCACTACATTGCGACAGCATTTTCCAGATCGCCGTATTGAGGCTGTCATGGCTTATGCTGACAAGGCAAACTTTGGCGATCTTGATATTCTGATCGAAACTGATACAGGTTACGATGCCAGGCAATTTGCTGATGTACTGCAAGCGACAGAAGTTGTCGTGAATGGCGATGTCACCAGCATAGGCCTGGCAGTAGCTGAAGGCGTGTTCCAGCTTGATCTGATCAGGACAGAATCTGACTCGTTTGATTTTGCTAGCCGCTATTTTGGCTTGAATGATTTTGGTAATCTGATAGGCCGCATCGCCCATAAATTTGGTGCCAAGTTTGGCCATCTTGGCTTGCTGTATCCATTGCGTGCACCGGATGATCACGATCATTTGCTTGCTGAATTGTGCATCACCAGAGATTTTAGTCAGGCGCTGAAGTTGCTCGGTTACGATGCCTTGCTGTATGAGAGCATGCGCGGGAATGGTCAATTCAAAAACCTGCAAGATATCTTTCGCTATGTCGTCTCTTCGCCGTATGTGAATCGCGAGATTTACCTGCTGGATAACCGTAATCACAAGGCCAGGATACGTGACGCCAAGCGGGCGACTTATAATGCCTTTTTGTTGTGGCTCGATGAACAGGATGAAATCAAATTGCCAGCCTACCCTTGGGCAGAAGCTGGCACGGCTGCGCGTGATGAGCAAAAGCAGAAATTTCTGGAAACGACTTTCATACTCTTTCCAGATTTCAGACAGGCTTATGATCAGGCGCTGGAAAAATACGCCCGCAAGAAACAATTGAAGCAGCAATTCAATGGTGAGCTTGCGGCTGACATCACCGGCTTGTCAGGCAAGCAGTTAGGTGAATTGATGGCGCAAGTACGTCATTCATTTATTGATGAAAGCAGTTTTGAAAACTTCTTTCTTGAAGCTGACTCTGACGCTGTCAAAGCCAGGTTCTTAAAGGAAGCCGCATTACTCCTGTCGTCATGAACTTCCCAAATAGTGCTAGCTGAAAATTAAGGCGTGACCAATCCATCCATGCGGATTACTTCAAAACTGCTGCCCTTGACACTACCCAGTTCTGACACCAGTTTGTCATTATTCCAGCGTGCATCTGGTGCACCGCTGATGTACCAGTTGGAGCCATTGTCGGCTACCAGCATGCCATAGGTTTTCATGGCTTGCAGGATGGCCCTGGTTTCGTTTGAGAAATTGGCAGGTATCTGGTAACTGGCTTTCAGGCGCACGCGCATGCCCATGGGTGGCAGGGTATTGCTGGTATTCGATGAAGCGTAGTGAGTCGCTGGTGCTACATAGGCGCGGCGTGTGCGGCTGACCGTAAAGCGCAAGGCGTGCTGTATCGCGCCACTGGCAGCTTCTTCATAACGTACCAGACCGGGGAAGATAGGCAGGCCTGCGGCATCGGCACTGGTCCAGCCTGGTTTGCCACCTGGTCTTACCGTGTTGGATGTCAGGTCAAAGATGGCACCGCCACTGACCTTCCAGCTACCGCCTGCTTGTGGATAGGCATTACCGACTTCATACAGGCGATTGGCATCACGATCTATGACGAGGACGTGGCGGTCGCCATCAAAGTTGCTGCCATTGGCTTTCTGCCCTTCTATGGGTGCATTGGCAGGGATGGGATAAGGACCGAGATCGCTTTCATCGCCATAGTCGGTGAATTGCACACTGACCTTGGGCTGGCTGCCAGCGACGACAACATAGGGGATACCTATTGGTGCACCATCGTACAAGCTGGCACCAAAGTCGGGGTGCAAGCCAGTGTTTAATCCTATGCTGTTAATCAATGCATCAGAGGCAGGATCAAGCGCGGCTTTGGAGATATCAGTATTCCAGGCATTATTGGCAGGGAAAGGCAGGCTGCCATTCAGATTGGCACCAGCGCCCAGGTCAGCCTTGCGCAAATCGCCATAGATGGGATTGCCTGTCGTATTACCTGCGCCTGCGCTGTTCACTGTCACCGTGACGCTGGCGCTAGTCGTGCAAGTCGCGCTACAGGCCGAATTGCTGGCAATCAGGGTGTAAGTCGTCGTCGTGGCTGGATTGACAGCAAGGCTGCTCCCCGTGACTGCGTTGCCATTCAGCGTCATGCCAGTGGCACCACTGATTGTCCAGCTCAACTGGCTACCCGATCCTATCGTGATACTGGCAGGATTGGCGCTGAAACTGTTGATGACAGGAGCAGTAGCGGTAGTTGTGCCTGTACTGCCACCCGTACCAGTTGTAGCGGTAGTTGAGCCAGTAGAGCCAGACGTACCCGTATTGACGGGTGCAGAACCACCCCCACCCCCACCACCGCCACAGGCAGCTACAGTCAATATCAGGGTAAGGGACGAGAGTTTTTTAAAGGAATTGAGTGGCATGGTATTACTCCTGAGCGGACAGTTAGCCTAGTCTTGAAACAGGGGGCCGACAATACCAATTGCATTTCCTTACAAATTATCAGACTGAAAACATGTATCATTTTTTATAAAATCATTCTCAAAGCTCACTATGAACGCGACTAGCCTCCCACTGGAAGAACAAGAACATCCCATAGACCCTGCCATACGCGCAGAAATCAATGCCAGCCTGCAGCGTATAGAACAGATGCATGATGTCAAAATCTTGTTTGCCTGCGAATCAGGCAGCCGGGGCTGGGGTTTTGCCTCGCCGGATAGTGACTACGATGTGCGCTTTATCTATGCCAACAAACTGGACTGGTATCTGACAGTTTTCCCTGGACGCGATGTCATAGAGTTACCCGTCAATGAAATCTACGATGTCAGCGGCTGGGATGTGCGCAAGGCCCTGGGCTTGCTGCGCAATGGTAATGCGACCTTGATAGAGTGGCTGTCTTCACCGGTGGTGTATGCGGCCGACCCTGTATTTCTGCAAGCCTTGCAGAAAGCCGCAAGAGAAGTGCACAGACCAGAACGGGCGTACTACCATTATCTGCACATGGCCAGTAAAAATTATCGTGAGCATTTGCGTGGTGAAATGGTCAAGCTGAAAAAATACCTGTATGTATTGCGCCCACTGTTGGCTTGCATGTGGATAGAACAAGACCTGGGGCCAGTGCCGATGCGTTTTCAAGAGATGGTGGATGCGACCATTGAAGATCAGGAATTGCTGGCAGCGATCGCCGAATTATTGTTCATCAAACGGCGCGCCAAGGAATCAGAATTATCTGTGCCCATGCCTGTCATCAACCGTTTTATCGAAAGCCAGCTGGAAAGACTGGACAGTATCAGGACAAGTAGTACCGGTGACATGGATTTTTCTGTGCTTGACCGGCTTTTGCTGGATACTGTGATGAACAAGCGTCATTAAATAGTAGGGTGCGCCATGCGCACCATCCTCCTTGTCAACACCAAAAAACGGTGCGCACGGCGCACCCTACCAGCCGCAGAGCACGTCTTATCTTTCTATCGCTCCAGATTTGTAGGACGCGTTGTAACGCACCGTCTTTCCCCATGCATCAGTTTTAAGAAAATTGCGCCTGCCAACAGGAAATCGCAATTTCAACCATAATGGTTTTCTTCCCATTTGGAATTGCCCGCTCATGTCCACCTCCTACCCCTTATCCATACTCGATCTGTCCCCCATTGCCGAAGGCAGTGATGCGGCGCAATCTTTCCGCAACTCCCTCAGCCTGGCCCAGCATGGCGAAAGCTGGGGCTATCGGCGTTACTGGCTGGCAGAGCACCATGGCATGCCCGGCATAGCCAGTGCTGCCACTGCGGTACTGATAGGGCATATCGCTGGCGGTACCAAGAGCATACGCGTGGGTGCTGGCGGCATCATGCTGCCAAATCACGCGCCGCTGGTTATTGCTGAACAATTTGGTACGCTGGAGTCACTCTACCCTGGCCGCATAGATCTGGGGCTGGGGCGTGCGCCAGGCTCAGACCAGCGCACAGCCCGCGCCTTGCGCCGTAACCTGGCCAGTGATGCCGATGAATTCCCGCAAGATGTGGCAGAACTGATGGATTACCTCAGTGATGAATCGCAGCAGGCGGTGCGTGCTGTACCTGGTCATGGCTTGAAGGTGCCTATCTGGATTTTGGGCTCCAGTCTGTTTGGCGCGCAACTGGCAGCAGCCATGGGCTTGCCGTATGCCTTTGCTTCGCATTTCGCGCCCCAGCAAATGATGCAGGCAATAGAAATTTATCGCGCTACTTTCCGCCCTTCGGCACAATTGGCCAGGCCGTATGTCATGCTGGGCTTTAATGTCTTTGCGGCAGAAACGGATGAACAAGCCTATTATCTGGCCAGTTCTGCCCAGCAGGCTTTTATCAATTTGCGTAGCGGCCGTCCAGCTAAGCTGCCTTTGCCCGTGCATGATTTTTTGCAGAAAATCGGTCCGCAAGAACATGCCTTGCTTGAGCAGGTTTTATCCTGCTCTGCCATAGGTGCAGCAGATACTATTGTAGAAAAAATGCAGGCATTCATAGCACATACGGGTGCGGATGAATTGATGATTACTGCACAAATTCACGATCATGCTGCGCGTTTGCATTCTTATGAAATCGCTGCGCAAGCCGGCCCCAAAATTAAATCTGCCATCACGATTTGATATGGAATTTTTTGCTTAAAAATCGACGCAGATGAAATGAAACTTCTGGTCTTTCTTGCTTGTCTTAAGATACACTAAAATTTTGGAGACAAACAAGAACATGAAAAATTTCGCGCATCGTTTTACTTATACTGCTGTCGCAGCATTGTTTGCAGTTGCCAGCCTCACTGGAACTTCTCAAGCACAAAATAATCTGCCAGCGACACCTGCTGCATGGGTAGATGCATTTAAAAAAGACCTGGACCTGGCTTATCAGGAAACCCTGGAAAACCATCCGGGTACGCATGACCCACGTAACCCGGATTTTCGCA
The DNA here is from genome assembly GCF_049340425.1 of Undibacterium sp. JH2W. NCBI lineage: Bacteria > Pseudomonadati > Pseudomonadota > Betaproteobacteria > Burkholderiales > Oxalobacteraceae > Undibacterium > Undibacterium sp. JH2W. The sequence goes on along the minus strand of NZ_JBMPOT010000001.1, from coordinate 473,264 downwards.
AGAATCTGGAAACAGCACGCAGTAATGCACTGGCCCTGGCGGAACAGATAAAAGATGCGGCAGGCTATCAGGCTGCTTTCAATCGTTTCAATGTCAGCCTGCATGATGGTCATGCTGGTGCACAGGCGACACTGCCTCCCAACCTGGCACCAGGCTTGCGCTGGCCAGGTTTTATGACGGTTTGGCGCGGTGATAGCTTATATGTCTATGCATCAGAAAACGCACAACCAGCCGTGGGGGCCAAGCTGCTCAGTTGTGATGATAAGCCGGTTAAAGACCTTATCATGGAAAATGTTTTTTCCTTCAAGGGCCGCAGTGACGAAGCAGGTCACTGGTGGTATTTTGCCAGACAGCTCTTGATAGATTATGGCAATCCTTTTATAAAAATGCCCAAACAATGCGTGTTCAGTCATCAGGGCAAGACGCTGACACATACGCTGGCATGGCAGCCCGTCAACGGCAATTTCGAAACCTGGCGCACACGTTCATACAATGGTGACACCTTACCTACAGGTTTGACAGAACCAAGAAAGAATTTGTTATGGGTCGCCATGCCCAATTTCCAGCCCGACCAGGCCGAACGCGAAACCCTGAATCAAATGACTAAGGAGATCGCAGAACACCGCGACCGCGCATTGCATGCTGATGCCATCGTAATTGATTTGCGCGAAAATCAAGGCGGCTCTTCCGAGTGGAGCAGGAAATTCGCAGATGCTTTATGGGGCAAGAACCGTGTCGATAGTCTGATGCGCGCCTATTCCCCGAATTCCGATGTCTGGTGGCGTGCTTCCAAGAATAACACTGAGTATGTGCAGAGCCTGGTAACGCGATTCATAAGCGAAAACAGAACAGACACTGCAGCCTGGATAAAGCGCCATGCAGATGGCATGCAGGCAGCCCTGGACAAGGGCGACTACTTCTATGTGGAGTCTTCTACCAGGCCAAAAGTAACAGCACCCGCCGCTACCAAGGCCTTGCCAGAAAATACTGTAGAACTGAAAACTCCGGTCTATGTCATCGTCCCTGGCCAATGTGCCAGTGCTTGCCTGGATGCGCTGGATGTATTCACGCGCTTCGACAATACCAAACTCATAGGCGCACCTAGTTCGGCAGATTCCACTTATATGGAAATCCGCATCAAGACATTGCCATCTGGATTGGCAAGGGTGGTTATCCCGAATAAGGTCTATGTTGACCGTGGCCGAGCGGCCGGGCAGATTTATACACCTGCTATCACCGTCACTGACATAGCCTGGTCGACTGAGAATTTCTTGAAAGTTGTTGAAACCGATCTGGCAAAAACCAGATAAGTCAGATAATTCAGAGCAAGGCAGTAATAAACTGAAAGCCCGCAATCGCGGGCTTTTTTTTAGAAAAAAAATAAATATTTTAAAAATAAAAAAAGCCTGCGCACACCTCGTTGCGCAGGCTGTCAAATTGCTGACCAGAGAACAATGGGTCTTATCAGCAAGAGGGAAGTGTTACCAAACCAATTTTTACTACTACAATTCTTTACTTTCTATTTCAGGTATTTTCTGCCTTGATATTCAGTGCCGCATTTACTTTACGGGTTCGACCAGTAAGAAGGCCGAAAAGTTTCATCAGTATACGATATATAAAACGTATCCCCAATAAAGTGAAGAGTGCTTCCAGCATGGTCATGCAAAAACCGATCAAAGGGTTGCGTACTTCCATGCGCCTGCGCATTTTTGCCATCATACGGTCACGGGAAATTTCTATGCTGTCGTAGAAGGTAGGCACGACCAGTAAAGTCAAAATAGTCGAAGTGATGGTGCCACCAATAATCGCAATCGCCAGCGGACGGTAGAATTCACCGCCTTCACCCAGGCCCAGGGCTACTGGCAACATACCTGCAATCAAGGCAAAGGTAGTCATCAGGATAGGACGCAAACGTACCCGGCCTGCGTGCATCAAGGCTTCTTCGCGATCATAACCTTCGGCCTCTTGCTTGCGTGCTGCATCCAGCAAAAGAATCGCATTTTTTGCCACCAGACCCATGAGCATGATGATGCCGATAAAACTCATCAGATTCAGAGTGCTGCCTGTTATCAGCAAGGCCAGTACAACGCCTATCAGGGACAGCGGTAATGACAGCATGACACCCAGTGGCGCCGTGAAGGAGCCGAACTGTATGACGAGTATCAGGTACATCAAGCCTATGCCGGACAACAAGGCAATCAGCATGGCACCAAATACTTCTTGCTGATCCTGGCCGGAACCACCAAGTGACAAACCGTAACCAGGCGGGTAGTCAAAGGATTCCGCCAGCTTCATGGCATCGGCGATCACTTCACCATTCGAACGACCTTGCGCATTGGCAGACACGGTAATTGTACGCTTGCCATTGGCATGCTCAATACCAGATGGCCCCTTGCCCATGGATACAGTGGCGATCTGATCCAGTGGCACCATTTGATTGGTACCAGATACAGCAATAGGCAGGCGCTCAATATTTTCCTTGCTGACGCGATCATCCGGATGCAAGCGCACGGCCACATCACGGGTTTCACCGGTCGGGTCTACCCAGTCACCAACTTCGATACCGGCAAAGGCAACGCGCAAAGCCTGGGCTGCATCATTGGATGAGATGCCCATGGAATTGGCGAGGCCACGGTTAAGTTCTATCTTCAATTCCTTTTTAGGATCCTGTTCAGACAAACCCACGTCAACTGCCCCTGGTACCTGACGCAATTTATCCATGTAGGCACTGGTGATTTCCAGCAGTTTGCGGGAATCAGGGCCGGTGAATTCTATCTGTACCGGTTTTTGTGCGCCATTGTTGAGGTCATCCAGCACCACATATTCAGCGCCAACCAGGACGCGTACTTTTTCACGCAATTCAGCAGCAATTTCCTTGGCTCCGCGTTTGCGTTCCGTACGCTTGCCTATATCGACATAGATGCGGCCACCGGCCGGCGTGATATTGCTATTGGTTTCCTTGGTCTCGGCGATGGTACGGGCAATTTCTGCAGCCCTTTCCATTTTCAGACGAGCATATTCCAGCGAAGATGATGCAGGGGTACGCACGGTAATCATCAGGTTACCTGAATCAGCAGCAGGCAAGAAACTGGTACCGCCCCATTTGACTTGCACACCCAGAGCAACCACCAGGCTGACCAGGGCAATCGCACCCATTGAACGACGGTGATGCAAAGCCCAGGCGATCACTTTACTGTAGCGGTCGGACTGATGATCAAACCAGTCATTAAAGCGCGCCAGCACCTTGCTGATGCCTTTCTTGGGCGCAGTATGGTGGTCTGGTGGGTCACCCCAGTATGCCGACAGCATGGGATCAAGCGTGAATGAAATACCCAGGCTGACCAGCACCGAGCAAGCCACGGTCAGCGCAAACGGGCGGAACCATTCACCCGGCATGCCAGGCATGAAGGCCACAGGAATAAACACTGCAATGATGGAGAAGGTAGTGGCAGCGACAGCCAGGCCAATTTCTGCCGTGCCTTCCAGCGCGGCAGTACGGCGGTCAGAGCCATTTTGCATATGACGCACGATATTCTCGCGCACCACGATTGCGTCATCAATCAACACACCTATCGCCAGAGACAGGCCCAGCAAGGTCATGAAGTTGAGCGTGAAACCACACAGCCAGACAGCAATGAAGGCTGCAATCACCGAAGTAGGTAAACTCAGCGCAGTAATCAAAGTCGAGCGCCATGAATTCAAAAAGGCATACACGACGAAAATAGTCAGGCCAGCACCGAGCACCAGGGATTCTATGACATTGTTCAGGCTGCGCTGGGCATCCTTGCCACCATCGCGAGTAATTTCCAGCTTGGTGCCTGGCTGTGATTTTTCAAATTCCTTGTTGATTTCCTCAACCTTGTCACGCACGGCCTTGGCCACGCTGACCGTGCTGGCATCACGAGCGCGGGTCACGAAGATACCGACATTTGGCTTGCCGCTGCGTATGCTCAGACCGTCTTTATCAGCAAAGCTGTCTTCTATGGTTGCCACTTGTGACAGGCGCACGATCTGGTCGCCATTGCGCTTGATGACGATGCCCTGAAATTCTTCTGGTGTTTCTATGCGACCAACCAGGCGTATGCTTTCTTCATCCAGGTTACCGCGTATCTTGCCAACTGGCGCATTGGTATTCTGGTTACGCAAGGCATTGACGACTTCGCCTACAGAGACATTGAATTCACGCAATTTTTCAGCGCGCAAGAGCACAGATAATTCACGCTTCAGGGAGCCACTGACTTCTACCGTCGCCACACCACTGATGCTGCGCAATTTATCAGCCAGGGTGTCTTCGGCCAGGCGGGAAATCTCGGCATGGCTTTGTTTGTCCGAGGACAAGGCCATATTGACGATAGGCTGAGCACCCGGGTCCCAGCGGCGTATCATGGGTTCGCGCATTTCTGTCGGCATTTTATAACGCAGGCCAGAAATGACATTGCGGACTTCGTCAGAAGCCTCGATCATGTTTTTCTTGAAACTGAAGCGCATATCAAAACGACCGCTGTTTTCTGATGCGGTTGCCCATACTTCCTCAACGCCGGAAACTGCCTGCAGGGATTTTTCCAGGCGATTGATGATTTCGCGCTCTACCGTATCCGGTGAAGCACCAGGATAGGTAATCATGACCGTCAGGCCAGGCACTTCAACATCTGGGTTTTGATTGACCCGCAGTTTGCTGAGTGCCAGCAAGCCCAGGGCCATGAGAGCGACAATCAGGACGATGGTCGCCGTCGGTTTTTTGATACTGAAGTCGGACAGGAACATGATTATTTCCCTTGCGCTGGAGTAGCGTCAGCAACAGCAACCTTGGCCACCGCCATTTCTATGTTCTGGCCATCCTTGAAACTGGAACTGGGGCTGCGCATGACGACATCACCAGCAGCCAGGCCGCTGCGGATTTCATAATTACCGGTGCGCTGATCGCGTTTGCCTATCTGCAAGTCAACCCTGCTCAGGGTCTTGCCAGCGACTTTCCAGGCATAGGATTTATCACCGGACTTGATGACAGCAGCTTCTGGCAAGGTCAAGGCGCTGACAGTGGCGGCCTCGATATTGCCTTCGGCATACAGACCGGATACCCGTGGTTGATTGCTGTCAGCAAAGGCCACCAGTACTTCTACCTGACGGGTCACATCATTGGCAGCCGGATCAACCCGGGTGACTTTGCCACGGAACTCTTGCCCGGCATAACCATTGATGCGGAAACCTACAGGCTGACCCACTTTAACCATGGCAATTTTGTCTGTCGAGACGCGGCCGGCAAAGCGCATGCTGGTCGGGTCTATGACCTTGACCAATTCCTTGCCTATGGCGGCAGTATCACCAGCCGATACCTTGCGTTCACTGACCACTCCATCAAACGGGGCACGCACGACTGTACGTTGCAATTGCTGGCGTGCCACTACGGCGCGCGCCTTGGACGCTGACAACTCACTCTGGGCGCTGTTACGGCGTACTTCTGCATCATCGAGTGCCTGCATCGATGTCATGCCGGAAGCACGCAGGGTTTTCAATCTTTGCAGGGCGCGATCGGCCTGGTCCAGGGCTAGCGCAGAGGCGCGGGCATTGTCTTCTGCCGAGCTGAGATTGTCGCGTATGGAGGTTTCATCGAGTTTGACGAGAACGTCGCCACGCTTTACCACATCGCCATTTTCTTTTAACACTTGCAAGACCACGGCCCCCACTTCGGCGCGCAAATCAGCCTTGCGCTCTGGTTGTATGGAGCCGGTGACGACAGGGCCGGACGCCAGGGCATTGCTTTGTACTGTCATGACGTCTTCAGGTGCAATCACCAGTTTGACCGGAGGCTTGTCTTTCTTGTCCTTGGCATCGCCCTTATCTGCTGTTGCGCTGGCTTCGGAACTGGCACTGGCTTTTTCCGTGGCTTTGTCTTTGCTGCATGCCGTCAGAGCTGAAGCAATGGCAAGAACAAGTAGAGTTTTACGTAACATGATGATCCCTGTCGCTGTTGGTGTGGGGGAAATTCGGATGAGAAAGTATTCCTTGCCTGCCTGTCCAATTCAATGGCCAGGGTTTCAAAGTGCATATTTTCGTGGATGAAATGCGGATTTGACGGTCTGAAATGCAATCGATCCGTCCTGAAATCTACCAACTCGGACTCTGGGATCGGCGATAAGTTCAGCAATCACCATCTTTCGATGACAGACACCCTGGCGTTTCCAGGCTTGCTGTTCAGTGGCAATTATTTTGCTTGCAGAGTAAACACATCAACGCCGGTCGCTGCCCTGAATATGATATTTTTCACGTAAACGTGGTAGCAGCAAAGGCTGGCGCTGCAAAAAAAGATTCAGTTGCCGGATGATTTCATGGTGCTGGCGGGTTGACAGGCTGAAATCGCTGGCGGCATGTGGCAAATCCAGGTCAAACACCAGACCCTGCGGCTCTTTTAACTGCGTCTCCAGTCTGTATTTGGCGACGTCCACATTCATATAGACAACATCGATATGACCGCCAATCGCTTGTCTGAGCAAGCTGTCAAAATTGTCGTCTATGACCAGGGTCACGGATTTGTCATTAATAAAAGACAGATAAGGCCAGGGTGTAAAACCCAGCATCGTTCCCATGGTTTTGATATGCAGCAAGGAACGTCCTTTGTGGGACGGCAATACCAGTGCCCCTTCCTCAGAGACAACCAGTGGGGTGCTGTAACTCAGCCTTACTCCTTGCCGCCGCTCAGTCTGCCAGTGGGGATTGTCTGGATACTTGAAATCCAGGGTGTTTTTTTCAAAGAAAACGGCAAACAGGCGATTGATAGGCAAAGGCTGATATACAAAGGTATAACCATGCTCGTGGGCAAAAGCGTCCAACACATCACGGGCAAAGCCTGTGAATTCGCTGCCCCGACTCATGCTATGCAAAGGATAATAATCAAAATCCTCCACACCGATGACAAAGGTCTTGCGTTCTGCGGCTTTACCCTCTGCGTTAGCGTGATTGCCGAAGCACAGAGCCATTGCAAGAAATGCCACCCCTATTATCTGTTTCATTACTGGCTCCCATCACTTTTTCCTGTAGCGGCACCTGCATGGCCGTGCTGACGCTTGTCTGCAACTGGCACGCCCATCCCTGGTGCGGCTTCACAACCTGGTGCAATCCTGGGGAAAGTCAGCACAAAGCGCGCTCCATGACCACATTCAGAACTTGCTTTGAGTTTGCCACCAAGTATCGTCGTCACGATATTCATGGCAATGGACATACCCAGACCAGAACCTCCACGTCCCAGCTTTGTCGTAAAAAAAGGTTCAAACATGTGTGCCAGGGTATTCTCATCCATACCACTGCCATCATCTTGAAAGACCATCTGTACCATATTCACGTCAAGTTTTGCAGTGATGCGCACGCTACCGCTTGAGCGTCCTTCAAAGCCATGCAGTACTGCATTCTGAATGATATTTGTGATCACCTGACCAAGCGGGCCAGGATAACTGTCACATTCAATTTCATCAGGAATATCAAGCTCGATGATCCATGGTGCATTTCCAAAGCTGGGACGCAGAGCTGCAACATTGTCCTGGACCATCGATAGCAACTTGAAATGGCGAAACTGCTCGGAAGCCTGGTCAACCGCAACTTGCTTGAAACTAGAGATGAGACTGGCAGCACGTAAGCATGATTTGCTGATCAGTTCTGTCATCGGAACATTTCTCTCGAGAAAATAGCTTAAAGTGGACTTGCGTAACTCCCCATGCAATAGGGCTTCCTGCAATTCTCTGGCAGATGCTTCCAGCGCACTGGCGGTGACCAGTGCATTGCCTATGGGCGTGTTCAATTCATGTGCAACACCGGCTACCAGATGTCCAAGCGATGCCATCTTTTCTGCATGCACCAGTTGATCCTGGGTTGCCCTCAAATTGCTCAATGTCAATTCCAGGGTAGTGTTCAATTCTGACAAGGTTTCAGTACGCACTGCCAGTTCGAGATAAGAAGCTTCGAGCGCCTTTCCCTTGCTGGTCAGTTCCTGACTGATATTCTGTTGCGTACACAAAGAGTCATTGAGTTGTGCAGTACGCTCATTGACTTTATGTTCCAGCGATTGATTTAGATTTTGTAACTCTGTCCTGGCGATATGCAATTTCTGCAGCATGGCATTGAATGCTTCTTCGAGCATTTTCAATTCATTTCTGTCCTTGATTTCAAGATCTATTCTGGCTTTTTCCAGATTTTCAAAATCGACCTGATAGACTGCATTTGTCAGATTTGTCAGCGGGCGTTGTAGCAAATGACGACTCAGCCAGAAAAAGATCAACCATAGCGCCAGAGTCTTGACAAAAGAATTAATAATAATCAGTGCAAAACCATATTTGACTCGTGAAAAGACGATGGCATTACTGGAATAAAAAATCCCCTTGCCCAGAATTTCTTCTTTACCATTTGCCAGTTTATAGACGATGGGAAATTCGTAGCCAAACAGGCCCAGGCCAACTTCCTTGACACCAAGAAAGGCCGGTTTTTTCAGTTGACTTGCCTGCACCACGCGCCCCTCGTCATTGAGTATGGTTCCCGTTGCCAGTTCCTCTATGCCTATAGGAACTATACGTACCCCGGCAATGGTGGGTGCCTCGGCAATGCCATCGACGGTCTTGCGCAAGCCGTCCCGATTGATACTCCACAGCATTTGCGACAGTATGGGCTGGAAAGTGCTTTGAAATATTTTCAGGTCCGCCAGGATATTCTGCTTGGCCTGGTCATATTCAAAACTCATATGACCCAGGGTGACGATCACTGCGATCAGTAAATAGATGGAGAAAGTCACCGTCAAAAGACGTGTGGCAACCGACTGCCTGAGCGGGATCAGGGAAGCCATGAATTTCCCCTGAGCTAAAGGGTATGGGGAAATGACTTATTTTTTGTCGAAGATGGACGACTCAATCGCCAGCTTCTTTCTGCTCTGCTCATACAAGTCCTTTTCTTTGACAAGGAATTCGTTGAATTCCTGTATCACCTGCGGATGCTTGGTCGAGGAAAGATAATAATAATCCTTGGTGTGTGGCAGGTCCGGATCAAAAACGAGTGCGTCTGGCTGATGCAGGATTTCCCTCAACTGATAGCGCGCCACCTCTATATTGATATAAGCGCCATCAACCCGTTTTAACATGGTCTGTTTTAATAATGAAATGAAACTGTCATTCTCAAAAACCGTGACTTCCTTGTTCTTGATGGCGTCCAGGTAATTCCAGGGCGTAAAACCCGTCATGGTCCCCAACACCTGCAAGTGTTTCTTGCCGCGCCCCTTGTTGCCTGGCAAAACTACCACGCCATCGATAAAAGGCATCACAGGCTTGCTATAGTAAATTTTGACACCTGTCCTTAATTGCGCTTCCCAATAAACATTGTCAGGATACTGGAAATCGAGACCACTACCATGCAGATGCTCGAGAAACAGGCGATTGAGGGGCAGGATTTTGTATTCAAATTTATATCCTTTGCTTTTAGCAAAAGCATCCAGCAATTCCCGCGCAAAGCCTATATATTGGCCGTCCTTGTGCGAATATTGTGGATAGTATTCGAGATCTTCTACACCGATGACGTACACTTTCTGGGCAAATCCGACATTCATCCATCCCAGTAAAAGCAGGCTAAGCAGCCACGCAATCGATGATCGCATATAAACCCCCTATGTATTACCTGACAAGTAATAAAAATGTGCTTCTTTGCCCTGCACTGCATGGATAGTGAAAATATATATCCTTCAGGATATACCATGGCTAGCAAAGCAATAGCAGGAATTGCCTGCCAATATGCAACAATTGAAAACTATGTGGGCAATTTGCCCACGCAGCGTGGGGCTATCGTTTTAATATTGCCCAGGAAGTTGAGAGAATTTACACAAATGCCGGGCTTGAGAAGCTCGTCTTCCCCCTCTTGGCGTAATGGCATCTTAAGGTGATTTTTTCTGACATTCGTGCAAAGCTTGTCTGACGTTTGCAACATAGCTCTTGCTCACCTGCACTTCATCGCCACAGCGCAAGCTCAGTTGATAACTGCCATTCCCCAGAACCAGTAAGTGGGCGCATTGATCTGTCCTGACAATGACGCTACGGTGTACCCGCAGGAATTGTTGTGGGTCCAGATATTCTTCCAGTTTGCTCAAGGGTACGCGATGCAATACCACGCGCTTGTCCAGATGTAGTTCGACATAATTGCCTGCTGCTGCCATCCAATATATTTGATCGAGCAAGATGCTTTCCATTTCACCTATGGAGCGCACCACGACCTGTCGTACATAAGTCCTGGTCTGCTGTCCAGGCTCTGGTTTCGTGGTATCGATGAAATGATTCAGCACCTGGGCATAGTCAGTCTGACGGGTATAGGCCAGCATTTCCCTGGCGCGCTCCAGAGTCTGCGCAAACCTGTCTGCCTTGAAAGGTTTGAGCAAATAATCAAGGGCATGCAGTTCAAAGGCATCGACAGCATGGGCATTGAAGGCTGTCACAAAGATAATCAGTGGTGGCCTGGCTAGCGTCGCCAGGGTACGTGCCAGTTCCAGGCCGCTTTCCTTGGGCATTTGTATATCGAGGAACACAACATCAACTACATGAGCAGCCAGGAACTCGCGGGCACTGGCTGCATTTCTGAATTCGGCCAGTACTTGCCATTCTGCATGCTTGCTCAATGCATAGCGCAGAGTGGTGCGGGCATGTTCTTCATCGTCGACGATGATGCAACTTGGTTTATCCGGACTTGCCATATCCACGCTAATCGCCAATAGACTGTTTCATGGGCAAGCGTATGCAAACCTGGAAACGGCGATTGTCAAGCCCGGTCTGCAAGGATGCCGCATCGCCATAAGCCAGTTGCAGGCGTGCTGCCGTATTACGCAAACCCAGACCTGCGCCGGGATTGGCCACGGCTTCGGCATGTACAGGATTACTGATACAAATCAGCAATTGCCCACCTTCGCGGGTAAACCGACACAGGATATCGCTGGCGTCTTCATGGCAATCAAGATCGTGGCGCAAGGCATTTTCTATCAAAGGCTGCAATAATAGCGGCGGACACTCACACTGAGCCAGTTCATCATCGATACCTTCCAGACTGATGTGCAGGCGCTCACCATAGCGTAATCTTTGCAGGGCCAGATAGTCTTGCACAAAAACCAGTTCTTCTGCCAGCCTGACCCATGGCTTGTCACCGGCAGCCAGGGCATAGCGCAATAGTTCACTCAAGCCATGGATGCCATGCAGGGCTACGTCCTTGCTATCAGAAATCACCAGGGCACTGATGGCATTGAGGGCATTGAACATGAAATGCGGTTCCAGCTGTGCCCGCAAGGCCAGGGATTTTTGCTGTTCCAGCTCCAGCCGCAAGGCCAGGGAGTCCGCTCTTTCTTGCGCCCAGGCACGGCCTCTTTCCTGGCTTTGCTGCCAGATCTTGATGGCAACTACGGCAAAATAAACAGCACTGATGGAAGACAGGCGCAACAGCGCCGCCAGCTTGTCAAAGACCTGCAACTCTGTCTCAATCTGCCCCCAGTTGATATCATGCGGGCCATCCAGGGTAAACAATTTACCCACATAGAGTAGCTGTCCTGGTAACACGATCAGTAACAGCAAGACATAGCCAAAAGCGATGTGCCGGGTACTGCTGAAGAACCAGGGCCAGCGCGTAAAAATATAGGTCAGGATATAACTAAGGACAGCCAGGGCAATGGCGCTGCTGCCCCAGCTCAGAAAAATCAGCCAGAAGTCGCCCTGGTTACCTTCACGCAAATCATCATTGAGTGAAGTCAGTGCACCGATCAGGCTGAGCGTACTCCAGATAAATACATTCAATAGCAATACCTTCACCGCTGCCTGCCAGTTCTGCGGTGCAGCTGGCGGCAGGTTGCTCGGCGATGTAGGCAGGCTGATGGAATTCATGACTTGCAGTATAGCAGCGCCTCAGCCTGAAATTTTCTGTGCAAAGAATTTTCGTCACGGCGGAAATCAGTTTCATCACTCATGACTACAAAGCAGCCAGGTGCAGGCTCAGAATCCGCCATTCGCAGCGATCTTGCCAGCAAATTTTGTTGGTAATTTTTTATCCGCTTGCCAAGCCCAGGAGCTAATCATGCAAACCCAGATCATCCACCAGCATCGCCCTATAGATAGGGTGAAACTTATTTGTATTTTATTATTGGCAATCTTACTGGCTGCCCATATACCCGCTGCCATGTCCATGGATAATTTACAAATTCCACGTGCCAGCAAACCACCGGTATTGGCTGACTATATTGCTGGCGTTCCGGCCAGCGCGGGAGTAGAAATTTCTGACTTCCGGCAAAAAACACCGGGAGATGGCATACCGGCATCCAAACCTACCAAGGCGTATTTATCTTATGATGACAGTCATTTTTATGCCGTGTTTGTCGCCAAGGACGATCCAGCCCTGGTCAAGGCACGCATGGCTAAACGCCAGGATTTCCTGGGGGATGATTACGTCATCCTGGAGCTTGATACCTTCCATGACAAACAGCGTTCCTTCGTCTTTTTTATCAATCCCTATGGCGTACAACTGGATGCCAAGCGTACCGAGGGTCTGGAAACCGATTTTGATTTTGAAACCCAATGGCAGTCCGATGGCCAGTTGACCAGTGATGGCTATGTCGCCATGATGGCCATCCCCTTCAAGAGCCTGCGCTTCAGGAGCACGCCCGTGCAGGAGTGGGGAATCGCCGTGGGTCGCCTGATCGCCCGTCTGAATGAATCCTCTTACTGGCCTTATATCACGCGCCGGGAAGCTGGCTTTGTGCCGCAAATGGCAACAGCAGAAATTCGTGAAAAAATTACACCGGGACGTAATCTCCAGCTTGACCCTTATGTGTATCTGGGGAATAGCCGCATCCTGGACCGTGACAGTGCCAGTGCCAGTACCCCATTCTGGAAGAAAGAACGCAAGATCAATAGCGGGCTCGATGCCAAGTGGGTCTTGTCCGAGGCAATAGCCCTGGACATGACCATCAAGCCTGACTTCAGCGAAGTCGAATCCGATGAACCGCAAGTTGTCATCGATAAACGCTATGAAATCCTGTTCCCGGAAAAACGCCCTTTCTTCCTGGAAAATTCCGGTTTTTTCCAGACACCACAAGCGCTGTTTTTTTCACGTCGCATCAGCGAGCCTACCTATGGACTCAGACTGACCGGACGTGAAGAACACTGGGCCTTTGGCGGCTTGCTGATGAACGATAAGGCCCCCGGTCAATTGCTGGAACCCGGACACAAGGATTTTGGCAAGGATGCGCGCATCACGGTCTTGCGCGCACAAAATGATTTCGCTGCCGGTTCCAATATGGGTGGCATGTTGACCCAGCGCAGCCTGGGTGGCATTTCCAATACCGTCGCTGGCATGGACATGCTATATCAATGGGATGAAAACTGGGTGATCACCACCCAGCTGGCAGCTAGCAAAACCACGAATGCAAATCTGCAACAAAGCCATGGCAGCCTGGCCTATGCCGAATTCAAACGGGCTGACAAGAATTTCAATTACTCAGGGAAATTGCTGGATATCACGCGCGATTTTGATACCACACTGGCATTCTTGCCACGCACCGATATACGCCAGACTACCCAGACTGCCAGCTACTTATGGGACGTCGACGAGCATGCCTGGCTGCAAAGCCATGGCCCGCAAATCACTGCCATTGCCACCCGCGATCACCAGAACGTCTTGCAAGACTGGTCACTCGATAGTGCCTATGTCGTCAATGGCATAGGCAGTACCACACTGGAAGCCCATCTGCTGAATGCCTATGAACGTTTTGAGGGAGGACAATTCCGCAAAAATGGTTACCTGTTATCTGCCACCTCAGACTGGTTGAGCTGGCTGACCCTGGACGTTAAAGTCGGCCAGAATGAAGTCATCAATTACCTGCCTGCATCTGGTCAAGCCGCCCAACTGGGCAATGCCAGAAGCATCGCAACAGTCCTGACAGCCAAGCCCAGCACGCATATGCGGATAGAACAAACCCTGCTATGGAATGACTTGCGCCTGCAAAACAAGCAGGCCGGGCAAAACCGCGGCGACATGATTTATCGCGACCTGCTGTCACGCACTCGCTTCAGTTACCAGCACAACCGCTATCTCGGCCTGCGCCTGATACTGGACTACGACTTCCTGAAGGCAAACCCGCAACTGACACGCCTGGAAGCGGGCAAGCACTTGAATTCGGATTTCCAGCTCAGTTATGTACTGAGTCCGGGCACAACTTTTTACGCCGGTTTTAGTGACAGACAAGAAAATCTAAGACTGCTGGGTAATCCTCCCTACCTGCAAAACACAGAAAATCTGGATTTGCATACAGGCAGGAGAGTTTTCATGAAATTCAATTACTTGTTTCAGTTATAAAACCAAGGCCGCACTGACTATCAGTGCGGCAAGCAGCTCCGCCTGTATCACCGTTTTCAAGAGTCATCCGCTACAGATTTGGCATCTGTCTCTTTTTTTCTTTTCTCTCCATGACGCACTGGAATCAGATGTTTTTCCAGGTCATGCAGGCTAGTGGACATTTCCCGCACTTTATCCCAAATACTATGATCCAGACGCATTTTATGATTCATGGCGCTAATGATGGGCAAGAGAGTCTGCTCATAATTTTCTGCCAATCGCTTTAGTGTGTTTTGCAAGACTTCCTGGTCCGGCATATTGATATGCAAGTCAGCCGGCCGTTTCTGTCCCAGGGCGGCAATCTGCTGGCTGATATCAGCCAGCAGATTGGCAAGCTTGGTGGCACCATCGGCATCTGCGCCACCCTGTTTTCGCAAACGGCTAAATTCATGCAACAGATCTTGCCAGCGTGCCTGCTCTTCTGGCTGAGGCTGACCTAGCAGATGCGCCAGCTTCAAAAGATTTTCTTCAGCACCAGTGGTCAGGGTCTGTGCCTCGCCACGGTAATGGTCACGCAATAAAAGATCCAGCTCATCATCATGCATCAATGCCGATATTTTTGGCGTCAGCTTGCTCATATTGCGGTAACTACCTTGCAGCTTGAAGGCAGGTTCGGTGCGGAAATGATCATCTTGCGAGGCAGAAGCGATGTAAGCCTGGTTCACTTTCAGCAAGGCATCACGGAGCTTGAAAAGTCGTTGCAAAAGCGCGCAAATTTCTGTGATTTCTTGCTGGCTGTAGACATGCTTCAAATCGCTGGACGGCAGGGGTTCACCCTGCGCCATCCTGATCAGTTGGTAGGTATCTTGCGGGTCGCGGGTACTCAATAAATGCAACGCCGGGTGTGATACCAGGGCATTTTCTATATACGACAGAGCAAAGGCATTCTCCTTGCCACTCAGCACATCACCCAGATTATAAATATCGGCACGGTTTGCCAACATATCGGGAATTTTGAACATCTCGCCCGATTCGGTGTAAGGGTTACCAGCCATGACGATGGCAAAGCGCTTGCCGCGCAAGTCATAACTCTGGCTGGCACCACGCCATACTCCCTCTATGCGGCGCGTACCATCAGCCAGGGCAATGAATTTTTGCAAGAACTCAGGATGGGTATGCTGGATATCATCCAGATACAGCATCACATTATTGCCCATCGCCAGACCAAGATTGAGTTTCTCCAATTCCATGCGGGCAGCACTGCTGCCGGCTTGAGCAGGGTCGAGCGAAGTAACATTGTGGCCCAGCACTGGACAATTGATGCGGACAAAGATCATTCCCAGTCTGTCGCCCAGATATTCCATCAGTGTAGTCTTGCCATAACCCGGAGGCGAAATCAGCAAGAGCATGCCCATGGAATCAGTGCGCCTTTGCGCCCCGGCGGCACCTATCTGCTTGGCGAGATTATCACCCACCATGGGCAGGTAAACTTCATCAATCAGGCGATTGCGGACAAAACTGGACAAGGGCTTAGCCTGGAATTGTTCCAGATGCAGGCGTGCTTTTTCTTCCTGTACCAGTTGCAAGCGCAAGGTCTGTAATTCCTGATAGGCAGGAACGATGAGCTTGACATGGTGCGAGAGCCGACGCATGTAGTCATTGAGCTGCAGATTCAGGACCGGGCTCTTGTCTTGCGCATCCGCTGGTGTAGTGACAAGCGCATGTTCTCCAAGCATACCGCTGACCTGCACCTGCAAATCTGCAGAATGTATGCGACGTGGCAAATTACACAGCAAGGCAGCGCTAACTTCTGGCAAAAGACTCTGGTCCAGTTGCTGATGCGTGATATAACCGTGCACCCATTCACTGGCGAGTTGCCAGCGTGCATTCAAGCCCAGCGTCTGTTCTTGCCATGGCAAGGGGATGGCATTCCTGCTCAGATGCTGCAAGATGCCCTGCATGACGTCGGCTGCAGCTCGGCTGCATACCCATTCGTGTGCTGTTGCACGTTTGACGCCGCCGGCATCCTGGCTGAGTTCATCGAGCAGGTAATTAGCAGCTTCTTCCATTAACATGGGTAAGGATTCTGTGCCTTGCTCCATGCAGTTGCTGAATTCCAGGTGCTGTTGTTGCACATACTTTTGCAGGGCTAGTTGCTGTTCAGTGGCAAGCTGGCGCAACAGGCGGCCATTGCCAAACTGCTTGCTCATCAGTTCAGCCTGTTCTGCCTGATGCTGCAAAGTCTGCGCTGCTGTTTGCAGGCTGGGTGTGCTACTCAAATGCTGCCAGTACAGCACAGCTACTGCTCTTGCCAGCGGCTTGTAGCGCAACAGCCCGGCATTCTCGACCATAGGAACCAGAGCGCGCAAGATGGCACTGGCATCATGATCATGCACACCTTTTTGATAGCCCTCCTGGAAACGTGCTGCGGCAAAGCGCCGTACCAGGGTATCGAGTGTTGCGGTATCAGTCTGCGCAGCAGCTTCCAGCAACTCTTGCCATTTGCCACTGCCTGCCTCGGCCCTTGAGCTCTCTATGATTTGAAAAGCCAGGTATTCGGCACGATAAACCTGCGGGGATTCTGACAATATTTCCTGTCCCCAGTAAGGACGTAATACTTCCAGGCGCTTATCGTCTACCGGGAAAAAATAATCAGTGCCACTGATGTGATAAGACAACTGGTCTTGCCTGGCGATAATGGTCAGATCCAGCAATTGCTGGTTGACAGTAAATGCATGCCGACCCAGGCGTATGGTATTGCCAGTCACCAGTTCACTGCGGTCACGCAGGGAACGTTGCGCTTGCTCACGCATATTCTTGAGTTGCCCAGCCAGGTCGTCGGCTGCTACCTGATTACCGAGCTTACGCAATTCTTCTATACTGGCCCTGAGTTTACTCAGTAAAGAATCCGAAGCAAAATAAGCCTCCATTTGCGCCTGCTCCTGAAACTGTGTCAGGCGCTTGGGGATGCCGGTCAAGATGCGGCGCGCTGCCTCCATGATGGCCTGGGCACGGCGCGAACGGGCATCATTCAGGATTTGCTTCTTGCCCTCAAAAGTTTCATATACCGATTCACGCTTGTGGGCGATTTCTGTCAGATATTCATCCTGCTCAGCAAAGCGCCCTTCCAGTTCCTCCAATTGCGCCAGCAAACGTGTCAACAATTCATCGCAACGCTCAGGTGTATCGGCCTGCTCCAACGCGCTGTCTACAGATTGCCCGAACAGTTTCAATTGTGCAGAAAATTCAGCAGCCGATTCACCTTGTGACAGCTGCTTACGGCGCAAACGGGCCTCTGCCCGCAATTTATTCAATTCAGCATAAATCCCGGATATGGTGTCCAGTATCCTGGTGCGCAAACTGGCGTCACCTACTGCCAGTGTTCCCAGCAACTCTGTCAAACCGTCGAGATTGTGTGCATGCTTGTCCAGCGCTTCGTAGATAGGTGCCAGCTCTGCTGTGGTTTGCAAGCCGCCCAACTGGTTGCTGTATTTGGCAACTTCTTCATGGATTTTTACAAAGGCATCGTCGCGTGACAAAAATTGCACAGTGCGCTCCGCCACTCGCCTTTCTTCTGTTGCCAGTTCATCGTCCAGCGCATGCAGGCGTGCGACGTCCATATAGCGCTGCTCTTTAAGCCCGGTCAATTGCCCGCGCAGCAAGCGTATCTGATCCAGCGCGGCGATGAAATCGCCCGGCGCATGCCATAAACGGCTGGCGGTTTCAGTCAGCAACTGCTTTTGTGCAAACTCGGTTTGCTGCAAGGTTTTTCTGGCCTGGCTTTGTATCGCGGCAACCTTGTCAAATTCATCCAGAGTGGCACGTGCCACTTCTATCAGGTTTTGTGCATCCGTGCCGATTTGCCTGGCTTGTTCTGCACTAAGCCAGTAATAGGTATCGATCAGATGTCTGGCTTGTTTGGCGATGGCTTCATAGACAAAACGGCTGGGCAAACGGGTACTGCTGATCTCGTCCTGCTCGCGCACTGACTTGGCCAGCGAATACAGTTCAGACAAACCGCGCACCAGTTCGCGATTGCCTATCTTGCCAAAGAAGCTCTGACGCGGTGCCTGCCTGGCAGCATGATCGTCACTGAGGAAAGGCGTCTGCCATAGTTGCATCGCATGATTGCGGGTAGGCTCTTCACTCTCGGCAGTAAACAGCATCATGCGCCCGTCACCATAGCGGGCATAACCCTGGGCCAACAGAGGTTGTTCCAGTGATTTGTTAATGAGGTTATAAGTCAGCAAGACATAGATGCCAGGCTCGACACCATAAAACACATACAAGACGTCTTCACCATTTGGTGACAGTATGCGGCGCTTGAATTGCAAATCAGTCGGCAAGTCACTGAACAGGCGATGCTCGCCACTTTGCAGTATATAACCTCCGGGGAAAACGATGCCGTGGTCTTCTGGCAATTGCACGCAGGAGGTGCCTATGGCATCCACCCTCATGACTTGCTGGGTGCGGCGTACATAGACCAGGAAACGGCTTTGGTTTTCGCGATACGGCTTTACCCGTAGCAATATCAATTCACCTACTGCTGCATAGGCGATTTCAGCGTCATTCAAGGATTGATTGGCATCCTCAACTGGTTCGGCATAAATACCCAGGCCCGTATCGGTATTATTTTCTATCTTGACCGTCAGGTCACCACCTATGGATTCGACAAACAGGGTATCGAGGATATTGACGTGAGAATGCTTGCCTATGACATGCTGTTCACGGGTGGCCAGCACCCATTCAAAATCATGGGCTGGTGGCAGGGCGACATCTCTTTCACCCCGATTATCGATATAGCTGACTGTGCCATCATCTTTTATCTGCCAGCGAAACACGCGGATATCCGATATGCGTTCGCCTATCTTGAAGGCAGCCAGCAATTTGCCCTGATGCACCCGCAATTGCACTAGCTGGGCATTTTTATAATAGCTGTAGAGCTCCCTGAATTCGTTCAGGAAACGTGTATCGCTGAGGAAGGTATCTTCCAGCTTCACAGGTTCCAGCTCATGTTGTCCACTGCTATTATCCAGGCGATACAGGGAAAAAACATCGGCAACCCGCGTCTCTTGACGCAAGCCTATAAAGACGTTGTAACCCAGCACCAGTATGTCACCGACCAGGACCAGGTCGCGCGACACGCAATTGTTTTCCGTGCGGGCGCGGGTACGGGCCAGCAGGCTCATCTCATCGCGGCCAAACTCTTCCAGTCTGGCGCTGTTGAGCAGGGCAGCCTTGTCGGATATCAGCTTGCCCTGATGATTGAGTCGCTGACGCAGTAAATCAAAACTACCAGAATGTTCAAGGGCTACGACTGGAGGATTTAGGTCGTCAGCTGAGGTACTGTTTGTATTGCTGGATGCGGCTTGCTCGGGCATTGCATTCATTGCTGGGTTTTCCGGTTATTTATCAGACAGCCTGTCAGCGACCGCGTTGATGCGAAGAGAAGTACAAAGCTGCACTTCTCCTCGGGAATGAAGTCATGCAAATCAGCCTTATGGCAAAACTTTTTCTGCTCCCTCAGCGCCTTTGCCCAGGCTGTTCATCAGCGTATGCAGGGCACTTTTTTGTTGCGCTGTCCCCTGAGTATTCACTCTGGTCAGGAAAGCAGACAAGGACAGGTTTTGCACTTCTGCAGACGAACCACCCAGTGCACCGACCAGGTCACGCAAATCGTGCACCATGTCGCGCTCACCACTGAGGTGATTTTTCAAACCTACCTGTAAGGTCTTGCTCTTCTGTATCGTGCCGTCTATACCCTTGCCTATCGCCAGGGCGTTAACGAAGCGCCCGAAATAATCACCCTCGCCACCAACGATATCGATATTGGCGTTTTGCAGTGCCTTGCCCAGCACTTCAGCCTGGTCTTTGGCAATATGGGTCTGCGCGTCCAGGCCTTTCATGATTTGCTGATTGGAGATTTCCAGTTGCATACGGAATTCTTCATGGGCACGGGTTTCATCACTCATGGCGGCCATGGCTTCAAATTTCTGACGCAAGCCTTTGGACTCTGCTTCAAAGCGGGTTTGTATGACGTGGGCTTCTGCATCACCATGAGTGACAGTGGCGCTGGCATCTGCTGTCTTGACGTTTGCCGCAGCCAGACCCATTTGCTCATGGCCCTGCGCCTCAGCCTGCATGTGCAAACGCAGAGATTCTGCATCTGCTGCGCCTTGCTTAGCAGTTGCTTCTGCACCGGCAATGCGGACATTGGCTTCTGCACGGCCCAGTTGCTCTTTACCCTTGGCTTCTGCTTCCATTTGCATGCGGGTTGATTCTGCCTGTGCTGCGCCCTGCTTCAGGATGGCTTCAGATGCCGCTATCCTGACTTTGGCGTCGGCCAGGCCAGGTGCTGCCAGTTCGGCTTCACGGCCCTCGGCTTCACGTTTCTTGGATTCAGCTGCCTTTTCGGCGACTTTCAATGCAGCATCTGCCAAAGTCAGGTCTTGTGCTGCCCTGTGCTTGGCAGAGCGTTCTTCTGCTTCTGCGGCCTTGACTGTCAGCACCATTTTTTCTTCAGCACTGGCTTCTGCCGTGATGACCACACTCTTCTTCTGACGGTCGGCTTCAGCGACCACGCGCACTTCCTTGATGGCTTCTTCCTGTTCTGCGACCGTGCGTTCGACCACGATGCGCTCACGAATGACATCTGCAATGGCTTTCTTTTGAATTTCTATGGCTTTCTCTTTTTCTATGGATTGCAGCGCCACCTCTCTTTCCCTGTCGACGATTTCCAGCTGACGGGCTCTGGTCACGCGCTCTTCTTCTATCGCTACAGCACGTTTGCGATTATTTTCTGCCACTTCTTTTTCACGCATGGTATTTTCTTGCTGCACCAATACGATCTGCTCAGACTGCAGGCGCGCCATTTCTGCTTTTGCATGCTCTTCAGCCTGAACTTTTTGTGTCTCGGCTTGTTCACGTGCGCGTACCGAACCTATCTCCCGGCCCTGACGTGATTCGGCATCACATTGCTGACGCTCAAGTTCAAGTATGGCTTCACGGGTTTCCACATTCTTTTTCTTGATGCGCATTTCTTCATCGCGCTTCAATTCATTGGTACGGATACTTTCTATCGCAGTCAGCTCGGTAATTTTCTTGATACCCTGGGCATCGAGGATATTGTGGGCATCCATTTTATCCAGTGAGGTTTGCTCGATATAATCTATCGCCGCATCTTCCAGCACATAACCAGACAGGTCATCACCAATCTGGCGGATGATTTCATCACGGAAGCGGTTACGTGCCTGATACAGATCGACAAAATCCATGGACTTGCCTACGGTTTTGAGCGCTTCTGCAAACTTGGCTGCAAACAGGCTTTCCAGCGTGTCCTGGTGCGAAGCACGTACGCAACCTACCGCTTGCGCCACCTTCAGCACATCTTGTGCAGTCTTATTGACGCGGATAAAGAAAGTGACCTTGATGTCAGCACGGATATTGTCCATGCAGATCAGGCCATCCTTGCCCATCCTGGCGATTTCTATGGTCTTCAGAGAAATCTCCATCAATTCTTTTTTATGGATGATGGGATAAACGATGCCACCGGTGAAGGTAACATCAGGCTCGGCCCTGAGGGTATTGATAATCATCGCATACCCTTGTTCTACTTTGTGATAGAACTTGGCAAACATCGCCAGTGCACCGAGTAACACAATAACGCCGAAGCCAATTGCGAGCAGCATGATGTCCATGAAATTCCTTGTTTGTCTTTTGGTAAAAGTTGATATTAAATCTGCTCTGTAAGAGCACTTACTTCGTACTGATGATTACTGTCGTTATAGGCGAGCACGACCGCTGCTGAATTCTTTTTCAAGGTATTCGGACTGCTTGCCCATACCCGGATATTGAGGGCAACACCATGATCCTCAATTTCAGCCCGGCCGAAATGCTCATTGACGCTTTCTGTCACGATGCGACAACTATGGCCGATGAGGCTATGGTTGTCCCTGGCGTAATGACGCACGAACAAATTGCGCATGGGTTTGATGAGGTTTGCAGAAATCGGTATCGACAAAGCAATTGCTGCCAGCAATGTCCCGCTACCAAGCAGCAATTGCAGCATGGCAGTTGGCACCTGGACTAGCAGGTATTGATGTACCAGGGCGGTGAACAGCCAGGTAAAGAAAATGAGCAGAGTGGCGACGATGGAAAAAGGTACACCACCCAAACCCATCGCTACCAGATACCCCGCCATCGTATGCAGGTCGGCACTGTCACCATCCGCATGGACATCATGATGGGCAATATCATGATGTCCCAGGTGCAAGTCATGGCCACCACCAGCATCGAGGTGATGACCAAAATCAACCAGGCCAAAGATGGAAAGCAGCCAGTACACCAAAAGCACACCCATCAGCACGCTTGGTATGGAGGTTGGAAAACTACTTAGCAACTGCCATATGTTCATGATTTTTATCCCTGTATATTTTTCTAGTTGGCCCTGGTACTAGCAGGTGCTACTGGCGGGGGCGATCGTAACAGGCTAAGTGTCATGCAAGGATTATTTTTTTGTAAAATTTATTAATTCCTGGTTCAGTCGTTCTTTGATACCGCGCTTGTCGTCCAGATCGAGGCCAAATCGCTCGGCCAGCATGGCATAGTCAGTATCACTCAAAGTTACAGTCAGTCGTGGCCTGACAGGCTTGCTGTTGTAGGGCAAGCCCAATATCAAACGTATCTGGTCTGACGGCGATAACTGGTTATCGAAGGCAGCACGGCGTACAGCTTCTATCACTTGTTTTTCAACATCGAACGCCACTTGCACAGCACGCAAAGCTGCATCTGAACTAGTCCAGCGTGTAGAAGTTTTGACCATATGATTACTCAACAATCTGTCTACATTAATTGACGGCTTCACCATTCGCAGGTTTGATACTCAGCTCTTGCCGGGCACTGAATTTCTCATGCAACCTGGCCAATACCTGCGCCTTCTGGTCCGGTATCTGGCCTATGCCTGCGGCTGCCAGTTTCTGGTCCAGCGCCTTGCCACCCAATTCATTTTCCAATTCATCCGCCGCATGCATTTGATCTGCCATATCCTGGTGACGTTGCTTGATGCGCTCCAGCGATTCTTTGGCGCTCAAGAGCTTGGAACCACTGGCACCCATGGTTTGGGAAATGGTGGCAGTCGCCTGGTAGACGCTTTCTGTGGTTTTTGCCATGGCGAGCTGGCGCTCATGTTCACGCAAGCTGGTTTCAGCATTGCGTATCATGTCCTTGAGTTTATTGATGTTTTCTGCAAACTCATGACGCGTAGAATGTTGCTCGCTAATGGCGATTTCCAGATTGGCCAATTTGCCTGCGACTTCTTCAGCCAGCGCCAGCTCATTCTTTTGCATGGCCTGCAAAGCCAGTTCTTCATAGCGTGCCAGCTCGGCTTGCAGACGTTCAATTTCCCTGCCAGTCTGCATTTCTTTTGCCATCACCGCAGTGAGATTCTGCTTGGCCTTAGCGACATGTGCCTTGGCTTCGACAATTTCCTGCTCATAAATACTGCTGGCATTCTGGTCAACGACACTTTGTCCTATTTCACGCAGATTGCCTCTGAGCATGGTCAGGATTTTTGAAAAGACAGCCATGATAGTCCCCTTATTTCAGATACTCAGTGAATACATCTAAAGCTTCAATCGCGTTATCAGCCAGCATGGCAACCTCGGTGGCGATGTCCACCACCGCGGCATCATGGGCCAGAGATCCATAAATGACATAGTGCTGACCTATGCGGCCAAAATTGGAAAGCGGGATAGAGATGTTCAAATCCATCATGGCTTCCAGCATTTCTGCCCGGCGTTCGGGCTTGATCTCTTCTTCTGTCCATAGATAGCAAATGCAGAGTACCTGGCTGGGGGATACAGTGACAAAAACTGGTAACTCGGCCTGGCTTTCTATGCTGATGCGCATAACCGGCACACCTTCAGGCTCGGTAACAGGCAATAAGCTGGCGCTGACGTCCACCAAACCCATACGCCCGGACAGTATATTTTCTATCCCTGACAAGCGCTTCATCAGCTCTTCCATACGGCTCCCTCATTTTTTGAGCAATTACAAAAAGGACACAAGACATATTATGTCGCATTGTAGGTGCACGACATAAAATGTCAAGGAAAGAAAGTGGAAATATTTTTATGTTTTTTACAAAATTTAAGTCAAGTACACCTGACAAGGGAGATTTGACCAGTCCCGCACCCGACTGAATTCAAGAAGCTGACAAGCAGCGTATGACAGCGTCGTCTACTGCCTTGCCATCAGGCAGGCATTCGCGCAGGGTCTTTCTGGTTTTGCTCTTGCTGGCATTGAGGGTTGGCGCATCAGGTATCAGCCAGCTTTGATAACGGGGCGTAAAGATGCCATCGTGGGAATTACGAAAATGGAATGGCAGGGAAATGATGGTGCCATTCTGATTAAGCTGTACATGGAAGTGCAGATGCGGCGTAGCGGAATAGCCGCTATTGCCGGATAAAGCCAGAACTTGGCCGGCCTGCACACGCATACCTGGCTGTACCTGGCTGGAGTTTTGCAGTAGATGGAAATAGTCTGCCCAACTGCCATCATCGTGCAAGATGCGTACATAATTGGCCATGTCTATATATTCTGGTTCAGCTTTGCCATTATCAGCAAACTGGCTGACCACTTCCACGACATGACCGGCACGTGCCGCCACCACAGCCGTACCCATGGGCATATTGATATCGACTGCATAGCGGGTGGCAACTGTCAGATGGGTAAACTGTGGCCCATCGGCTGCTTGCAAAATCTGGAAACCCTGATCTGCAATAAAAGGGATTTGATAACTGATATTTGCATCATGCCGGGCACTTGGGTCCCCTTGTACGAACTCGCTACGGTAATCGATGGTATAGCCAAATTGCGCGTTGGCGGCAGATATTTGCACCAATTCCATACTTTGTCCACCGGCCAGTTGTGCCTGTATGGGCCATTTTTTGCTCGAAGTCAGATTGCTGAAATTATTGAGTTGCAGTGTCACCGTCACTGGCATACGGCTATTATTGGTCGCTTGCAAAGTATTTGCATAGACCCCGCTGACAGTCTCTATTTTCACAAGATCATCGTGTGCCTGAACCGGCAGCAAAAAGTTGAGGAAAAGTCCCAGACAAAGCAGAAATATTTTGGGTAAGGGCATGATAAGCGTTTCAGCGCGACACACGCCAGATCGTGCGGCCACCTACAGTCACACTCTCCAGTTCACCAGCATGACGCATGTTTTCAAGCACGGACATCACCGCGGACAAGGGTAAAGTTTCACCTGGCCAGCTTATCCAGAAGTGGGCGATGCCTTCCGCCGTGTCGGCACTGTTGGGGCGGGCTTGCAGATAACTATGTATAGAATTTCTGATGAATTCCAGCTCTTGTGCCTGCATCAGCCTTCTCCCTTATTCAGCTCTTGCTGTATGCTCAGGACCAGGCCGCTACTGGCATCCTCTATATAATCGAGCACCAGATCAAAGCCATGCGGGCCACCATAATAAGGGTCGGGCACGATTTCGCTGTCACTCTGGCTGGCATAGTCCATCATGAGTTTCAGCTTATGCTGGTAGGCAGGTGGACAAGCTGCCTTCATCCTTGCCAGGTTCTCTTTGTCCATGGCGAGTAGCAAATCAAATTTTTCAAAGTCATCATCGCTGAGCTTGCGCGCTCTTTGCTGCGACAAATCAATGCCGCGACGGACCGCAAACTCTTGCGAACGCGGGTCGGGTGGCTCACCTATATGATAAGCATGGGTACCGGCAGAATCTATATGCAGGTCCAGGCCCGCGGCTAGTGCATGGCTGCGGAATACCCCTTCAGCACTGGGGGAACGGCAAATGTTGCCCATGCAGACAAATAGAATTGCCCTGGGAGTAGACTTTTTCATGAGGAAATCAGAAATTTCTTAATAGAAAGCTAAAAATACATATGCTCCTGACATGCTAACACGCAGTTTTGGTATCGGCAAAGCCAGATTCTGGCCTGAGAAAAACACATGTTATTATTTCAGAACTGAGTACACCAGCATTTTTCCTCTCACATAGACGCGTATGACAGAAAACATCTCAACTCCTACCCCAGCCATCCACTTTCGCCCGGCAGTTGACGCTGACGCTGAGATTATCGCTGCACTGGTGAATAGTGCCTACCGTGGTGACAGCAGCCGTCAGGGCTGGACTACCGAGGCTGATTTATTGCAGGGTTCACGCATACATGCGCCTGAAGTACGCGAGCTGATCGCGACACCGGGCTCGGTCATCCTGCTATGCCTGCAAGGCGAGGACATCATAGGTTGTGTCAATCTGGAAAAAACAGAGGATGCCGCTTACCTGGGCATGTTTGTGGTGCGCCCTGTGCTGCAAGGGAATGGCATAGGCAAGCACTTCATGCAAACTGCTGAGCAATATGCCCAGCAGCTCTGGGGCATACAAAAAATCTGGATGACAGTCATCAGCGTCAGACAAGAATTGATCGCCTATTATGAACGCCGCGGTTACGCACGCACTGGCCGCTTCAAGCCCTTCCCTACAGACAATGGCAAGGAAAAAATGTTGGTTGAAAACCTGCAGTTTGAAGAGATGGAAAAAATCCTGGGTTGAGCGGCTTATCTGGGTTTGGCGGGATAATAAATACTGGCGGCAATAGCAAGGCAAAAAGCGATGCCTACGCCATATAGCAGGCGCAGGTCGCTGCCTATGAAGTAAGGATAAAACATCAAGCCCACGGCCAGCCATTTGACTCGCTTATTGAGTTTTTTCCTGCCATAGTAAAACGCCGCCATCCCCAGCAAGCCAAAAGCAAAGGCAGCAATCAGGTAAGCCGGTGAGGGCAACAGGCTCCACAGTAATTCCCAGAGTTCTTGCTGGTCCATAACATCCATCCTTATTAGCATAGCCCTGATAGTACAGGAAAATGAACGCAATACAGATCAACAACATGCTGCAACAGGCAGTCGCACTACATCAGCAAGGCCAGCTGGATGCAGCAGAAGGGCTATACCAGCAAGTCTTGCAAACCCAGCCCAAGCATTTTGATGCCCAGCAATTGCTGGGAGTAATTGCCCGCCAGCGCGGTGATGCAGCACTGGCCGTCACTCGTCTGCGCCAGGCTATCGCTATCGATGCGCAACAAGCCATTGCCCATGGCAACCTGGGTGCAGCCTTGCAAGACCTGGGTTTGTCACAAGAGGCCCTGGCCAGTTATGACCTGGCCCTGCAATTGAAACCCGATTACACCCTGGCCTGGAATAATCGCGGCAATGCCTTGCACAGCCTGGGCAAGCCAGCTGCCGCCTTGCACAATTATGACAGGGCTTTGCAGCTTCAGCCACGTTATCCCCAGGCCTTGCTAAATCGCGGCATCTGCCTGCAAAGCATGGATGAACATGAAGCCGCCATGCAGGATTTTGAGGAAGCCCTGCAATTGAGTCCACAAGATGCCGCCACGCATTTCGCCCGCGCCTACAGCCTGCAATGCTTGCATCTGGAGGCAGAAGCAATCGCCGGATATGAGTCAGTGTTGAGCTGGCAGCCCAGACATGAGCAAGCCTGGTGCAATCGTGGCCTGTGCCTGCAAAAATTGCAGCAACTGCCCGCCGCGCTCGATAGTTTTGAACAGGCATTGAACATCAAACCCGGCTATGGCAAAGCCCATCTGCAACGCGCCCATGTCTTGCGCTTGATGGAGCAAAACGATGCTGCCATTACTGCTTATCAAGCGGCTGCCAGTCATTGCAGTGATGAGACCGAACTGGCACAAATCCATTATGCACTGGCAGCTTTGGGAATGAATGAAGCACCAGCGATTTCACCCCTGGCCTATGTGACAGATTTGTTTGATCAGTACGCTAGCCACTTTGACGAACATTTACTGGAAGTCTTGCATTATCAAGTACCCGCCTTGCTCAGCAAGGCCGTCAGTAAATATGTCAAACCAGGGATGGGCAATTACCTGGACCTGGGTTGTGGCACTGGTTTATGCGCGCCTTACCTGCGGGCACAGGCCAGTAAACTGACGGGCATAGATTTGTCGGAAAAAATGCTGGCCCAGGCCAGGCAAACTGGAAAATATGATGAGTTGCACTGTGCAGAAATAAGCGACTGGCTGGCACTGCAAGACCAGGACTTCGACCTCATCATTGCAGCGGATGTATTTGTCTATATCGGTGATCTGGCGCCGGTATTTGCGGCGGCCAGTCGCGTCATACAAACCGGCAGCGTGCTGGGATTTTCTGTTGAAGTGGCAGACGGCAGTGCAGATTATATTTTGCAGCCATCGCAACGCTATGCACATAAGCTGGCTTATCTTCAGCACCTGGCAGAATTACATGGCTTTGCCATCGTCGAAGCCAGCCAGGAAACTGCGCGCCAGGATAAAGGCCAGGATATACTCGCCCATCTCCTGGTCATGCGGCGACTATAATTTACGCCATCAACAAGAGGGCGATGCTGGTTGCCAGGCCTGCACCCCAGATCAGGGTACGCAAAGTGCCCTGGTTCATCAGATAGCTAATGGTGTAGACAATGCGCAAGGCAATGAAGAGAATGGCCAGTTGATCTATGCGCCCCTGGTCAACATGGGCTTGCTGAGCCAATAGCACGGCAGCGATAAAGAGGGGTAAGGCTTCAAAACCATTTTGCTGTGCTGCATTGGCTCTTTGCTGCCAGCCACTCAAGCCCTTGGCCCATTCCCTGGGATTGCTATTGTCATACCTGCCCGCATCACGCGGCATTTTTGCGGAATGTGCTTTGGCTATTCCCACCGTCATGATGGGTAATACGCATGCGGCTAGCACGCACCAGTTTGCAATAGTCATTTTATCTCCCTGATATGTGAACTTGAATTCAACTCTTCCAGAGTCGCACAATACCAGCACTCAGATGAATTCGCAGCAAAATCTAACGCTAGACTACTAGTTCCCAACCAGCTTGTGTCAGTGGCAAGCGTGTCACTGGTTTGCCGCTAGCTGCCAGCAAGGCATTGGCAATCGCTGGGCCTATGGATGGCGGGCCTTCTTCCCCCACCCCTTCGATTTTGTCACCTGTGCCCATGACCATGACATCGAGCAAGGGAGTTTGTGCCAGCGTCAGCAAGCGATAGCTATCAAAATTCCCCTGTTCCACCTGGCCATCCTTGAAACTGATTTCACCGAACAAGGCCGCAGTCAGGCCAAACAAGGTGCCACCCATCATTTGTGCTTCGACTGCCTTGGGATTGGCGACCACACCGGGATCTATGCCTGCCGTGATTTTGATGAGGCGGAATTGTCCAGGTTTGACGACGGCAAGCTCGACGATATGGGCACTGAACAATCTGTCGCCACTGCCATTCATGGCAAAACCACGGTAATGGTTTTTGGGCAGCGTCTTGTTCCAGCCCGCCCGCTCAGCCAGCGCCTGCACGAATCCCAGGGCCCTGGGATTGTGCTGCAATAAGCGACGCCGGTATTCCAGGCTGTCCTGGCCAGCCTGGCGTGCCGCCTGTTCCAGGGTATGTTCCAGGAAAAAGCAGTTTTGTGAATTGCCTACCGAACGCCAATAGGCACAGGGCACACCAAAATCCACCCTGGTCCAGCGCGTATCAAATGCAGGAAATTTATAGCTGCTGCCCAGCCAGCCCATGCTAAAGCTCCAGTCGAAGCCATCCCTGGCAGGGCTATTCGTCACCCTGGAATATTCTAGCAGGGATGGTCCAGCCGTATCATGACGCAAGGCCAGCGGCAGGTAATCCTGATCCAGCGCCAGTCGTACCCGCGAAGCAGTGATGGGGCGATAATA
Organism: Undibacterium sp. JH2W; assembly: GCF_049340425.1. Classification (NCBI taxonomy): domain Bacteria; kingdom Pseudomonadati; phylum Pseudomonadota; class Betaproteobacteria; order Burkholderiales; family Oxalobacteraceae; genus Undibacterium; species Undibacterium sp. JH2W. The sequence goes on along the minus strand of NZ_JBMPOT010000001.1, from coordinate 443,172 downwards.
GCCAGCGCGCATATCATTTTCTCGCGACCATATGGTTTTCACCGTGACACCGGCGGCCTTGGCGATCAATGCTGCCTCAATGGCAAAGTCATGTTCCAGCCTGCGACCAAAACCACCACCCACATGCTGGGTATGGATTTGCACTTGCTCAGGCTGCAGCCCCAGGGCCCTGGCAACGCCTGTTTGGGTATCGGTCTGACTTTGGGTGGAAAGCCAGACTTGCGCACCTTCTGCTGTGACTTCGACGGTGGCATTCAAGGGTTCCATGGCAGCATGCGCCAGGAAGGGTAAATCAAATGTCGTATCAATGATGGTACTGGCAGCCGCCAGGGCAGTTTGTGTGGCTTCGGTATGTTGCGCCCTGGTGCCTGGAAAAGCTTTCCCTGCCCCGGCTGCCACTGCCTGCAGCAGGCTGGCGCGCATGTCGGCGGTATTGATGCTGGCATGTGCCCCATCTTGCCAGACTGGCTGCAATAATTGCAGGGCCTTGCTGGCAATCCAGTAGCGCTCAGCCACCACAGCCACCGCATTGCTCAGACGAACCACCTTGTGTACCCCTTTGACAGCCAGGGCGGCACGCTCATCCACACTTTGCAGGCTGCTGCCAAAGCGTGGTGCATGCAAGACTGCGGCTACCAGCATGTCGGGACGCTGCACGTCTATGCCAAACACGACGCTGCCATCTGCCCGCGACGGGATATCGGGGCGTGCGACTGACTGCCCCAGTATCTTCCAGTCCCGGGGGGCTTTGACAACTGGCTTTTCTGGCGGTGCTAGCAGAGCTGCTGCCTGTATCAAATCAGTATAGGGCAAGCTACGGCCTGTCGCTGCATGGCTCACTTGTGCCTGGCTGGCTATGCAATCCTTGACATCAACTTGCCATTGCAGGGCCGCGGCCTGCACCAGCATTTGTCTGGCTGCGGCACAGGCTGGTGCGATGGTCGCCATGGCAGAATGAAAACCAGCGCTGGCAAAGGTGGTGATACCTGGCGGCCAGCGCCGGTGAAATTGCTTGATGACGGGGGCATGGACTATGCGCACCTTTGCCAGTGGCATCTCCAGCTCTTCTGCGACGATCTGGGCGATGGCGGCATGGGTGCCCTGGCCCAGATTGGTGACGGTGGTGTAGGCAGTCACCAGGCCAGTAGCATCCATGCTGAGCCAGAAGTCAAAGGGGGAAACTGTCTGGCTTTTTTCATCTGCTGCCAAGCTATCAAGCATGGGGACACTGCTACCCAAAATCCAGGCACCAGCCACCAGAGAGGATTTCAAAAAACCCCTGCGTGCAGGTGAAGCTACTGTAGTCATGGCTTGACTCCCTTCTTGCCCACTTGTGGCTTGAGTTTGCTTGCCGCAGCATGTATTGCTGCCCTGACCCGCGGATAAGTACCGCAGCGGCAGAGATTGGTCATGGCTGCATTGATTTGCTGGTCAGTTGGGTGAGGGGTGGTTTTCAGCAAGGCAGCCGCGGCCATCAGCATGCCGGACTGGCAGTAACCACATTGCGGCACCTGATGCTCTATCCAGGCTTGTTGCAAGACATGACTGCGATCAGGGGACAGACCTTCTATGGTAGTAATACTGCGCCCTTGCAAAGACGCTACTGGCATGACACAACTACGCAAAGCCTCCCCATCCAGATGCACGGTACAGGCACCGCATTGCCCGGCACCACAACCAAACTTCGTACCAGTCAGGCCCAGGTCTTCGCGCAATATCCATAACAAAGGTGTATCGCCTTCTGCCTGGCAGTGGCGCATTTGCCCATTCACTTTCAGATTCACATCCATCTTGTCCCCCATCGCTGACATTTGAATTCATTACCTGGATGGATTATCTGGTAAGGACAAATTGCGTGAACAGCTCTTGTGACGAAACCCCGAAACCCTGCTGCCAGACATGCAAGGATGACGTTAAATGCCATGGCCCTGGCTGCTATACTAAGCAGCATGAAAAACCTACGCACAGACAGCAAGCTCCTGACCGAGACGCCGGCCTATACGCCAGCCAGTCTGCTCAAGCTTTTGCTGAGCAATATACTGATCTGGACCAGCATGTGTGCCATCGGTGCGCTAGGTAATTATGGTGACCTGGTCAAGCATGGCACTCAGCGCAGCTACGGCGAAATACTATGGTTCTGGGTCAGCAGCCATTTACTGATGATGGTGTTTAGTACTTGTCTCTACCTGATCTTCATGCAGCGTGAGCGCCTGCTCAGCAAGGCTAGTGGTATTGCGCTTGCTTATTGCGTCATGCTGCTTTGCTACCTGCCGCTGGAATTAATCTATATCGCCATTCTTGATCTGCTCAAGGACAAACCTGGTTTCGGGCTACAAGACATCATAGTCACTGCTGGCAATCTGCGTGGTTTTACCATCTTCCTGGAGTTTGCCTGGTCGACCGGTACCTTCATTGCGGTGCTGGCCATCTGTACCTGGCGTCAGGCCCGCGTGCGTGAACAAGCCTTGCAACTCTCCATGAATGATATCTTGCACTTGCGGCTGGATCTGGAACAACAGCGGCTGGATGCCTTGCGCGGGCAACTTGAGCCACACTTCATCTTCAATTGTCTCAATGCCATCAGTGCCCTGGTCAGGAGCGATGACAAACGCATCGCCCTGACTGGCTTGAACCGCCTCAGCGATTTACTACGCTACGCATTGACCGCCAGCAGCAAGGACTGGGTGCGCCTGGAAGATGAAATGAACTTCATACGTGATTATCTGGACTTGCAAAGACTGCGCTATGGCGAACGCTTGCAAGTCAGCATAGAGGGCGATAGCGATATGGTATTGGCAGGTGATTGCCCGCCTTTGCTGCTGCAACCTTTGCTGGAAAATGCCTTGCGTCATGATCTCGATTGCCATGAAGGCATTAGCGATATACGCATGCAATTCAGCCTGCATGCAGAAGAACTCAGTATCCAGGTCAGCAATACCGTCACCGATGGTATCGCCGCCAACCCTGGCCTGGGCCTGGGCTTGCCGCAGACACGCGCACGGCTGGAACTGATTTATGCAGCTCGTGCCAGCATGCATAGCGGACGCACACAAGAAAACGGACAAACTCGTTTTACCGTGGAAATCCGCATGCCTCTGCATATGCCAGAAAGTAGCAATCCATGAGCAGCATACGCGCATTGATCGTCGATGACGAAGAACCCGGCCGCACCAATTTGCGCTATGCCTTGCAGGACCATCCTGACTGGAACATAGTTGCTGAATGCGCCAGTGTGACTGCAGCGCGCGAGGCATTGCTGGTCTGTGCGGTCGATGTCATTTTTCTGGATATACAAATGCCACGCGAAACCGGCCTGACACTGGCGCGGGAACTGAGTACCCAGGCATCACCGCCACTGGTGATCTTTGTCACTGCCTTTAATGCTCATGCAATAGAAGCCTTTGACCTGCATGCTCTCGATTATCTGCTGAAACCTTTTGACGACCAGCGCCTGACCCTGTCATTGGAACGTGCAACTGCCATGCTCAAGCAGCGCCAGCAAGCCAGCTATGCACAGGCCATGAGCCAATATATCCAGGCAGAAGATGAGGCTAAAAAAGATAAGCCCGCCTACTGGCAACAAGTCAGCGTGCGCTCAGTTGGCCGCATAGAATGCATACAACTGGCAGATGTCTTGTGGATAGAAGCGGCAGGCAATTACATGCAATTGCATCTGCAGCAAGACCAGGCCGGAGGGAAAATCCAGCGCCAGGTATTACACAGGGTGGCACTGAGCCAATTGGAAAAACACCTGGACCCGGCATGTTTTATACGGGTACACCGCAGCGCCATCGTACGCTGCGATCAATTCCATCAGCTAGAAGTGGTGGGTGATGGCATATACCAGCTCAAATTGGTGAATCAGGATACGGTGCCCGTCAGTGAACGCTATGTAGCAGAGATCAGAAAACGTATGCATGATGGTTGAAGCGCTGCCGTTGTGAATAGTTAGAAAGAACTTGAATCCGTCTTTTAATTGCTTGCCATGACAAAAAATAATTTCCAAAAAATTTTTAAAATTCTCGGCATCATCATCTGTTTTTCTGTATTGAACAGTTGTAGTGCAGAACAGCATCCACAGGAAGCTGCAATCATTTCCAATCATGAGTTTTACGATACGCTGGAAATCAACTTCCCGAATCCCGCTGCACAAATAAAACTTGCTGGCAGCTTGAGTCTGCCTAAGGGGAAAGGTCCTTTTTCTGCTGTTATCCTGATCGCCGGTTCTGGCCCCATGAATCGTGATGAAGAAAATCTGCAGCACAAGCCCTTCATGGTGCTGGCAGACCATCTTGGCCGACAGGGTATTGCTGTACTGCGTTTTGATAAGCGCGGCGTAGAAAAATCCGAAGGTAATTTCGCCATCGCCAGGACATCTGATTTTGCCTCTGATGTCCATGCTGCGATTGCCTATTTGCGCACCAGGGCAGAAGTCGATATCAACAAGCTGGGTTTGATAGGTCATTCAGAAGGAGGAACCATTGCCCCTATGGTTGCAGCAGAAAATAATGCTGTGCATTTCATCGTCATGATGGCGGGGTCAGGCTTGCGTGGAGATCAATTGATACTGGCACAAACCCAGGCAAGGGACAGCTTGCTGCAAGTACCACCTGCCAAGTCAGGCAAAAAGCTGGCCGCCCTGGAAAAAGCCATGCATGCAATAAGTAGCGCAGGCAACCTGGTTGAAAGCGAGCGGGTACTGAAACCGATATTAAATTCAGCGGTTGCAGAAAATCTCATGTCTCAGCCTGAGGCGGATGAGCGCCTGGCTGTGTATACAACGGCCTGGTTTCGTGAATTCGTTTTGTATGACCCACGGCCTGTTTTGAAAAAATTGACTATCCCGGTATTGGCACTGGCAGGCAGCCTGGATATCAGCATCCCGTCAAAACAACATCTGCCCGCTATCCAAGATGCATTACGCAATAATAAGCAAGCCACAGTACAGGAAATCCCACAATTGAATCACATGTTTCAAACTGCAGTAACGGGAGATTTCTCTGAATTTGGCAAGATACAAGAAACCATGTCACCAAGCGCCATGAAGATAATCAGTACCTGGATCAAGCACCAGGTGAAATAAAAAAGGCGACATTACTTCGATGTCGCCCCTGGTTTTACGCTTGCAATGTTACCAAACCTTGATCCTGTTGTTGGGTGCCAGATAAAGTTTTTGACCAGGCTGCACGGCAAAAGCATCGTACCAGGCATCCAGATTGCGCACGGTCAGGACGCGGTATTGTCCAGGCGCGTGTTCATTGGTGATGATAACGGTACGCAGGGCTTCATCACGCATCTTGCCGCGCCAGCTGCGGGCATAGGCGAGGAAAAATTCCTGTTCATCTTCCTTGGTGATGGCCTGGCCTTTTTGCTTCATCGACGCATGATAGGCATCATAGGCCGCCATCAAACCGGCCAGATCGGCAATATTTTCACCCAGGGTCTGTGCGCCATTCACGGACAAATCAGGGAAGGCCTTGTATTGATTGAACTGCGCAATCAGGGCTTTGGAAGATGCCTTGAAGTGGGCCAGATCCGCCTTGCTCCACCAGTTGCGCAATTCGCCTTTGGCGTCAAACATGGCACCAGAATTATCAAAGCTATGGCTGATTTCATGGCCTATGGTGGCACCCAGAGCACCGTAATTGGTGGCGTCGCTGGCAGCCAGATCAAAGTTGGGTGCTTGCAAATACGCAGCCGGGAAATTGATGGCATTTTGCAGCGGCATATTGACTGCATTCACCAGTTGCGCATTCATGCACCATTCAGTGACATCGACAGGCTGGCCAAATTTTGCCAGGGCACGGCGATATTCAAATTCTTGCGAACGTTCGCGGTTGCCATAGGCATCAGCCGCATCGACGGCCAGACCGGAATAATCGCGCCATTTATCAGGATAACCAACACCAACATAAGTAGCCTTGATTTTAGCCAGCGCCTCTTGCTTGGTGGCTGGCGTCATCCATGTCAAAGCTTGTACACGTTCGCCAAAAGCCGCCAAAATATTGCTGACCATGCCATTGATACGGGTCTTGGAATCAGCAGAGAAATTCTCGGCTACATACAATTTGCCGACTTCTTCACCAAGCGCATCATTAGTCGCACCGACAGCGTATTTCCAGCGCGGCTGGGCTGTCTTGGCTCCAGTAAGGGCACTATAAAATTTGAATTTCTGATCAAAGAAAGCCTGTGGCAATACATTGGAGCGCTGGTTGATGATGTGAAAACGCAAATAATCTTGCCAGTTGGCCAGTGGAGTATTCGCTACCAAGGCAGAAGAGGCTTTCAAGGCACTTGGATGCCAGATGATAAATTTGCTTTGACCATCCAGGCCTGCAGCCTTGAAGTAAGCGGCCCAATCGAGGCCAGCGGCTTTTTTGTTAAAGTCGGCCAGCGTCCAGGTATTGTCAGCTTTTAAAACATCCGATGTTGCTTCGCGGTTGGCATGGCCTTTGGCGATCAGCATTTCCAGATCAAATACACGCTTGGCAGCTTGCTCGGCATCAGGCACATTGGCCAGTTTCAGAGTAGCGACTATATGCGCCAGGTAATTTTTTCTGATCTCAGCCATTTTTGGGCTGGCTGACAAATAATATTCACGGTCTTGCAGACCCAGGCCACCTTGCAACAGGTAAGGCATGTATTTGGTATGGTCATGGAAACCTTGTGACACCCACAGGCCAAACAGGTTTTCAGTAAATACATTGGTCGCATTGATTGGGTCGACATCGGCACGCAAGTGCTTGCCCAAATATGTCGACAGTGCCACCTTGTCTTTCAGGTCAGCTATGCTTTGCATCTCGCCCTGCAAAGGAGCCACGCCGCGCTGATTGATGGCATCGATATTCAGGTAAGAAGTGTAAAAATCTCCTATCTTGCGCGTAGCACTACCTGCATCAGCCTTGGTCGATTGCTCTATGATCTTCAAGACCTTGGCATCAGATTCTTCTACCAGCACATCAAAAATACCAACAGCAACCTTGTCGTCAGGGATGACGGCAGTCTTTTCCCAGCCACCATTGGCATAGCGATTAAAATCATTGCCCGGTGCAACCGCGCTGTCCATGCCGTTTTCTTTTTTAAGCGAATTTGCTGGTCTGGTTTCAGCCACAGAAGCTGCATCGGCAGCATGGGCCATGCTGTGCATCAAAGGTATGCTCAACATGACTTGCAGACACGCACGGGTCAGGGGTTTTATGACGAAATTTGTCTTGTTCATTATTTTCTTTCTTATGAGATTGAATATTTGTCTGCGCCAAAGTCAATTAATTTATATTACTAAAACCAGAAACAGCATCAATATCAACTTACCAGATCCTGACACGATCCTTGGGTGCAAGATATTGTTTTTGTCCTGGTTGCACTGCAAATGCATCGTACCAGGCATCCAGGTTACGCACCGTCAGTATGCGATATTGGACTGGGGCATGTTCATTGGTAATGATAATGGTGCGTAAAGTTTCATCACGCATCTTGCGACGCCAGCTATACGCATAAGATAAAAAGAATTCTTTTTCATCTTCTTTGGTAATCGCCTGCCCTTTCTGTTTCATGGAAGCATGATAGGCATCATACGCCGCCATCAAGCCTGCCAGGTCAGCGATATTTTCACCCAATGTCTGTGCACCGTTGACAGCCAGATCCGGGAAGGGACGATACTGATTAAATTGTGCAATCAGTGCCTTGGATGATGCCTTGAAATGGGTAAGATCAGCCTTGCTCCACCAGTTGCGTAATTCTCCTTTGGAGTCAAACATGGAACCAGAATTATCGAAGCTATGACTGATTTCATGGCCTATGGTAGAACCTAATGCACCATAATTAGTCGCGTCACTGGCATGCAAATCAAAATTGGGAAACTGCAAATACGCTGCAGGGAAATTCACCGCATTTTGCATGGGCATATTAATCGCATTGACCAGTTGTGGGTTCATGGCCCATTCTGTGGCATCGACAGCTTGGCCAAATTTTGCCAGGGCACGACGGTATTCAAATTCCTGTGCTCTTTCGCGATTGCCATAGGCATCATTCACGTCCACACTCAAGCCTGAATAATCACGCCATTTATCCGGATAAGCAACACCCACATAAGTCGCCTTGATTTTTGCCAGGGCTTCCTTCTTGGTAGCAGGTGTCATCCATTTCAAAGCCTGCACCCGTTCACCAAAAGCTGTCAGCAAATTCGTCACCATATCATTGACGTGGCGCTTGGCTTCGGGAGAAAAATTCTCTGCTACATAGAGTTTGCCAACTTCTTCACCCAATGCCTCATTGGTCGCTGTCACTGCATATTTCCAACGTGGCTGGGCTGCCTTGGCACCACTAAGGGCACTATAGAATTTGAACTTTTGCTCAAAGAAAGCCTGGGGCAATACATTGACACGCTGGTTAATGACATGAAAACGCAAATAGTCTTGCCAGCTCGCCAGCGCTGTATTTGCCACCAGTGCAGATGAGGTTTTCAAAGCGCTGGGATGCCAGATAATGAATTTTTTTTGCTCATCCAGACCAGCGGCCTTGAAATAAGTCGCCCAGTCCATGCCCGGCGCCTTCCTGGCAAAATCAGTCATGCTCCAGGTATTGTCGGCTTGCATGACGTCTGAAGTTGCTTCGCGGTTCGTATGGCCTTTGGCGATTTGCATTTCCAGGTCAAATACACGTTTGGCTGCCGCTTCTGGTTCAGCAACATCGGCCAGCTTCAGCATCGCGGCTATGTATTCCACATAGTTTTTCCGGAGTTCGACCATCTTGGGGCTGCTGGACAAATAGTACTCACGATTTGCCAGACCCAGGCCACCTTGCAAAAGGTAGGGCATATACTTTGTATGATCATGGAAACCCTGAGCTACCCACAAGCCAAACAAATTTTCTGTGAAGATGTTTGCAGTATTGATAGGGTCGACATCGGCACGCAGATGCTTGCCAAGATAGTTTGCAAGACTGATTTTATCCTGGAGAGTAGCGATGCTTTGCATCTCATTTTTCAATGGTGCCAGGCCAAGTCGATTGATGACATCCATATTCAAGTGAGCCGCATAAAAATCACCCACCTTGCGCACCGCACTGCCTGGCTCGGCTTTGCCAGCCTGCTCTATCAGCTTCAAGACCTTGTTATCAGATTCTTCGATCAGGCTATCAAAATTCCCGATTGCGGTTTTGTGATCGGGGATGACTGCACTTTTTAACCAGCCACCATTTACATAACGATAAAAATCGTCTCCTGGCAAGACTGAAGTGTCCATGCCAGCTTCTTTTTTGACGACACCAGCAGTCTCCCCCATAGCGTTCACATTACCGTGCATCAAAGACAAAGCCAACATGACTTGCAAACACGTACTGGTCATAGGCTTTAATGTAAACTTGCCATTGTTCATTATTTTCTTTCCTGGTTTTCTTTTTTGTTATTGACTATTTTTTCTGCCGCTGCTTATGTCTATCAAGATGATGACTAATGACTTTCTCTTTTTGCAAAGAAAAAGCTCTCTTTATATCCATAAAATAAGCCAGCACGCTACATCCTTTTGTGTATAGCTTTGAAGCGCCTGGTGACTACAAGTTCAAGTTTTTTGATTTTTTTTACTTACGCACTTTGGAAAATGCATCATTTTCTTTCCATGCTGGCATTGCTTGGGCGTTGGCAATTTCTTGCCCCAGGTTCAGGGTGAACTGTGCCTGTTCTGTCATGCCAGACAAATCCCAGGCAGGATCATATTCATCCGTCACTTGGTGATAGCGTTTGCCAAAAGCCCGTGCTTTTTCCAGTGAAGCCTGAGGGTCATTGATGTAGTCACGGCCACTGCCTATGGAAAACGCCGGTACGCCAGCCTTGGCAAAGCTGAAATGGTCGCTGCGGAAATACCCACCAGCAACGTCTACGCGTGGCGGCGCGACTGTCATATTCATACTGAGCGCTACCTTGTTGGCAGCAAGAATGAGATCACTGCGCTCGGCACCAAAGGCACTGATGTCTCTGGTGCGACCGACAAAATTCAGGGTATCGAGATTCAGGGCAGCAGCGGTTTTATTCAAAGCCCATAAAGGGTGGGCTGCATACCAGGCGCTTCCCAGCAAACCCTGTTCTTCTGCTGCTACCCATAAAAATAGCTGGCTGCGTCTGGCTGGTTGCATTACGGCGGCTTTGGCCATAGCCAGCAAGGCGGCTGTGCCTGAACCGTTATCAACAGCGCCGTTATAAATGACATCACCCGTGCCTTCTTGCTTGCCCAGATGATCCCAGTGCGCGCTGTAGATCACCAGTTCATTTTTCAGTTGTGCATCTGTACCAGGCACCATGCCAGCGATATTGAATTGCTCCAGTTGCCGCACCTGCGACTTTGCTTCTCCTTTGAGTCTGGCATTGATGGCAACCGGCTTGAAATCCTTGTTTTCTGCCGCTGCACGCAGGCTGTTCAAATCCAGTCCTGCCGTCTTAAACAGGGATGTTGCCGCTGCATCCGTGATCCAGCCTTGTATGGGCAAGCCTTTGACATCTTTGTTGGCTAACTGGAATTGCTCACCCATACCACCGTTTTTCAAAACATCCCAGCCTACATTGGCGGAGGCATCGGTGTGTATCAATAACACGCCTGCAGCTCCTCGACGCAAGGCTTCTTCTGCCTTGTAAGTACGACGGCCATAATAAGTCAGGGCCTTGCCGCCAAAGCGTTCTGGTTGTTCTGCGGTGGGTTGCGGGTCATTCACTATGACGACCAGGATTTTGCCTTTGCAATCGATGCCTTTGAAATCATCCCATTGTTCTTCTGGCGCGGTGATGCCGTAGCCGACGAACAACAATTCATGATCGAACTGATGGGTACTCACCGCATCGCCCGCGCTCCAGATCCAGTCATTGCCAAAATTCCAGTCCAGTTGCTTGCCAGAGATTTGTATGTTCACGCTGCTGGCCTGTGGCAAAGATTTGATGCCATTGATGCTGACCGCCTGCTTATAACTCTTGCCATTGGCAGGCAACAAGCCCAGCACCGCTGCCTGGGTTTCCAGATAGGCGACACTCAGGTCACCGCCACGCTGGCCTGTGCCGCGGCCTTCGAACAAATCAGAAGACAAAAGTGCCAGATGGGCTCGCAAAGCGACTTCGTCTACCTTGCTGCCCTGCACCTGTGCAAAACCATGGGATGGGATAGTGAGTGCAAAGCCCAACAAGGCAGTCGATAAATAGTGTGCAGAAATTTTTTTCATGTCATTCAGAGCAAGATCATTCAAGGCAGCAACAGGATAAGCGTAAAGAAACCGGAATACGTTCAGCATTTGCAGGCAGGATTGTATATAGTGATGCCAGTTTGTGTTCATTAAATCATCATGTATCTACGAAAAATCTCCCTGCTTTTTGCTTTGCAGTGCAGCATATTGGCGCCAGTACATGCGGCGAGTTGCCAATTGCAAAACATTGCCGTTACCCCACTCCAGCCCGGGCACTATGAGGTATTTCGCGCAGTTGGAAAATCTGTGGAATTGCGCTTCAACAGTGTCAGCAATGATGCCCAGGTTGATGCCTTCCCTGAGCCACCTTTGAAAATCTTGCAGCGCGCCAGCAATACCCAGTGTGAAATCAATGCTGGTATCTGGGTCAGGAAAGATGTTTACCTGAGCAGTAATGAACAGGTACTGCTGACCCATGAATATAGTGGCTCAAATGATTTTTTGGTGTTTTACAACACAACGGATTGCAGCAAATTGCATGAACTGGATGTCTCAGGCTCGACATGGAAAATCAGAGGCAAGCTCATCCGTACAGAAACGCAGGATGGAATACGGCACAAGCGTCAGGATTATGTTTTGAATGCCAAGTGTCTGCCACAGGCGACAAGGAAATAAATCCCATGCATTTCTCGGACTACCTGGAAAAAATCCTGAACATGTATGCAGATGCAGATGTGGAACCTGGACTACAAGGTGCTGCCGACCTGGCAGAGATAGAGGCACTGGAACAAGACTTTGGTTTCCCCTTGCCCGAAGAATTGAAACAGGCGTGGCTGACTGCCAACGGTGGCGGCTATTACCGCGCCCTGTTTGCACGCCCTGGTTATCTGACAGGCTATGATTTTCTTTCACTGAGTGAGAGCATGAAAGAGCGTATTGGCATGCAGAAACGGGCTCCGCAATATCTGGGCTATGAACAGGAGAAAGCGCGCGATGCCCGCATCTGCCCTGGCTGGTATGAGCCAGGCTGGCTACCCTTCGCCAGCTTTGGTGGCAGCACCTTGCTATTGATATTGGATATGTCACCAACGGCACAAGGACAGGCAGGGCAAATCATTTGTTTTACCCATGATGCCGACCGCATAGAATATGTCGCTGCTTCCTTCAATGATTTACTGACTGCATCACTGCAAATGTTTGAAGAAGAGGCTGATGAATTAATTTATAGCGATTAATTTATAAGCAGTGCTTGTGCAGACAAAAAAAACCCGCCCACCTGCCAGATGGGCGGGTTTTTTTCAAATGTGCTTAAGCCAGATGCCGTAACTCCCGCAAAGCCACTGACACGGGTGCCAGGTCCGGTCCCTGTGCACTGATCGTGGTCAGCAAGGCAGTCAGCCTGTCTATGGCTGGCGCATGCTGTGCGTGCCAGTTGCTGACTTCTTCCTGGCGCGACAAGATGCCACGGGTGATCTGACTGGCGATGGAATACACGTCATCCCTCGCACTGCCACGTGCCTGGGTCTGCCACAGGGTGTCAGTAGGCAGGCGGTTGATCTGGTTGCGCCAGCCAGTCAGGCCCAGCTCATCATCGATACCAAAGTAGGCACGTGCCACCTGTTCCAGGCCACTGCTGGTGCTCTGTGCCAGATCGACCAGGTCCAGCGCCGGGAAGATATATTCCAGAGCTGTCAGGTTTTGTGCCAGTGTAGCTTCAACCCCGGCTTGCGTGAGTGCCTCGGCTTCTTTTTGCCAGCTGGCGTGGGCATTGGCTGGCAGCCAGTCATCGAGTTGCCAGCGCAACTCACGCGCCGCAGGCTGGTAGCGTTGTATCAGCGTAGGCAGGTCGGTGCTTTGCGAACGTATGCGCAACATCCAGCGTGAGGCCCGTTGGGCAATGGCGATCAGCTTGGACAAGAGGTCGAGTTGTAGTTTTGAATCAACCTTATAATCCAGTGCATCGATCTGGTCCCACAATGCTTCCAGGTCAAAAATCTCGCGAGCCAGGGTGAAGGCGCGTATCACGTCCGCCGCAGTCGCGCCTGCTTCAGAGGCGATGAAGTTGACGAAGGTGGCACCGGCACGATTGACCACGGTATTGGTGATGAAGGTAGCGATGATTTCACGCTTCAGCGGGTGATGAGCAATCGCTTCGGCAAAACGTTCAGACAGGACTTGTGGGAAGTAAGCTTTCAATGCGCGGCTGAAGAAAGGATCATCCGGCAGATTGCTGGCGACCAGTTCATCAAACACTGACATCTTGGCATAGGCCAGCACGACCGCACCTTCTGGTGCAGTCAGGCCCTGCTTCAAGGCCTTGCGATGGAAAATTTCATCATCGCTGGGCAGGTATTCTATGGCACGGTTCAGGCGGCCCTGTTTTTCCAGCGACTGCATCAATCTTTGCTGTCCATCGAGTACATACAATGGGCGGTGCGCAGCAATATCCAGGGCCTGGCTTTGATAATAATTATCGGTCAGGACCAGGTGGCCAACTTCATCGGTCATCGAGGCCAGCAAGTCATTACGCTGCTTGAGTGTCAGGTCGCCTGCTTCAACGATGCTACCCAACAAAATCTTGATATTGACTTCATGGTCTGAGCAATCGACACCGGCAGAATTGTCTATCGCATCGGTATAGATGCGGCCACCTTTTTGGGCGAATTCTATACGGCCATTTTGTGTGCAGCCCAGGTTACCGCCTTCGGCCAGCACTTTGCAACGCAAGTCATTGCCATTGACGCGGAAGGCATCACCTGCCTTGTCACCGACCTGGGCATGGGTTTCATACTTGGCCTTGACATAGGTGCCTATGCCGCCGTTGTAGAGCAAATCTACAGGGGCTTGCAAAATGGCACGCAGCAATTCTACTGGTGCCAGTTCGGCTGTTTCTATGCCCAGCACAGCCCGTGCTTCCGGGCTCAGGCTGATGGATTTTGCGGTGCGAGGGAAGACGCCACCGCCGGCAGAAATCAGGCTCTTGTCGTAATCATCCCAGCTGGAGCGCGGCAGGTTGAACAGGCGCTGGCGCTCGGCAAATGAAATTGCCACATCAGGTGATGGGTCGATGAATATATGACGGTGATCAAATGCAGCCACCAGTTTGATATGCTCGGACAGCAACATGCCATTACCGAATACGTCACCCGACATATCGCCGATACCGGCGACGGTGAATGCCGTATCTTGCGTATTCACACCCTGTGAACGGAAATGGCGCTTGACCGATTCCCATGCACCACGGGCTGTGATACCCATTTTCTTGTGGTCATAACCTACCGAACCACCAGAGGCAAAGGCATCACCCAGCCAGAAGCCATAATCAGCCGAGACGCCATTGGCGATATCCGAGAAGGTTGCCGTGCCCTTGTCAGCAGCCACCACCAGGTAAGGATCGTCGACATCATGACGTATGACTTTTTGGGGTGGCACGACAGTGCCTTTGACGATATTGTCAGTCACATCCAATAAGCCAGACAGGAAGATTTTGTAGCAAGCTACACCTTCAGCCTGATAGGCTTCGCGGTCCGTCGCGGGCGGTGCATTCTTGAGGACAAAACCACCTTTGGAACCAACTGGCACGATGACGGTATTCTTGACTTGCTGGGCTTTCACCAGACCCAGGATTTCTGTACGGAAGTCTTCACGCCTGTCTGACCAGCGCAAGCCACCACGGGCCACTTTACCACCGCGCAGATGCACGCCCTCAACACGTGGAGAGTAGACCCAGATCTCAAACAAAGGTTTGGGTTCTGGCACACCAGGTACTTCACGTGGATTGAGCTTAAAGCTCATGTAGGGCTTGAATGCACCCGTGGCCGTGGTTTGCCACAGATTGGTACGCAGGGTCGCAACAATGGTTGCAATGAACTGGCGCAAGATACGATCTTCATCCAGACTGGCAACATTGCTCATCTGGGTTTCCAGCTGTTCGCGTATATGCTTTTGTGCCTGTTCGCGGTCACCGACATAATCAGGCTTGAAGCGGGCACCAAACAGTTCAGCAATCAGTTGTGTGATAGGTGCATTCTTGTTCAGTGCTGCTTCTATGTAGTTCTGGCTATAGGCGAAACCCAGTTGCTTGAAGTAACGCGAGCAGGCACGCAAGACGGCGATCGAGCGTGCATCCAGCGTGGTATTCAAGACCAGGCGATTCAGGTCATCACTTTCAACTTCGCCGCTCCAGGCTTGCGAGAAAAGGTTTTCAAAGCGTACTTTAACCGCGGACAAATCCGTGTTAGCGGGTAATTGCAAACCCAGGTCATGTATCCATAAAGTCTCGGCACCGCTGACAATCGCGTAAGGGTGTTCATCGAGTACCCTGGCACCCATATGTTCCAGCACAGGTAGGGAATCAGACAAGGCCACCTTGGCGGTGTTATAAATCTTGAAGCGCAATATGCCCGGGCCAGCGTCGAGTGGACGGTAGAGCTTGACCATCATCGGTGCACCTGCATTGAGGCTGGCCAGCATGTCGGCATCTTCTGCACCCACCAGTGCAGAGAAATCTTCACGGTAAGCGGTAGGGAAGGCATTCGCAAAACGGTTAGCCAGGCTCAGGCCATTGCCTTCACCATGTGAGCGCAACAGTTCCGAGGTGCAATCATCTTCCCAGCGTTGTGCAAGTTTGGCGATGCGTGCTTCCAGCATCGCCAGATTGACGTTTTGCGGTGCCACATCCTTGGCCCTGACCAGATAATGTATGCGTGCCATTGGGCTGTCGGTCAGCATGGGTGTGAATTCTATCGATTGCCCATTCAGGGCCATCATCAATTCATTGCCTATCTTGACGCGCAGTTCAGTGTTATAGCGGTCACGCGGTACAAATACCTGGGCGGAAGTGAAACGGCCAAAGGGGTCGCGACGCAGGAACAAACGGGTGCGCTGGCGTTCTTGCAGGCGCAAAATACCTATCGCATGCTCAGCCAGGGTAGTAGCATCGATCTGGAACAATTCATCACGTGGATAATCGTCGAGAATAGCTTGCAAGGACTTGGCGGCATGGCTCTCAGGCACGACGCCAGAAGTATTCATGACATTCGTTACGCGCTGGCGTACCAGCGGGATATTGCCTACCGGTTCAGAATAAGCCGTGGAAGTGTACAAGCCCAGGAAACGCGATTCACCAATGACATTGCCGGCATCATCAAAACGCTTGATGGCGATATAGTCCAGCCAGGCTGGCCTGTGTACGGTGGCCCTTGTCATGGCCTTGGTGACCATCACCATTTCTGTGGAATCCATCAAGGCCACGACTTCTGGCGGCAAACGGGTTTCTGCTGTCTTGACCGGGCCACGCAGAATGCCTAGGCCAGAATCAGCAATGGCGACCAGGCTGACATTCTCGCCTTCGCGTTTCAAATCATAATCGCGTACACCGAGGAAGGTGAAATGACGGTCTTCCAGCCAGGCCAGGAAGGCTATCGCTTCATCACGTTTTTCTGGTGCCTGGGTGGCTTTTTCACAAGCTGCGCGCACTTCGCGAGCGCGGGCCAGCATGGGCTGCCAGTCGACCACGGCACCACGTACATCCGACAAGACACTCTTCAAGTCTTCTACCAATGCCTGTTGCGCCGCCTGGTCGACGATGCGGTCGCATTCCACCAGGATCAACGACTCTACCGGATCGCTACGCCCTGCTGCCTTCGCCGCTGCTACAGTGCTGACTGCAGTCACACTGCCATTCGCATCACGCGCCACGCTCATCAGAGGATGTACTATCCAGTGTGCCGTGCGGCCACTGCGGTTGATCGCCATCGTCACCGAATCGACAAGGAAGGGCATATTGTCATTGACGATTTGCACGACTGTATGGTCGCTGACAAAACCATCTTCTGCCAGGGTAGGATTGAATACCCTGATCTTCGGTGTCTGTGCGGTACGCGGTGCATCCAGTAAACGCCAGTGGGCATTGGCCTGGGCAAACAAGGTGGCTGGCCCACGGCTGATAATTTCATCCGGGTCAGTGTTTTCAAAATAGGTAGTGATAAAAGAACCCTGGCGTTCAGATGCCGGGCCAGTGTGCGCTTGCGCATAAGCGATCAGCTCAGCGAAGTGGGAAGAGGTCATACGTTCTCCTTCTATAGGAAGATAACGAGAGATAAAAGTGCAAGCTAATGCACCATATTGTGCAAGTATCCTCCATTATGCGGGCGGAAACAAACGGGATTTCCCTTACGAGCGTACGGAAAATTTGGCCCTCAGGTAGCCAATGCGCAACAGACGTAGTGCAGTTCACGTCAAGTGTTGCTTACTTACACAAAGATGCTGGCAAAATTCAACAACACTGTAGCAAAGCTAAATACCATTCCTTTGCTTTTTCTCAAATGCAGAAAAACAGAAAATAGCAGTTTGTGGGCGGAATATGGGATGTGCAGTGCAACATCGGCAAAGCTGAGAAATATAATCGACCGATCGCTTGTAGCCTATGAGTTGTAGGAGCGGCTTCAGCCGCTCACCTCCCTTAGCCAGATAGCCGACACAGCAGGCCTAATCATTAAACCGCACAGGCTGCATAAACCAGCCCAGGATACTGGCTACCAGCATGATAACAGCCAGCCACACCAGCTTACGCCAGGGTTGGCCACCGCTTTTGAGTATCTCGAAACTATCGATGAAGACGGTTTCGCAAGCACCATTACCAGTATCGGTGCGCACTATGCTGGTGCCGCGCTTGAAGGCGAAACCGTGGTTATGTGAATATTCGGACAGGCGGCCACGAAAATGGATCTGGTCACCGATTTCGACTTTTTTGATGATTTTTGCCAGCGCAGGCTGGTCGGTCAGCAAATGATTATTTGAAATGGCAGTCTGGTCAAAGGCAGCAAAGGCCTCGGCTGAATTGGCCCTGATATTGCAGGTGAACTGGCCACTGGAGTAGCTGAGATCCTGGTAGACACCATTGCGTACATTATTACCCCAAACCACGCAGATATCCATGACATTCAAGTGGTCATTTGCCTCGCGGTGGATATAATCCCACCAGGTATCGGCGGCGTGCTTGCTGACCACCAGGCCGACCAGGTCGTAATCGTATAAGGGCTGTACCTTGTAAGTGACACCACCTGTGGTAGTAGCAAATGCGGGCTGGGTGATCTGGGTCTGTAGTGGCTCGGTTAAGAGTACCGTATCCAATTCTGTGGTTGGCGGCAAGACATCGCGCCGCCACAGGGCCAGCAGCAAAAGGCAAAGGCTGCATGTCATCAGCCATTTCAGGCTAGTACGTATCATGATCGTGCTGCTTTAATCGAGCTTCAGGAGGCTGGCATCATGCAGGGAACAAGCCTGCACTTTGGCACCAAAAAAATCGGCCTGCAATTGAAAGGCACGCAGGATTCTTTGGCGTCCTTGTTCATCTTCGGGCAAAGTAAATATGACTTTGAGCACATTGGCATGGGTAGTCGCCGCAGTGCTGGTGGCAACGGGCAGCACACCAGCATGGCTTGCTGATGGTGCTGATGCTGTTGATGCTGCCGGCGTTACCGACACTGGATGTGGCAAGAGCAGGCACATTTCTGCCAAAATCTCTGCTTCGCTGATAATGACAGTATCATGGTTACCATGAAACTTCCGGCCACCGGAACTGGCATCGGCTATACCGCCCGTGATCTCAAATTCCGTCGTCGAAATACGTTCGTAATGAAATGCCCGCCAGTCACTGTCTTGCAGTTCAACGGGCTGGGCGGCCAGGAAATGACGGTTTGCCACCGTCGCCATGGCCACTGCTGCCATACCACCACCAGCAATCATACCAACTGGCAACATTTCTGCCAGACTATCTGGCACGCCTTCCATACCAGCAGCGCTTACTTCATTCATCTGTGATCTCTATCAAAAAGGGCCAGAGCTGCATTGTATGCCTTTCGTGGCATCGAATACAGCCTTAGCCATTTGATCAGATAAATGAGATACAAGACTTAGATATAAGACTTACTTGGCCACTTCCTCAACTGGCTTGGCTTCATCTTTTTTCTCGTCTGGCGGTGGGTCTTTAGGCAATGGCTTGCGTGGCAACATTTCATTGCGGTTGGCCGCATGGGCAACAAAGCTGGCCAATATCATCGAGGCCTGGGTCAGGTCGCTCTTTTGCACCTTGTCATACAAGTCCATGCTGGAATGATGAGTACGGCTGAAGTAATCCATGTCATCCTGGACAAACTGGAAGCCCGGTACACCTACGCGGTCAAAACTGACGTGATCGGTGCTGCCAGTATTACGCAGTGTCGTGGTGGTGGCTCCGACATCATTAAAAGGGGCTAGCCAGGCATCAAAAATCGGTTTTATTGCTGCATTGTTTTCTGCATAAATCCCGCGGATTTTGCCACCACCATTGTCCAGATTGAAGTAAGCAGAAATCTTGCCATGCATGGCTTTAATGCTTAAAGGGCCAGTAGGCTTGCGCGCAAAGCTGGGTAATTCCAGCTCCTTGGGATCAGTCGGTTCAGGACGGGATGCCAGCCATTTATTGACATAGGCACGCGAGCCCAGCAAACCCTGCTCTTCACCGCCCCATAAGGCGATGCGTATGGTGCGGCGCGGCTTGAAACCGGTGGCTTTCAACAGACGCACGGCTTCCATGACCATGGCGACACCGGCAGCATTGTCGGTAGCACCTGTGCCACCATGCCAGGAATCCAGATGCGCGCCCAACATGACGATTTCATCTTTTTTGTCAGTACCGGGGATTTCCGCCACGATATTGATGGCGGCTTCCGGGTCTTCGTCATTGAAAGTCGCCTTGACATCAATTTCCAGCTCCACGGCTTTTTTCTTTTCCACCAGGCGATACAGGCGGTTATAAGTTTCGCTGGCGACCACCAGATTAGGCGGGCCTGTTTGCTCATCTTTTTTGTAGGAACCACCTTCCTGAACAAAGATGGTGCCGTCTTCGCCGCGGGTGACATTCAAGACAGCCAGGGCTTTTTCTTCTGTCAGGAAAGCGCGCAGTTTTTTGGCGAACAGGTAGCGTTTCACATAAGTCTGGATGTCGCCCCTACGTGATGGCGCAGGATCAAAATCAATCTTGCTTAATTCACCCAACTCGTCATGGGAATAGCGATGGGCATCGGCCTTCATGTGTGGCTGTATGGGCAAGGGATCATCCAGCAAGACGATGCTGCCAGCCAGCTTGCCTTTCCACTTGGCCAGGTCTTCATCAGCGGCGATTTTTGCGATCACCAGCTTGCCGCGTTGCAGCCCGTTTGTACCTGGTGTCCAGGCCTTGGGGATGGCATACAGGTCGACTTGCGCAGGCTCTACCATGCGCAATGTGGTTTTTTCCAGCGTCCAGCCACGACCAAAGGGGGCAAAACTTTCACTGTGGATATTTTGCAAACCCCATTCGCCAAATTTGCTGCGGGTCCAGTCCCCTGCCTTGCGCATGGCGGGTGAGCCGGTCAGCCGTGGGCCGATTTCATCGGTCAGCACCCCTAGTATCTCTTGCGCCTTGGAGCGGTTCATGGCTTCGTCACGCAATTTTGTGATGAGGTCGAGATCGATTTTCTCTTCGTTCACGGCAGCAGCAAAAGCGGTAGTACCGGCAAAACTGCTGCTGACTAGCGCTGTACCAAGTAAAACATGAAGCAAACGCATGGGTGTCTCCTAAGGTGCTTTGGGGGAATAAGTCTTGAGTAATTATATTTTTATTATTTTTTATGAACCGCATTGCTTGGAGTTAATTAGCTGGTTTTTGTTCCACTGTTTTATGCCTATTTGAAAATTATTCTGTCATTTTCAAGAAGTTATTTCAATTTATTAAGTTTTATGCAACTATCATACCCATCGTATGGTAAAACATCTGTCAGACAAGGCTTGGAAAGTGCGGACCTGCCCGCAAATACGGCCATGGAATTTGCTAAAGTTTTTGGTAAGTAAAGGTGAATATCTAGCATGACAGACAAAATCACGAGTAGAATTCAGCGTCATTTTTAAATCGTCGTATGCCGACAGGCATGATATCTGCTGCAAAGTCAGCTCAATATTGAAGGAATGTGTATGTCAATTAAATCCCGTGTAGTCTTGGGTAGCGCTCTTGCCCTGTTGGTACTCAGCGCCTGTAATGATAAAAATGCAGATAAAGCTGCATCAGCTTCTGCTTCCGCAAGTGCTAGTGCCTCGGCCTCTAGTGCAAGCAATGAAGTCGCTGCCACTGTAGATGGCACACCTATCAGCAAGAAACAACTCGATCAAATCATGCAGCAGCAAGCTGGCCAAGGCATGCCAGACACGCCTGAAACACGCAAGATGATCATCGACAACCTGGCCATGCAACTCATCGTCGCCAAAGAAGCCGTCAAAAAAGGCCTGGACAAGTCACCGGAAGTTGCCGATCAACTGGAAATGACACGTCAATCCATCCTGGCAAATGCCTATGTCAAGGATTACATCAAGACAGCCGCTGTATCAGATGAAGCACTGAAAGCTGAATACGATGATTTCAAATCCAAGAATGGTGGTAATGAATACAAGGCCCGTCATATTCTGGTAAAAACTGAAGCAGAAGCCAAAGACATCATCGCCAAAATCAAGAAAGACATCAAATCCTTCGACGGTCTGGCTAAGTCCAAATCCATGGACCCAGGCTCCAAGGACAAAGGCGGCGATCTGGGCTGGTTCAATCCACGTGGCATGGTGCCTGAATTTGGCGCAGCCGTTGCCACTCTGGAAAAAGGCAAGTTCACTGAAGAGCCAGTTAAATCCCAATTTGGTTACCACGTGATCGTGCTCGATGATTCCCGTCCTCTGACCCTGCCACCACTGGAAGAAGTCAAAGCCGGCCTGAGCCAGCAACTGCAACAAAAAAATATGAAAAAAATGCTGGACGACATGAAAGCCAAGGCCAAGATTGAAGTCACAGCAGCTCCGGCACCTGCCTCTGCACCAGCAGCAAGTGCTCCGCTGACAGTCGTACCTGGCGCAGCTCCGGCTGCGTCGGCAGCAGCTTCTGCATCAGCAGACGCAGCGAAGAAATAAGCTTTAGCATTTCCCGCAAAAAGGCTGTCTGGTTAGTCCAGACAGCCTTTTTCTTTGCCGCTGGCATTTTTCGCACATCACAAATTATTAAACTATTGCCAAGTCAAATAAATCCTGAGACACTTCCATTGTCAATAATATAAGCAATGCCCTTGCTTGAATTTGCGCTTTCCCCACTCAGGAGGCTTTGATGCCAACCCAAATCATCCCTTTCAATGGCAGTGAACTGGCGCTGGATGCGCGCCCTGATCGTCTGGATATCCGTGACCGCATGTACATCCCCAGGGTATTGAACCTGCCACGAGCGTATCCCGACAAGGATTATGTCAAAACCCAGTTCAGCAAATACCTCAAGGAAGGCATGGTCCTGGACCAGGGCTCGGATGGTGCCTGCACCGGCTTTGGCCTGGCAGCCGTCATCAATTACCTGTTCTGGCGACGAGATGACATCAACACAGAGAGTAGTCCGCGCATGATTTATCATCTGGCGCAACTGTATGATGAATGGCCGGGGGAAGATTACCTGGGTTCCAGTTGCCGCGGTGCTCTCAAGGGCTGGCATAAACATGGTGTCTGCAGTCGCAAACTCTGGCCGTATACCGTCGACAAAAATGATCGGGTGCCCGCCTTTGAGCCACCCAAGTCTGGCTGGGAACGAGACGCGCTGACACGTGCGCTAGGCGTCTACTACCGCATAGACAAGGAATCGATTACTGATATGCAGGCCGCTATTACCGAGGTGGGTGCGGTCTATGTGTCTTGCAAGGTACATCAGGGCTGGGCGCTGCCTGTAGTTAAAGCCAGGAGTTTCACCAGCCTGGAGCAACTGCCTGTCATCAGCTTTAGTGAAGTCAATACTGGTGGTCATGCCTTTGCCTTGCTGGGTTATACCGACCAGGGTTTCGTCGTACAAAACTCCTGGGGCAAGGATTGGGGCTTGCAGGGCTTTGCCATACTCAGCTATGACGACTGGCTGGTGAACGGTACGGATGTCTGGACTGTCTCTCTCGGCGTGCCCGTACGCTATGTCGATGCCGTCAACCGTACCCGCGCAGAAAAACAATTGGCGACACCCGCCAATATACCACCTGCTGCGGCCTTCAAGGCCAGTGGTTCTGCCCTGGTGCCGAATAGTGCCAGCGCACAAAACAAGTCGGGGCAGCCCAGTCTGAGCATGGACCAGGCGTATAGCCTGACTGTGGTCATGGGCAATGACGGCGGACTGATACAAAGATTGCTGGAAGTCGCCAACGCCGAGGCAACAGTAGGCAAGGTCTTGCTCGACGCACCGCAAGCCTGGCTAAAGCAACAGGGCAAGAACAAGACCTTGAAACTTGCCTTGTATGCCCACGGTGGCTTGAACAGTGAAGATGACTCGCTCAAACGCATTGCTGCCATGGCGCCTTATTTTTTGGCAAATGGAATTTATCCGGTCTTCATCACCTGGAAAACCGGATTGAGTGAAACACTGGTGGATATCATCGAAGACAAGATGAAGGATTATTTGCCCGGCTCAGTCTTGTCTGGCGGGTTGCTGGAGCAACTGAAAAGTCAGTTAGCAGATACTATGGACTGCACACTAGAAAGCCTGGCGGCCAACCTGGGTGGCAAATCACAGTGGGTGCAGATGAAACAAAATGCAGCAATGTCAGTAGAAGATGGTGACCCACCGCGTGGTTTGCATGTCATCGCCGAGCGCCTGAAAGATTTGAACAAGGCGTTGGGCAAGGGCAAGCTGGAAATCCATTTGATAGGCCATTCAGCAGGTTCTATCTTGCATGGACATTTAATGAAGCTACTGGAAGAGCGCCAACTGATGGTCAGTACTTGTAGCTTGTACGCACCAGCTTGCAGTCTGGAATTTGCCGAAAGCAATTACCGTCCCGCCATAGAAAACGAGATACTCAAACGGGAAAATTTTCATATCCACCTGATGTCGGATGCGCGCGAGCTTGACGACAATGTCGCCGGGATTTACCGCAAGTCCTTGCTATACCTGGTGGCACGCGCCTTTGAAATCCGCCATAAAACACCTTTGCTGGGCATGGCGACCAGCCTGGATGCTGCTTATTTTCTTGATGACAAAACCAGGGATGGTCAATGGAATGAAGCCAGTGTCGCTACACTGACAAGCTGGAATAAATTCTATTGGGGTAAAAACCTCCCCAGTCATTTCGCCGCAGATGGCGAGGGTTTGACGGTTGCGCAAAAAGCCCGTTTGCATATCATCAATGACACCCATGTCAATTGTGGCAAGCGCCGGATCCCGGTGGCGCACGGCAGCTTTGATAATGATGTCGACGTGGTCGCACAAACCCTGGCACGCATCCTGGGTCTGACTGGCCCGGAAGCCTTGCCTGTGCCGGTAGAGGATCTGGATTATTGAAAGCTCCCGGGCCGCAGATATTTTCTCTGCGGCTTGAGACTATGTTTACTTGACCAGCACCTTGTATTCCCAGGGCTGGAGTTCAATTTGCTGGCCTTGTTGAATGACTTCTTTCTTGCCGGTAAACAGATTGCTGAGTCCAGTTGCAACTGGCTTATGCAAACTGAAACGCTGTGCTTGTCCACTCAGATTAAAAACACCTACCACTTGATTACCCGCCTTGCTGCGTGAAAATGCATAGATTGCGACATCATTCGATGTTGCCATGTGTACCTGTTCTGCACCAGCCCTACCATTCCATAAAGCCTGATTGCTTTTCTTTAACTGGAACAGCCTGGTATAGATAGCCTTGTAGGGATGCTCTTGCCACTTGATGGGGTCGCGTTCAAAAAATTCCAGACGCTTGGTATTGCCTGCTTCCTGACCTGAATACAGTAGCGGCATGCCTTTCAGCAAATTCGACAAGACCAGGAAACTTTCTGCACCATCACCCAGGCGTTCAAACTCTGTACCTTCCCAGGAATTGAGATCATGGTTGGACGTATGCAGCATGCGGTAAGCATTGGCATGGAATTTCTTTTCTGGTCCGGCCATATAGGCTGCCAGGTCATTGGCGTTTTTCTTGCCTTTGGCAATCTCTCCAAACAAGTCCTTGAGTTGCCAGGCATAAGTCATGTCAAAGGCTTTTTCATGCAAATCCGTGGCTTCACCTTCAGCAAGCATGAATACCGGCTTGACTTTATCGAGTGCTGCCCGCGCCTCGTTCCAGAAATCGGTCGGTACCATCTCAGCCACATCACAGCGATAGCCATCGATACCATATTCTGTCAGCCAGAATTTCAGCGCCTCTATCATCTCTGCCCGGAGTTCTTTATTCGCATAATTGAGTTTGATGACATCTTGCCAGTCTGCAACTGGCGGTACGAATTCACCCTTGTCATTCTTGAGGTAATACTCGGGATGGGATGTGACCCAGGGATGATCCCAGGCTGTGTGATTAGCCACCCAGTCTATGATGACCTTCATGCCCAGTGCATGTGCGGCATCGACCAGGTTCTTGAAATCTGCCGGTGTACCAAATTCAGGATTGACACCCTTGTAGTCGCGGATAGCGTAATAACTACCCAGCGTGCCCTTGCGGTTTTTTTCACCGATAGGGTTGATAGGCATGATCCAGATGACGCCTACCCCCATCTTCTTTAGTTCGGGCAGGTATGCCTGAAAATGCTGGAAACTGCCTTCGGGTGAATGCTGGCGGATATTTGCTTCATAAATCGCGGCATTCTTGCTCCATGCTGGGTGTTTCACCGTGCTAGTGCTTTGTGCAAGTGCAGGCAAGGATATCAGGCTCAGCAGAGCCAGACTGGCTAGTTTCTTCATGTTGTTGTCTCTTTATTGATTTATGTAGTTAAGATACATCAAGAAAAAGCCAACCTCAAGTTAAATAGCATGAAAATAAATAATCAATAATAAAATCGAGACATATATTTGTAGTTTAAATACATTTCGCAAATTGAATACGCAATAAAAAACCCCGCATGAAAGCGGGGTTTAGTCGGGGTTTGGCTTGCCAATTGATTCACCAAGAACTCCGTCAGGCTTTATTTAGGACCCTTGCGATGCGGCTTGGCTGCTGCTGGCTTGCCTGCTCCATAACCCTTGGCTTTTTCTGTCACGCGGCGATCAGCGCCAGCTTTCTTGGGTCCGAAAGGTGAGGGCTGGTTTGCTGGCAGAGGCTTGCGCACATGGTCTTCACCGACTGGGCTGATCTGGATTTGTTTACCTGCAACCCAGACGCCTTTCAACTGCTTCAGCAATTCCTTGGGCATGCCATCTGGCAGGTCCAGCGTACTGTAGTCGTCGAAAATATCGATACGGCCTATATGCTTGGCTTCGAGACCGGCTTCATTGGCGATCGCACCGACGATATTGCTAGGCGTTACTGCATCTGCCTTGCCAACTTCGATACGGTAAGTCAACATGGGGATGCTGACCTTGCCTTTGCCGTCAGCCTTGTCTCTCTTGGGCTTGGCTGGACGGTCTTCGTCCATGGGGGCGCGGGCAGCGCGATCTACTACCTGGTTCAGCTTGCTGCCTGGCGCTGCGTCGGCAACACTAGGAGTGCGGGGCGCACGCTCGCGAGGTGCTTCTTCACGCGCTGCACGTGGTGCCGGGCGGGATGCTGGCGCGCTGCTGCCTTGCGCTCTTTCTGCACTGATGCGCAGGGCCTGGCCAGCCACACGCACCGAACTCAGATGTTCCATCATGTCACCGGGCAGATTGTCTGGCAGATCAAGGATGGTGTAGTCATCATAGATATCGATACGGCCGATGAACTTGGATTCGATATTGGCTTCATTGGCAATTGCACCAACGATATTGCCGGGCTTGACGCCATGATCATGACCCACTGCGATACGGAAAGTCTGCATGCCAGGCTCTGGTGTACGCGGGCTGTGTTCGCGGCGTGCGCCACGGTCTTCACGCGGTGCGCGTTCAAAACGGTCACCCCGGTCGCCACGATCACCCCTGTCGCGGTCACCACGTTCAGCGCGGGCAGGGCGCTCATCGCGCCAGCTATCGTCGTTCTTGGTTTCCTTGCGGTTTTTATCCAACAACAAAGGCTCATCGCCGCGCGCCATTTTGGCGAGTGCCGCAGCAATTTCCACAGCCGGGATATTTTGCTCGCGCTCAAAATCTTCGATCAGGGAAGTGAATTCCTGCAGGCCGCCTTGTGCCAGCGTGGCAGAAATCTGGTCCTTGAAGCGGGCGATACGGACATTGTTAACTGTCTGTATGGTTGGCAACTCCAGCGGTGACACTGGCTGACGTGTTGCACGTTCAATTGCTTTCAAGAGGTTCTTTTCACGTGGTGTGATGAACAGGATGGCTTCACCACTGCGACCTGCGCGGCCAGTACGGCCTATGCGGTGGGTATAGCTTTCTGGATCATACGGTACGTCATAGTTGATGACGTGGCTGATGCGCTCTACGTCCAGACCGCGAGCAGCAACGTCAGTAGCGACCAGGATATCGATTTTGCCGTCTTTCAGTTGCTGGATAGTGCGTTCACGCTGTTGCTGGTTGATGTCACCATTGATGGCAGCAACCGAGAAGCCTCTTGCATCGAGCCTGGCTGCCAGTTCTTCAGTACCGAGTTTGGTACGGGCAAAAATGATCATGCCGTCAAAAGTTTCGGCTTCCAGTATGCGTGTCAGTGCATCGAGCTTGTGCATGCCGCTGACCAGCCAGTAACGCTGGCGGATATTGTCGGCAGTGCCGGTCTTGGCAGCGACCGTGACTTCTGCTGGTTTATTCAGATAAGTCTGGGCGATGCGCTTGATGGCGGAAGGCATGGTGGCCGAGAACAAGGCGGTCTGGCGGCCTTCCGGCGTTTCTTGCAGGATGCGCTCTACATCATCGATAAAGCCCATGCGCAGCATTTCATCAGCTTCATCCAGCACCAGGGTTTTCAGTGCAGATAAATCCAGCGTACCCTTGTCCAGATGGTCGATGACACGGCCAGGCGTGCCAACCACGACATGCACACCACGGCGTAGTGCCGAGAGTTGCGGGCCATAGCTTTGGCCACCGTAGATAGGCAGGACATGGAAACCAGGGATATGGCGGGCATAGGTCTGGAAGGCTTCTGCCACCTGTATTGCCAGCTCACGCGTAGGTGCCAGCACCAGGGCCTGCGGCGTAGTCTGGCGAATATCAATACGCGACAGGATAGGCAGGGCAAAGGCAGCGGTCTTGCCTGTGCCGGTCTGAGCCTGACCCAGGACGTCGCGGTTGGACAGCAAAATCGGTATGGTGGCCGCTTGTATAGGCGACGGTGTTTCATAGCCTACATCCTGCAAGGCGCGCATGATAGGCGCACTCAGTTGCAGGTCTTCAAAAGTAATCGGGGGTTTGTTTTCTGACATGGCGATGCTCGCTCGTTCGCTCGTATCGCAGGATGCGACAAGATGGTTATCCCTACAGTTTACTCTTCTGCGGCTAAGTCAGGGGAAATACCTGCCAATGGTGCTTGACAAAAAATAAAAATTTTATTTATTTTTACTCACTTATAAATTATATTTTTAATATTACTAGATATCAGTTTAGCACTTTATCTGATGTGCAATCCCAAGTAAAACTGACTAAAACTGAAAAACCAGACTCAGGAAAGCTGTACACCATGAAAAAATACCTGTTATTGGCATACGCCTTTATTTGTTTTGGGGGCACGGCACTCGCTAGCAGCACTGCCAGCGCTGTTGACCTGCCCTCTGATGCTATTCGTCTATACGCAAAAAATCCCAAGGTCGATGTGCTGTTGAACATCTCGTATGAGACTAAAAACCAGGCAGACATAGACACATTTCGCAAGGCTGCTGACGATCTGGGGCTGCGCTACAAATTGGTATATAGCTTCTCTGCGTCCAGCGATAAAGCCACAACAACAAAATGGAAACTACAAATCAGTAACAAAGTCGCCGCTCAGGACAACAATGCAGACAAGCAGGTTAGTGCCCTGTATGAAGCTGTTAAATCAAAGGTCGGCAGTTTTTCCTGGGAAGTTACGACCACTCCCAAATAAGTGGCGCTGCAATAAGCCAGAGCCTCATTTCATGAAATCGATGAAAGCCCGCAAAGCCGCCGACTGATGACGGCGGCTGGGGTAGTATAAATAGCTGCGCTCGGGCGCCGGCCACCAGTCTTCCAGCACATATTGCAATTGCCCCTGCTGCACCAGTTCATCGGCATAGCCACAATAGGTATAGCAAATCCCGGCGCCATCGCAAGCGACCTGCGTCGCCACATAGAAATCATCAAACACCAGCGCGCCGTTGGTGGCAACTTCCATCTTTTCTTGCCCGTGCTGGAATTCCCAGCGATATCTTTGCCCGCTGGGGAAGCAGAATTGTATGCATTGATGTTGCAACAAATCATGCGGCGTTTCAGGTATCCCGTGTTTTTGCAAATAGGCAGGAGAGGCACAAACGACAAAACGGATTTCCCGCCCTACCGGAATCGCTACCATGTCCTGCTGCAGGCTTTCACCAAAACGCAGGCCTGCATCAAAGCCCTGTTCCACGATATCGATGAGGGCATCACTACTGACAACTTCAAGTTCGACTTCAGGATAGGCGGCATGCCAGGCAGCCATGACCGGAGCAAGTGTGAGTTGCGCGGCCGGGCGCGGCACATTCAGGCGCAGGCGTCCTATTGGTTTGTCCCTGAGTTCATTCAGGCTTTCCAGTGCCCCCTGGATTTCTTGCAAGGCAGGTTGCAGGCTTTGCAATAAGCGTTCCCCTGCCGGGGTCAGGCTGACGCTGCGGGTGGTGCGTTGCAATAGCCGCATACCCAGCTTTTTTTCCATCCTGGTCATGGTGTGGCTGAGTGCGGATGCCGTGAGCTGCAACTCCTGCGCAGCCTGGCGAAAGCTGCGACACTCGGCGACACGAGAGAAAGCCAATAAATCATTCAAGTCTGGCGACATGGGGATAAGTCCTTGTGTGATGGGCATCATTATATGGATGCGCTCAGGAATAAGGTGGATATTGACCATCGCCTTTGTCATCACCACCAGAATACCAAGGCATGCCCTCAGAAAACCAAATAAGAAAACAGGGATTGCTGCTTTATAATTCTGTCGCCCTGATAGGAGTTGCTCAGGCCCGCTAGCAACACTGGCAACTCATCTTTTCGTCCCAGGATACTCATGGACTTCGCTTCCAGCAAATATCAATGTCACGCTTTTCATGCATCCCTGCCCGGTGGCCGGGATATAGGTGAACTGAGCGCCTCGCCGCTTGGCATCAGTTATCAAGTGGCATCCTTGCTGGGTACACTGTCTTTTGCACACATGGAATTGACACTGGGCGGTGCCGAGAACAAGCTGGTCTTCATCAATCATGCGCACAAGCCGGACCTGGTGCTGTACACCAGCGACCTCAGCATACTCAAGCACCCGGCCTTGCTGGCCCATCCAGAATGCTCGCGCCAGATTGCAGCCTTAGGGCGCAAACGCCTGCATGGCAGGGTAGCCCTCATCATCCTGAGCTTGCTGATCCTGACCTTGCCATTGTTATTGATATGGCAAATAGATAATTTGTCTGGCTATGTCGCCAGGCAAGTGCCAGTGGAATGGGAAGAAAAGCTCGGTGCCAGCGTTGCGGCCCAGGATGATATGAAAAACAAGCGCATGCCCAAGCTTGAGGCAGATGCGGTATTAACACCATTGACAGCACCCTTGCTGCAAGCCCTGCCTGCCTCGCCGTATCACTATGTCATCCATATCATCAACGATAGCAGCAGCAATGCCTATGCCTTGCCAGGCGGTTATGTGACGATACATAGCGGCCTGATCCTGAAGGCTGGCAACGCCGCAGAATTGCAAGGTGTGCTGGCGCATGAAATCAGTCATGTAGAAGAACGCCATGGCACCCGCAGCATCATAGGCAATGCGGGTATTTACCTGGTGGCCAGCGCGGTCTTTGGCGACGTCAGTGGTTTGCTGGCCCTCGTCAGCAATGCCGCACCGATGCTGCTGAGCCAGCAATATTCGCGTCATTTTGAAACCGATGCCGATGAAAAAGGCGTGCTGCTGCTAAAACGCGCCAACATCAATCCTGCAGGTTTGCCAGTTTTCTTTGAACGTATGATAGCCGAAGAAAAATCTACCCTGGAAAAAATCGACAACCAGCAAGCCCGCGAAGCCTATAAGCAAGCCCTGGGCTTGCTGAGCACCCATCCTGCCAGCGAAAAACGCATGGCACATCTGCGTGAACTGACAGGCAATCCACAAGGCCCCTACCTCAATCAGGAAGTCGAATTCAAGGCCTTGCAGGAAGCCGTCAGAAAATTTGTTGCCAAGTCTCCGGTAACGCCATCTTGAACTACCCCCGCCAAAAGCATGCTGGCATGGCCTTACTACGATTGCCAGCATTCAATGATTCATCATTCCGGTTCAATGTTTGCATCAACTTCGCGTAAAGAAAAATTCCAATTACTGAAATTAAATCACTAATATCATGAACAAAACATGGATTGTTTCACCAATTCATATCCACCATACTGCCATTTCCCCCACCTCCACAGGAAAACCGAAATGTCAGCCATCACCAACGAATTCCAAGACCAAGTCATCGTCGTCACTGGCGGCTCCTCAGGCATAGGCCTGGCCAGTGCCCAGGCCTTCCTCAATGCTGGTGCCAAACGCGTCTACATCACTGGCCGCTCAACCAGCAAATTAGAGCAAGCCAGGGAAATCCTGGGCAGCAAAGTCATCCCCGTCACAGCAGATGTCGCCAATCTCAGCGACCTGCAAGCATTGCATGAAAAAATTGCTGCCCATGGCGATCAAATCGATGTCTTGTTCGCCAATGCAGGCATCGCTATCCACAATCAGTTTGGCAAGACTACAGCAGCTGAATTTGACGATACTTTTAATACCAACGTCAAAGGCCTGTTCTTCACTGTACAAAGCCTGCTGCCCTTGATGAAACCAGCTTCTGCCATCGTCCTGAATGCCTCTATCGCGGCCAGCAAGGGTATGCCTGACCTGAGTCTCTACAATGCTTCAAAAGCAGCTGTGCGCTCGTTTTCGCGTAGCTGGGCCAATGATCTCAAGGACAGACAGATACGTGTCAACACTATCAGCCCCGGTGTGACCAGAACGCCCATCATGGAAAATGGCCTGGGCATGAAAGAAGCAGACATCGACAACTTTTCCGCCTATCTGGCAGGAGCAGCACCGGCCGGGCGTATGGGTCGACCAGAAGAAATTGCAGCTGCCGTCTTGTTCCTGGCCTCCCCAGCGGCCAGCTATGTGAATGGCGTGGAGTTGTGTGCGGACGGCGGCCTGATCCAGGTCTGATGAAGATCTGGCATTCGGTGTAAGATAAACTTTCTGACACCAAGCACCCCGATATCATGATCACCTGCTATATACGCTACATCATCGATCCCGCCAAACTCAAAGAGTTTGAACATTATGGCAAATTGTGGATACCTTTGGTCAACAAGTTTGGCGGCCAGCACCATGGTTATTTCCTGCCTTCTGAAGGCGCGAATAATGTGGCGCTAGCACTGTTCACTTTCTCCAGCCTGGCGGCCTATGAACAATACCGCATGCAGATGATGGATGACCCTGAATGCCGGGCGGCGTTCAGGTATGCAGAAGAACACAAGTGCATCATCAGCTATGAAAGAAGTTTTTTCAGGCCGGTGATGAGCTAGTTCAGGAAGTCCATGGCAGCGGCCAGCAAAATGCTTATCTGGTTTTTTCCACATCCAGGAAGCGCCAGTCACCGCGCAAGATGGGATGTGTTTTATAGCCCTTGACCCAGGGTTGTATCAGCCAGTTGCGCACGCGCCAGAGTTCCATGCTGTGCACGGTGTCGGCTTCCAGGATGCGTTCCATGGTGTTGAATAACTTGATACGTTCTGGCCCGTTGGGCATCAGGCGGGCCTTGTCATAGGCTGCATCGAATGCCTCAGACTTGTAGCAACCATGATTGCCGCGGTAAGCGTTCTTGCCGTAATACAGTTCCATGAAATCCATGCCATCCGGGATGTCGGCGATATAACCCATGCCAAACATCATGAGCTTGCACTGGTAGGCCGATTTGAGGTTATCGGCAAAACCGGCGACGGGGAATTCTGCCCGTATGCCTATCTTGTCGAGAGAACGCTTCCAGATTTCCATGCGGGCATAGTCCTTGGTCTTGGGGGCAGAATGGATGCGCAGCTTAAGTGGCGAACCATCAGGCATGGTACGGAAACCATCTTCACCGCGCTTGTAGCCAAACTTGTCGAGCAGCTGGTTGGCAAGCTTGGGATCATAGGCATTGCTGTTGCGATAGCTGGTGTCATGCCCCGCCACGTCGGGAGGCACCATGGACTGGGCCTTGATGGCTTGCCCGAACCAGACCTGGTCTATCTCTTCCTGATGATTGAAGGACAGGGCAATGGCACGGCGCAGGGCAATTTTATCCTTGCTGTAACCACCAACGGTAGAATCCTGGAAATTGAAGAAGGTACGCGTCACGCCAGGGTCAACAGTGCGGTACAGCCGCAAGCCCTTGGCTGTAAATTCTGGTTTGAGCTTGCCCTGGTCCAGTAATTTGACCGAGGCTGCCGGCACCAACTGTTCAAAATCCAGCTGGCCAGAATCAAAAGCCAGCCAGCGCGATTGCTCTTCTTCTATGATGGCAATCTCTACCCGACCGACCTGGGGCATTTGCTTGCCCTTCATGTCCTTGATGATCTGCTTGTCCCACTCTGTGCCCGCGCCCTGGAAGTCCCATATAAAACCGCGGTATTCAGGATTGGCTTCGAGAATAATTTTACTGCGTGGCACATATTGCTTGAGCATATAGGCACCCGTGCCTACCGGATGCTGGTTGACTGTTTCACCATAATACTCAACCACTTCACGTGCCACCGCGCCACCCAGGGGTTTGGCAAGGTAGTAAATCAGGCCGGGCTGCTGCGTCTTCATGCGCAGGATCAGGGTATAGGGGTCTGGAGTCTCCAGCCCGGCGATGGCTTTGTCATAATCAAACTTGCCAGTTTTTTTGGCGGCAGCCACCAGCTCATCAAGCCCAACTATCTTGCCTTCCAAGATGCTGGCCTGCACTGAGCGGTTATTCGGATCGACCAGGCGCTTGAAGGTATAGGCATAGTCACTGGCCTGTAATTCGCGGCGCTGGCCCTTGAAGGCAGGATCAGGAGAAAAATAAATCCCCTTCTTCAGACGGAAGGTCAGGGTCTTGCCGTCATCACTGATGGCGGGCATGGCCTCTATGGTGTTGGGCACCAGTTTGGCCGGACGGGCCAGATAATCATAAGTGACCAGGCCTTCAAAAACCGCATCCGACACCCAGTTGGAATAGGCACTATTGGTGCGCATGGCATCAAAGCCATCATCGGCGGCTTCGAAGGACAGATGCAAGACCTTGTTAGGATCAGCAGCAGCCATTACAGGCAGGCTCAGGCTGCAAAGCAGTGCCGTCAGCACAACCGTCAGGGAAGATTTCATCTCTGGAAAGGAAAAAGCTAAAGCCAGCAGGATAACAGCGAAATTTAACGCATGGATAAACCATATTTGCGCATGATCCTGTCCATCTCGCCGGTTTCTTGTAAAAACTGTATCGCGGTATTGATTTGCTCCAGCTTCCAGGCAGATTTATGCGACAAGGCACATTGAGTCTGCACGACTGAAAACGGCGTTTTAGAGATTTTGTACAAGCTGCGTTTTTCCGGGAAATTCTTGAAATAACCTTCGATTTCCCCATCAGAGCTGACCATGGCATCCGCTCCACCCAGTGCCAGCAAACGAAACATGCCTGGTACGTCAGTCAGGTCGACACGCTTGATTTTACCGTCTGCCAACTGGCTGGCAATCTGTGGGTAATGGTAGCCCAGTTGCAAGACCATTTTCTTGCCTTCGAGTTGCTGCGGCACGATTTCTATACTGGCTTTGTCCGCCAACACCACCACTCTTTCCACCTGGGGGAAAGTGGCGACAGTCCAGTTAACTTCCTTGGGGGAGTCAAACCAGGCAGGACTGGAATAACACATGAGATCGGCGTCACCCTGTATCACCACGCTCTCTATGCGCCGGCGTGAATAAGGCGCATAGCTGGCTTGTGCAGTGAGTTTTTTTGCCAGTTGATCCGTGAAATCTTTTTGCAAGCCCCCTACCAGTTGGTGGTTTTTGTCAAAAATATTCAAGGGATAATCGAGATTTTCATAGACAGCCACCCGCAGTTGCGGCTCGGCAGCCAGGCTAGCTGTAGAACAGGCCCAGCACAAGAGCAGTCCAGCCACACAGCTGGCAGCAGTGAGCGAACTTGCACGCTGTCTTTTCATATTTGCACCTAGCACAATAGCTACAGCTACAACATCACGACGACCTTTGGGTGAACCCACGTGCCCCTTGCAAGCCACCCGTGTGAATAGCGATGACACTGGCATTTTGAGCCAAATGACCATGATGCCACAACTGGCGCAAGGCAAACAGCATTTTGCCTGTATATACCGGCTCCAGGGCTATCTCTGTCTCTTGCTGAAATTGCTGGCAAAATGCCTGCAATTCAGGCGGTGCCTTGCCATAGCCACCATGATGGAATTCAGTCAACAACTCATAGTTTTGATGATCAGGATAACCAGCCTGCGTCAACAAGCGGCTAATCTCTGCACGCAGATAATCTCCCTGGCTGATCGCTGCGACCCCCAGCACTTTGGAGCGACCACCAAGACCCGCCAGCAAACCCGCCAGCGTTGCCCCCGTGCCGCAGGCTACCACCAGATAATCTGGTATGAAGGGTAACTCAGTGATCAGTTCTGCCGCACCGCGTAAGGCTAGCGGCGCGCTGCCGCCCTCGGGCAGCCAAAGGGTATCTGCTACTGGCGAGTCCAGATGGCTGCGCCAGGCGGACTCCTCCAGCCGCAACTGGCGATAGGCGTCCCGGTTGACGAAACGCACTTGCATGCCCAGGGCTTTGACATCATCGAGCATGGCGCTGTGCATGCCTTCGGCACCGCGTATCAGGGCAGTCGCTGGCAAGCCTAAAGCATGGGCTGCATGCGCCAGGGCGTGGATATGGTTAGACCAGATCCCTCCCATGGAGACGACGTGACAGCGACGCCCTTGCAAGTCCAGCAGGGGATATTTCAATTTACGAAACTTGTTGCCCGATACCTGGGGATGCAGCATATCGTCGCGTTTCACCCACAAATCCAGACCAGGGAAAAGCTGGCTGCAGACTTGTTGGCAGGGAGAAGCAGGGCTGGTGAATAACATGCTTGGCAGAAATGCGGGGGACAATGGTAAAGTGCCATTGTAGCGCCTGGCGCTAGACCTAGTCCCTAGCCGGAGAGTACATGCCCACAGATTTTAAGCAGCCTTTGTTAAATGCAAGACAACAAATAGACCAGTTGATCAAGCAAATCAAGAATGAAGGACATCAGGACAACCTGCAAGACAGCCTGCTACCCACGCTGGAAACCGTACTGACCCAGCTAGACAGCATGGCCAGGCATGATCACCTGACCGGCGCACTCAATCGTCGCTCGCTGATGGCCATGCTCGATGGCGAACTGGCGCGCTCCTTTCGTACCGGCCACACCTTTACCCTGGCTATCATCGCCGTTGATGGCCTGGAACAGATACTAGAACAGCATGGCCAGGCAGCCGCCCGCCAGGTCCTGCAACAAGTCGCCAAAGAAGCCTTGAACATGCTGCGCACCCTGGATTCCTTTGGTCGCGTCGCTGCCAATGAATTTGCCATCGTCATGCCAACCACCTGGCTGGAAGCCAGCCGCAAAGCCATCGCCCGTTTGAAGCTACGCATTGCTGAAGTTGACTGGAATGCCATTTCACCCGGCCTGACAGTGACTTTTGCCACTGGCCTGACCACCAATGCCCACAAAGACAATGCCGAAAGCATGCTCAAGAGAGTAGGTATAGCCTTGCAAGCTGCGCGCAGCCAGGGGGCAGACAAGATTGCCGAAATTGAACCGCCCCTGCCCGACTACGATCCCGCTGCAGAAGATTAGGGAACTTGTAGCAAGCTTTGCACACCAAGCTAGTCCAAACATAAAAATATCCAGGGAAATCATGAGAACACCCCACTTGCGACAAGTGCTGCCTGCTGCATCCATCTTGCTGGCTGCATTATTCACCAGTCTTGCCATACCAGCGCTGGCCTTGAACAACAATATAGTCAGCGCCAGCAATAGTGAGGACAAGGCCGATGCAGCCAAACTGCGGGCAGAATACATACGCAAAAATTATGCAAAATTTGAATACCGCATCCCCATGCGCGATGGCAAATTGCTGTTCACTGCGGTGTATGTGCCAAATGATGCCAGTGCCAGCAAGCGTTACCCCATCTTGCTGAACCGCACCCCCTATTCCATCGCCCCTTATGGCGGTGACCAGTACAAAACCATGCTGGGGCCAACCGCCGAATATGAAAAAGAAGGCTTCATCTTTGCTTACCAGGATGTGCGTGGTACTTATATGTCCGAGGGTGAATTCGTCAATATGCGTCCGCATATAGACCAGAAAAAATCCAAATCTGATATCGATGAAAGCAGTGACACCTATGACAGCATAGAATGGCTGCTCAAGCATTTACCCAATCAGAATGGCAAGGTAGGCCAATGGGGTAATTCCTACCCTGGCTTTTATACTTCGGCTGGTGCCATCGATGGCCACCCTGCATTGAAAGCCATTTCACCTCAGGCCCCGATTGCCGACTGGTTCCGTGGTGATGACATGCACAGGAATGGTGCCTTGAACCTGCAAATGGCCTTTGGTTTTTTCTATAGTTTTGGTCAGCCACGTCCGCAGCCGATGGCGAATGCAGGCTGGAAAAATTTCAACTTCGGCACACCCGATGGTTACCAGTTCTTCCTCGATCTG
This sequence comes from Undibacterium sp. JH2W, assembly GCF_049340425.1. Lineage (NCBI taxonomy): Bacteria > Pseudomonadati > Pseudomonadota > Betaproteobacteria > Burkholderiales > Oxalobacteraceae > Undibacterium > Undibacterium sp. JH2W. Next base: position 405,229 of record NZ_JBMPOT010000001.1, on the reverse strand, counting down.
GGCCCGGTGGCGAATGTGAATACGCGCCACTTCAAAGATGGCATCCCTTTCTGGAATGAAATTACGGCTCACCCGAATTATGATGATTTCTGGCAAAGCCGGAATATCCTGCCGCATCTGAAAAACATCAAGGCAGCGGTGCTGACTGTCGGTGGCTGGTATGACACGGAAGACTTGTATGGCCCTTTGAATACCTATAAGGCCATAGAAAAACAAAACCCTGGCATACAAAACACCCTGGTCATCGGCCCATGGACACATGGCGGCTGGTTCCGTACCGATGGCGATAAAGTTGGCGATGCCAGTTTTGGCTACAAGACCGTACAGACTTATCAGCCTGTGGAACTGGCCTTCTTCAAGCATTACCTGAAAACCGGCGACAAACCTGCACTGGCCGAAGCCTGGATGTTTGAAACTGGTGCCAATCGCTGGCGTGGTTTTGACAGCTGGCCCCCCAAGGAGAGCAAGGACCAGGCCTTGTACTTCCACGCCCATGGCAAGCTGAGTTTCAGCCCGGCGACAAATCAGGATACGCAGTCAGATGAATACATCAGTGACCCGGCCAAGCCCGTACCGTATACCACCGAGGTCATGACACGCTGGAGTAATCAATATGTAGCCGCCGACCAGCGTTTTGCGACGAGTCGCCCTGATGTCTTGACCTGGCAAAGCGAGGTACTGGAAAAAGATGTGACCCTGGCAGGTCCCTTGAATGCGGACTTGTTTGTCAGCGTGACTGGCAGTGATGCCGACTTCGTGGTCAAACTCATCGATGTCAACCCACCCAATCTGGAAGTCGATACACAAACCAATCGCGGCAACCAGCAAACCCTGGTCAGGGGCGAACCCTTCCGTGCCCGTTATCGCGATGGTTTTGAGGCGGCCAAACCCATGGTGCCAAATCAGGTGACGGAAGTAAAATTTGCCATCAACGATGTCTTCCACACTTTCCAGCGTGGCCATCGCATCATGGTGCAAGTGCAGTCGAGCTGGTTTCCTTTCATCGATCGCAATCCGCAATCCTTTGTGCCCAATATCTATGAAGCCAGGGAAAGTGATTTCATCAAGGCCACGCATAAGGTCTACTACGGCAGCAAACAGCCTAGCGCCTTGCGCGTAAAAGTCTTGCCAGCACTGGACGAATAAGAAAATGCCGGTCACCCTGCATGGAGTGGCCGGCATTTTTTATCTGCCTGTCTTCAAACCGTTTTCTTGACTGGTTGGAACACCACCAGCCAGGTCGCCAATACCACGCCAGCACAGCCTATGATGGTGTTCAAGCTGATATGCTCATGCAAGAACAGATAACCCCACAGCAGGGCAAATAAGGGGATCAAAAAAGTCACAGTCAATGCCTTGGTTGGCCCCAGGTCGGCCATCAGGCGAAAGTAAATCAGATAGGCGACAGCACTGCACAGCAAGGCCAGGGCTATACCTATCATGGCGATGTTTGCAGTGATCTCACCTTGCACTGGTGCCAAAGGTAAAAAGGGTAGCAAGACAAATGCCGCACCCACTTGCGACCCCGTGGCCATTTGCATGGGCGTGATACCCACCAGTTTTTTCTTGGTATAGATACCGACGATGGCATAGCACAAGGTTGCGCCCACGCAAGCCAATACTGCCAGCACCAGCTTGCTATTGAACTCCACTGGCCCCAGCCTTACCAGGAAGGCGACACCAAGCACGCCTATCGCCATGCCTGCCATCTTACGCAGCGTCAATTGTTCACCCAGGAAGGCCGCGCCCAGCATCGCACCCCATAGCGGGCTGGTGGCATTCACGATTGCCGAATAACCGGCAGGTATGCTGAGCGCCGCATACGAATACAAGGCAAACGGCAGAGCAGAATTAATCGTGCCCAGTATCAGGAAAGATTTCCAGTTGTCACGGAAATTCATGGCCCGGCCAGTAAAGTACATCATCGCCAGCAAGGCCATGCCCGCCAGCCCTACCCTGACTTCGGCACTCCACAAGACCCCAACCACCGGTGCCAGCACCCGCATGAACAGGAAGGACGCACCCCAGATCGCGGCCAGGGAAATCAAACGTAATAAATCAGCACTGCGCATATATACTCCATCAAAATCAGAAGCCCAGCTTAACAAACTACGCAGAAAGCTGCTGGCAGTTTTCGGACATGGGAAATACACGCGCCTGCGCACAAGTCTGATACATTCCGGTACAGGCAAATTTTTGAGCGTGCTAGACTTTCAAACTCATTTACAAACGAGACAGAAAGTCCCTCATGGCAAGCGCAAACCCTTCCTCCCTGCTGATAGGCACTGCCGTAGGTGCGTTGATATTGTGGCGCGTCATTTCACGCGTGCGGCGCATGGTGGGACGGCAAAAATATTCTGGTGTACGTGCTGGTATCACATTGTGCATTTTCCCTCTACTGATCGCCCTGGTGATGTTCAGTTCGCTCAGACATGAGGGTAATCTGCTCTTTGTATTGGCGGGGCTGGCAGTGGGTACTGGCCTGGGCATCTATGGTCACCGTTTGACCAAATTTGAAAATGGCCCTGCCGGAAAATTCTATACGCCAAATGCCCATCTGGGTATCGCCCTGTCACTGCTGATGATAGGCAGGATAGCCTGGCGCATGGGTAGTCTGTATCTGACAACACAATCCTTCACACCTCCACCCGGCGATTTTGCCAGCAGCCCGCTGACCTTGTTCCTGTTTGGCATGTTGGCGGCGTATTACATCAGCTATGCCATAGGCCTGCTACGCTGGTCACGTAGTTTGCGGGCTAGTGCGCCACCTGCTGCAACAGATGTTGCCGATAAGATTGAGGTCGCAGACCAACAGGCCTGAGTGAGATCAGGGCTTATTCAACAATGCGCTAAGCTGCCTTAGATAAGGATAAGCCAAAAAACTGCTCGGTATTGCTACGCACCTGCTGTGCCAAAGTCACTGGTGAAACCCGCAAGATAGTCGCCACCGCCTGCAATACGACAGGCAAATACATGGGCTCGTTGCGGCCATCATCAGGGCGCACAGGCAGATTGCGCGGCAATAGAAATGGCGCATCGGTTTCTATCATCAATTTGTCCTTGGGTAAAAACTTGACAGCCTTACGTAGGTCATCGCCGCGTCTTTCATCACAGATCCAGCCGGTGATGCCTATGTGGCAGTCGAGGTCCAGGTAGGCACGCAATTCTTCGGTGTTACCAGTAAAGCAGTGCACTACCGCACCCTTCAATTGCGGCCGGTATTGTCTGAGCAGAGCAAAAAAATCCTCATGCGCGTCACGCTCATGCAAGAACACTGGTTTTTGCAAGCGTACTGCCAATTGCAATTGCGCTTCAAAGCAGGCACGTTGTTGCACTTCTGTAGAGAACATGCGGTTATAGTCGAGGCCGCATTCACCAACAGCCACGACAGTGTCGCTGGTCGCCAGTTTTTCTATGGTCCTGGCACATTGCGCATTCCAGTTCTTGGCTTCATGCGGATGCACACCTGCAGTGGAACTCAGGTAGCCTGGATAATTTTGAGTCAATGCATGGGCATCGCGACTGGCCTTCTCGGATGTTCCAGTGACGACGATGTGTTCCACGCCAGCCTCTTTGGCTCTGGTGATGACAGCCTCAAGGTCGGCATGAAAACGATGGTTGCTGAGATTCGCACCGATATCTATCAGTGTAGGTTTTTGTAGCATGGTATAAATTTCCTGTTGTTTTTATTATTTGGACTACCGGCCGCTCAACACTAAAGCTGAGGGTATACAGAAGCAGAAACTGCAAAGGATAGTCTGGATAGATCCAAATCTTATTTTTAAAAAGATGACGCTGATTGCAACGCCAGCGCCATCTTAATGCGAATTAAATGAAAATATCAAGCGTTTCAGCCAACCCTGTTGTAAATTCAAACCGATCACATAGGCTTGAAGCGCCATGCATATGCCTGGCTGACTTTCAGTTTTTCTTGCAAGCCCCTAAGCTCTACCGTGTACTTGCCCATCTCATCCCTGTGCGCACGAGTAATAGCGTCGGCCCTTACCACGACACCCCGGTGCACTTGCCAGAAAACATCGGGATCAAGACCATCCATGATTTCTTTCAAAGGCTTGCGTACATGGGCCTCATCATCAGCGCACACCACACGGGTATATTTTTCATCCGAGCTGAAGAACAGGATTTTTTCTACCGGAAACATCTTGATAGTGTCACCCACACTGGCACTGATCCAGCGTATCCGTTCTGCGGTCGTATTTTTTAAGCGCTTGTCGAGTTCGAACATGAGCAGGCTGACATCGGCTGCGGGCTGCTTGCTGGCGATACGCTCCTTCAATCTGGCCACGGCTTCCTGCAATCTGGTTTCGGAAATTGGCTTGAGCAAATAATCTACAGCTCCAGCGGCAAATGCGTCCAGTGCATGGCTATCGTAAGCCGTGGTGAAAACAGCATGACAACGTCCTTTGATGGCATGCGCCACGTCTAGGCCTGTCATGCCGGGCATACGGATATCGAGGAAGGCAATATCCGGTTCCTCCTGGTGTATGGCTTCCAGTGCTTCGGCACCATGTTCACATTCGGCCAGTATCTCCAATTCTGGCCAGGCTTTGTTGAGCATGCGGCGCAATTCCTTGCGGGGCAAATCTTCATCGTCAGCAATGATGGCAGTCGTCATGAAACAGTTCCTTAATTCGGTTCAGGCTTCCAGAGGAAGCAGGATAGTTGCAGCAACACCGCCATCGGCCCTGGCTTTCAATACCAGGCTGGCACGCGCACCATACATGGATGCCAGCCGCTCGTGGATATTCGCCAGGCCTATGCCGGTGCCAGAACTGGCGGCAGCAAAACCAACGCCATTGTCGGCCACGGTTAGCTCCAGCATGTCCACGCTATCCTGCTGTATTTTTTTTGCCTGAACAGCGATATGTACCGCACCAACTTTGGGTTCCACACCGTGTTTGACAGCATTTTCTACCAGCGAAATCAACATCAGCGGTGGTAGTGCGGCGTCGCTTACTTCACTGTCCACACTGTAGCTCAGGCGCGGTATGCGTGCCTGCATCAGGCCCAGGTAGGCAGCGGCCGCTTCCAGTTGCTGTTTGAGCCTGCCCTGTGCTGAGCTGCCATCGCTACGCATTTGCGGTATGGTGGCACGCAGATAATCAACCAGATGATCGACGATGGCCGTCGCCCTGTGTGGTTCTGTCAGTATGGCTGAACGCACGCCTGCCAGGGTATTGAACAAAAAATGCGGCTCAACCTGGGCCGCTAATACCGAGAGACGCAATTCGGCTTCGCGGCGGGCTTCTTGTGCGGCCTTGAGTTCTTGCTGACGCACAGCTTCTATAAGGCGCTTTTTTTGACGGAAGAAATACCAGAGATCAACGGCACCTGCAGTATATGTGATGACACCACCTATAAACAGCATGGAAAACCCCTGCATGATTATTTTCAAAGCCGGTGATTGTTCTATCTTTTTGACTTCCTGGTCTTGTTCGCTGGCCTGGGCAGGGCGTACTGAGACACCGGGCGAGGTCCCCACTTTCTTTGGTTCAGACTTGTCAGTGGCGCTGATAGTGCCACCGACAGCAAACGAGACATCCTTGCCACCAACTACCAGATATTTGGTCAGATAATTACTTCCCGAAAATATGCCATAGCTGAGCAGTCCCCCCAGCAGCAGGGCCAATGTCAGCAAGACAGCTTCCTTCTTGCTGGCATATGCCTGTTTTCTTACCCAGACTGCGATGGCAGGCCCTATCAAGTGCAGGGCAGTACCACCTAATGTCAAAGGGACGAAAACAACCGCGGCCTTGCTCAGATCCGCACCAATCAGCAAGCTGATCAGCACTACCAGCAAGTCAACAATGGCAAACAAACCCAGCCATGCCTGCGCCCGATAGCGGAACCAGGTGCGAGAAAAAACCGGATAGCTACGCGCCCTGGTCAGCCAGGTTTCGCTCTTGGCAGCCACTTCGGCCGGCAATAATTGTTCTGAGGTGTGTAAAGCTGTACGCATACGGGTAGTAGCAGACATGGCAAATCCTTATGATGTTATGCCAGTAACTCATTTCATTGATGAGTGCCAGTCTAAGGATTGCAGGGGTGGAATAGGAAGAATGCGATAAAACTTGCTGTCAGTCGATGAAATGCGTTTTTAAGGCGACAGATTATTCACTGGGGGCTTCGCCTCCCGCTTCGACTCCTCCCTCGGGCGCTAGCTCAGTCATGGAAGCTCTTTGCTGTTTGGCAATACGTATGATGGTATTGCGTATGGAGGTCAAGACCGCCACTGAATTAAAGGGTTTCACAATGAAGCCCTGCACCCCGCGCTGCTGGGCTTGCTGCAGAATGTTTGCATCGATTTTTGAAGACACCATGAATAGCAAGGCCTTGGGTAGCTCAGCCTTGATCTTGTCGAGCAAGGCCAGGCCCTCTTCATCCGCTTCCCCTATATCGACACAGACTATTTGCGGTTTCAGCTTGATCACACGGGCCAGGCTGGCTGGCGTCAGATTCGCATCCCCCACCACGTCGTGGCCGCCGTTCAGCAGAACAGAAGCCAGCAAATTGCGGGCAACGGCATTCGCATCCAGGATGACGGCTTTTAGCATGTCTAAATGTAGAAAAAGATTCAATTTGCATATTAATGCAAAACTTTAAGTTCATGTAAAAAAGGCGGCAGATCTGTCGTATCTGCCGCCCTTCCATATTATTTTTACTATATATCAGTCCCGGCTGCTATCGGGCTTAGCGTTTTTCACATAAGTCTCCAGCCAGCGGTCCTGCTCCCACAGCATATGCAGGATGGATTCGCGGGCGCGGTAGCTATGGCTCTCATTTGGCAACATGGACAATCTGGCCACCCCGCCCAGGCCTTGTATGGCCTGGTACATGCGTTCACTTTGCATGGGGAAAGTACCAGGATTATTGTCTTGTTCACCATGAATGAACAAAATCGGGTCCTTGAACTGATTGGCGAAATTAAACGGAGACATGTCTTGATAGACTTTGTTGGCTTTCCAGTAATTCCTGTCTTCAGACTGGAAACCGAAAGGTGTCAGGCTGCGGTTATAGGCACCAGAACGGGCAATACCGGCACGGAACAAGCGCGTATGCGCCAGCAAATTTGCCGTCATGAAAGCGCCATAGCTATGGCCACCTATGGCAATGCGGTGGCGGTCTCCCACGCCCAGGCGCACTACTTCTTCCACTGCTGCCTCGGCATTCATCTTTAATTGCTCAAGATAATTGTCATTCGGCTCTTTCTTGCCCTCACCTATGATGGGCATGGTGGGGCCATCAAGCACGACATAACCACGCGCCAGCATGGGTAGCGGGCCATTGTAAGACATGCGGTTGAACTTGTAGGCAGAGCCTATGACTTGCCCGGCTGCTTCTGCGGTTTTGAATTCACGCGGATAAGCCCACATCAGCACAGGGCGCGGCCCATCACGCTTGGGATCATAACCAGGTGGCAGATACAGGGTAGCTGTCAGGTCAACACCATCGTCGCGTTCGTAGCGGATTTGCTGCTTTTTGATCCCTTTGAATTGCGGCATGGGATGCGGAAATTGCGTCAGTACCCGCGGTGCAGCACCCTGCAATAAATCATGCAAATAGAAGTTGGGTCTTTCTTCAACCGACTCACGGCTGGTGATGAAACTGCTGCCCTTGTCATTCAACAAGGCGAGCACTTCTTCATAATAAGGTGCTTGCGAGCGCCACAGGCGCGTGGTTTGCTTGTTGGTCAAATCGTATTTATCGAGGAAAGGCCGGTCGCCTTCTGGGCTGGCGCCCGTCCCGGTCAGGAAAATGGCACGGCCATCCGGGCTGATGCGCAAGACCAGACGGCCCTGGGCATTCTGGGTCATCACCGGGTTACCAGGATTGCTGTACTGGTCTTCTGATTTACGGGAAAACATCAGTTCCGGCTTGCTATCCGGTACTCCTGGCTGTATGCGCCAGCTGCGGGTGTCGCGGGTCTTTACCCAGTTCTCGGTAACGATGGCAAGATAGTCATTGCCCCATTGCACATTGCCAAAACGCCAGGCCATGTCCATGATTTTTTGTGCTGGTGTATCAAACGGCGAGGCTTGCTGGAACAGGGCATCATGGACTTTGCTATTGACTTCAGGATCGCCACCTGCCTGGGCTTCCAGCCAGTACAGGGTGGCAGGCTTGTCGCTGCGCCAGCCAAAATCACGCGGACCTGCCTGCACAGCATCATTGCCTGTGGGCAGGCGTTCACGCATGGGGCGTTCAGCCACGGTCTTGATTTTCTTGCCCTGGATATCCCACAACTCTATAAGCTGGGCAAAACGGTCCACCGGCAACATGGTGGAATAAGGACGGCGCAATTGCGTCGTCAAAATCAGTTTGCCATCCGGCGAAGCCAGGGATTTGATCAGGGTCATGGGGCGGGCTATACGATGCAATTCCCCCTTCAGGTTGACAATGCCTAGTTGTGTCTGCAAATACCAGTCCAGGGTATCACTATCCCTGGCCGTCCTCAGCATATCGGGATAGGTACGGTTTTGCGAGGTCTTACCCCCTTTACTTTCCTGCATATTCGGTCCGGCTGGTAACATGGAAGCTGCTGGCAATTCCTTCTGGCGCAAAGGCGTCAGCCTGACCAATAATTTTTCTGAACCTTCTATCCAGGAAAAGCCAGGGCCGGTAATTGCATTGAGCTTGTCAGCCATCAGACGGCGGGCTGCACCCCTTTTGACATCCACCAGCCATAGCTCAACACCGCCATCTACCCACAGGCTAAAAGCCAGCCATTGTTCATCTGGCGACCAGGCTGTTTCTGCAATCTTGAGTCTGGCAGGCAAACCCGTCACTTCTCTTACCTTGGCTGTGCTGATATCAAGCAAACTCATGCCATTGCCAAAATCGAAATGGCTGGCAGCACGGGTACGTGGATTAATGCGCAAACCCGCCAGGCGTAATTCTGGCTGGGAAACATCGGCAATACCGGGCAGGCCAGGCAGGTTCAGCAACACTGCCGTCTTGCGTTGCGGCCCCAGGCGAAATAGCGGGCCTCTGGGGGCATCGACGACGGCTTGCAATTCTGCCGGTGGCAGCTGGTAGCCAGATTCCGGTACATTGCCAGCCCGGATCTGGCTACCAGTCGAGGCTAACAAAGCGAGGGTAGCGGCGACGAACAAGGGTTTGATACGTATCATTAACAGAGCATCCTGATCTACAGCTTAACTACAGCTTGACAATAATTTCAGGGCTAATTTGATAATTTTTTATGCCCTATAAAAAACTACCGCCCCAAGATGGGGCGGAGTTTTTATTGCATTGTAAGCGCTTTACAGGCTTTTTACAGCTTAGTTACGAGCTCATGATGACATCACTCATTTTGCACCCGGTGCAAAACCATTGGCAGTAATCTCCAATTCGGTAATTTCTCCATAATTAGCGGCGATACCGCGTATGGCTTCTGCCCTGCCAATCAAGAGCATTTGCAGCTTGTCGCGAGGGAAATGTTTGTCCACCAATTGTTTGGCTTTCTCTACGTCAAGTCCATCGACATCGCGCATGAAATGATCAATTTGTTCACGACCTACTTTGGCAACAAACATTTCACCCAGCAAACCAGCGAGCTGTTGATTGGTTTCAAAACGCGGTGGGAATTGCCCCTTGACATAGGCCTTGGCCGATTCCAGGGTAGCCGCATCTATGCCTTTGTCCCACAGGCGTTGATAGGTCTTGGTTGCCAATGCCAGCGCTGCCTCAGTCTTGGGGGTGGCAGTGAAACTGGAAACGGCAAAGCTGCCTGTTTCCGCCAGTGCAGCGAAGCTGCTGCCAGCACCATAGGTCAAACCAGAATTGACACGCAATTCATCATTAAGCCAGGAAGTAAAACGCCCGCCTAAAATGGTATTGATGACTTGCAAAGGCACATAGTCAGGGTCATTACGGGCGATGCCCTTGCCACCAAAGACAAAAGTGGTTTCTACTGCATCTGATTTATTCACCAGCCAGACTCTTGCCTTGTCTGCTACTACTTTGCCATTCGCGACAGTTGCGGGCAGAGCAGCGCTGGCTTTCCATGTGCCAAACAACTTGGCTAGCTGGGCGCGCATGACTGTGGGCTTAAAGTCGCCGACCACGACCAGGGCGGCGTTTTCAGGGCGGTAGTAAGCTTCATGGAATTTTTTGACATCCTGAGACTGCAAGGCAGCCACGCTATTGACCGTACCCATCACCGGATTGGCATAGGCACCATTTGCAAACAACATGCTGCGGTAATAGGTCTGTACGACATTACGCGGACTTTCCTTGGCTTGCTTCAATTCATCTACGGTACGCGAACGCAGCTTGCCAAATTCTTCTGTGTCGAACACCGGGTGTAACATGGCATCTGCAAGGATGGGCAAGAGTACATCCACATCGGCGCTGGCAAAATCAGCATTCAGGGAAGTCGCTTCTGTGCTGGTTGCACTGCCTATACGGCCGCCACGAAAATCAAAGCTCTGATCCAGGGTCTTTTTATCAAACTTACTGCTCCCCAATAACAAGGCATCACCTGTCAGGTTGGCCAAACCAGCATTGCCAACATCACTGACGGCACCAGCCTTGACGACGGCACGCACGGCAATCAGGGGTACGTCATGGCGTTCCATCAGATACACGGTCACGCCGTTAGGCAGCTTGCTGGTTTCAAAAGCTGGCAGGCGGAATTCAGCAGCCTGGCTGCTGGCAGCCAGCAAACTCAGGCTGGCCAGGCTAAGGGCGAGCATTTTTTTATTGTTTATTTTCATACTGATCATCTTCTTATTCCTCCACGGCGGCGAGCACGCCTACAGTTCTTTGTGATTTTTTAAAGTACTTGGCAGCGACTTTCTGGATATCGGCTGGCGTCAGTTTGCGGTAGGCATCCGGGGCGTCGAACAGTTTTTTGTAGTCGCCAAAAAACATTTCATACTCACCCAACTGGGCAGCCTTGCCATTAATGGTTTCCTGGGCACGGTAGAAATTCAGGAGCTTCTGGTTTTTCACTTTTTGCAATTCATCTGCGGTGACGCCATCCTTGACCAGCCTGTCTATCTCGGCCAGCAAGGCGGCTTCGACTTTGGCGGCTGGCACCTGGTTGGCAGCAACCGCAAAGAAGTTGAACAGGCCGGGGTCAAAATTCTTGCCATGATCGGCACCGACCTGGGTTGCCAGGCGTTGATCCACCAAAGCCTGATACATGCGCGAAGTCTTGCCATCGGTGAGTATGCTGGCGATGACATTGAGCGCATAGTAATCAGGATGGCTGCTCGCTGGCATCTTGTACGACACCATGAGATTGGCAGCAGTGGCAGACTCCTTGCGCACGAATACCCGGCGCTCGCCTTTTTGTTCAGGCTCAATCGTACGCACGACAGGTGGCAAGGCACGTTGCGGGACATTGGCAAAATATTGCTCTGCCAAGCGTTTCACTTCTGCAGCCTTGACATCACCGACGATGACAGCCACCGCATTATTCGGGGAATAATAGATATTGAAATACCGCTGTAAATCTTCCTGCGTCCAGGCCTTGATATCGGATTCATGGCCTATAGTTGGAATTGAATAGGGATGTGCACGGAATGCAGATGCATAGACTTCACCCCACAGGGCGCGCAGATTGGAGTTTTCCAGACCAGTACTGCGCTCAGACAAGACCACGCCGCGCTCGCTCTCGACCATTTTTGGGTCTATGCTGAGATTGGCGATACGATCGCTCTCGAGATCAAAAATAGTAGGCAGCGCAGTGGCCGGGAACCAGTCCTGGTAAACCGTCAGGTCATTGCTGGTATAGGCATTATTGGCACCGCCATTGGCTTCCATGGTGCGGTCAAATTGCTTGGGGCCGAATTTCTTCGAGCCATTGAACATCATGTGCTCAAAGAAGTGTGAGAGGCCGGTGATGCCTGGTACTTCATTACGCGAACCGACTTTCCAGTAGGTGTACATATTCGCATTGGGTATCGTACTGTTTTCCAGCACCAGGAATTTCATGCCATTTGGCAGGGTAAAGCTTTTCACCTGCTCTACCGTCACGGCCTGCGCTGTCACTGCTGCGCCCATGACACTCAGACAAAGGCCACCAGCGGTGACCAGGTTTTTCCACTTCATTGCATCTCTCCCTCAGGTAACTTAAGTAATTCTTGATTGCAGGTCTTTTAACAAGGCTGGTCCAGCATGTGGAAAGAAAAGACCAAGGCTGGCTATTTGTCATGAAAATTGCTGAATCTATACCTGAATTTGTCATCCTGGCAAGCGAAATCGTTGCAAATTGTCACGATTATCCCCTGTAATTTATTCGCCACGGCAAGAATCTGCTAATCCGGCATATCATCCATATAGTGCAGACATTTCTGCCCAGAAAATACGCAAGGCGAATACGACCATGACATCAACACCTATCTCCCCTGCACGCTTTGGTTTGCGTGCCAAAATGCTTTTTGCCGTGCTAGCCATGGTATTGGCCGGTTTTACCGTGACCATCAGCCTGCTGACCCGCCAGGCGGGCAACATGCAGCAAGACTCGGCCCAGCAATATGCCAGACAGCTGGCCATCAATAATGCCGGTAAGGTGGCGGAGCGCATCAACCTGGCCCTGCATGCAGCGCGTAGTCTGGCCTTCGAACTGGCTGCCATGCAAGCCAATGGCAAGGCAGAGCGCGCCAATGCCGATCTCTTGTTGAAAAGCGTACTGGAAGGCCATCCTGAATTTACCGGTGTAGGCACAATCTGGGAAGCCAATGCCTTTGATGGCAAGGATAGCGAATACACAGGCAAGGAAGGCCATGATGCGACTGGCCGCTACCTGCCATATTGGAATCGCGGCAGTGGCAAGACCCAGGTTGAAGCCCTGACTGACTATGAGAAGGAAGGCGCAGGCGATTATTATCTGCTGGCCAAAAAAAGCGGCAATGAAGTCTTGCTCGAACCCTATATGTACAAGATAGCCGGCAAGGATGTCTTCATGACCACGGTGACTGTGCCCATCAAGGCCAAGGGCCAGTTTGTTGGTGCAGTGACGGTGGACTTGCCGGTAGCAGGCTTCCAGGAAGATGTCAGTAAGATACGCCCTTATGAAACTGGCTATGCCAGCCTGATCTCGAATAACGGTATCTACATCGGTGATGTGAATGCCGGGAATGTCGGCCAGAGCATAGGTGACAGCGCGGAGGCCAAGACAGCCAAGGCCGCCATCAAGGCAGGCCAGACCTATAGCGATACCATAGAGCACAGCGAAATGCAGACCACAGTAAAACGCATCTACGTGCCTGTGCAGATAGGTGCGACCACGACGCCCTGGTCGTTTGTCATCAGCGTGCCGGAAAACAAGATCCTGGCCGATGTCAATTACCTTCGTAATACCGCCATCATGATAGGTGTCCTGAGCGTGCTGGTGGTATCTGCCATCCTCACTTTCGTCATCAACAAACTGGTGATTGCCCCGCTAGGTGGTGAGCCTGACGTGGCTGTCAACATCGCCAGGAGCGTGGCCGAAGGGGATTTGACCACGGTAGTGACACTCAAGCAAGGTGACCGCAGCAGCATGCTGTATGCCCTGCATGGCATGCAACAGCAATTGACCAGCATGGTCACGCATATACGCGACAGCAGCGAGTTTGTCTCGAATGCATCGGGTGAAATTGCCATGGGCAATATCGACCTTTCTGAAAGAACCGAGAACCAGGCTTCATCCCTGGCGGAAACTGCCAATAGCGTGGAAAGCCTGAACCAGACCGTCAGGCAAAATGCCGGCAATGCAGAACAAGCCCGGCAATTGGCCGTTTCTGCCGCCCAGACTGCGCAGCGCGGCAGTACCCAGGTCGACAAAGTGGTACATACCATGGCCGACATCTCGGCAGAGTCGAAAAAGATGTTCGATATTATTGCTGCCATAGAAGGCATCGCCTTCCAGACCAATATCCTGGCCCTGAATGCTGCCGTTGAGGCCGCCCGTGCTGGTGAGCAAGGCCGCGGCTTTGCCGTGGTGGCATCAGAGGTACGCAATCTGGCCCAGCGTAGCGCGATCGCCTCCAAAGAGATCAAGTCCCTGATAGAAACCTCGATCGCCAAAGTCGATGTGGGTTCAGAAGTAGTATCTCATGCTGGCAAGACCATGACTGAGATCCTGGCGTCGGTAGAAGGTTTGTCCACCATACTCAATGAAATCTCCAGCGCTTCGACTGAGCAAAGCCATGGCATTGCCCAGATCACCACCGAGATAGGCCTGATGGACCAGACCACTCAGCAAAATGCGGCACTGGTGGAAGAGTCTGCGGCAGCGGCTGCATCGCTGAAAGAAGAAGCACAAAAATTATGGCAGGCCTTGTTGGTATTCAAGGTTAACTGACTTACATTCCAAGGTATTTCTGCAGAATAAAAAATGGCCATCAAACCCGGATTTGATGGCCATTTTTTTTAACTTTGGCCGCTACGGCCGTGCTGTCTGCAGGAAAGAATTACATGCAGGCATCCATGCATTCTTGATAGGCTGGTGAACCTACGGGGCCATCCTGGATGCAGATCTTATGGCAGAAATAAGATTGTGGAGGATAAGCAAAAGCTGCACTAGTACCAATAGCCAAAGCCAGCATGTTGTCCATGACACACCGGATTTTTTTAATGTTGTAGCCTTTTAGTGTTACAGCGAGGCGCTTATTTCGCAGCCGTTTGTGTCTTTTCCAGGGCCTGTAAAGCCTCAGCAAAGGCTTCAGGCTGATAGCCTCGTATCATGCGTTTTCCTATCAGAATCACTGGTACAGCCTCGGCCCCCAACTCGGCATGTTTGGCGGCAGCAGCAGGTGATTTCTGTACATCCATATCGATATAGTCAATTTTATTTTCAGCAAAATACGCACGGGTCTTTTTACAAAATGCACAACTGGCTGTCCCATACATAAGGACTTTTGTCTTGGTATTCTGGAAGTGTGCGGAGTAGTCGCCTTCCTGATAGGCGGGCTTCAGCAGCATAGGAAGGCGCGGCGCGACATAGCCAATCAACAATCCTATTGTGATGATCAAAGTATAAGTAAAAATCGTTTTTGCTACTTTCATGCGGCATCCTTGATGATTAACTTTGATGATGAGGCTTGTGCTTGAACCAATGACCACCAGCTTTGCGCTGATGGTCACGCCCCCCCTCAACAAGTCAGCTTTTGCACAAGGACTTGTCTAAGGACATGGCAGGCTCACTGCCATTCAGCGGTATCACGAATTAATCTGGCCATACATCGAGGCAATCTGCCATGCATTGATTGTATTGAGCTGAACCACGTGGTGCTTCTTTGAGGCATTCCTTGTTGCAGAAAAAGTAGGGTGGTGGATAAGCAAACGCAGCGCTACAACCAATGGCTAATGCAAGGGCAATTAATTTTTTTGTTGTTGATTTAAACATTGAAAGTCTCCTGATTAATAAAGGGATGGGAAGTGACTGCAACCAAGTATTTGCCATCCTGTCATTTACTTGGTTTTAAAACACGGTCATCCAGATCGCCATCTACCATCTACTATCCACAGCAATCATTTATTTTGCAATAAGCATATTGCCATAGAATATTTGTTTTTTCACAAAACAATGTCATTAACTATAGATAATTTGAATTTACTTGTACACCATACTAAAGCAGTAAATTTGCTTAAGTACTAATAATTCTGTAAGTCAAGCCTATGCTCGGGAAGATGGACAAGTCAGCGCGATCAGCTTGTCATAGTCAATTTTTGTACTGTAAAAATTGCTGCGTCGCAGCATATGTCTTTTTATATGAGGTTTTTGTCGTGGTAAGCTACGCGCCGAATTGACTCAATTCACATCATTTCAAGGTACGCATTGAAAAATATTTTGCGGCCAGCTGCGACTTTTATACAAAATAATTATTGGAGAGCACTTTGAACAAAATTCAAACGCCAGGTGCACACACTATTCTGGGACACCCGGATAGCTTGTTCGTCCTGTTCTTTACTGAAATGTGGGAACGGTTTTCTTACTACGGCATGCGCGCCTTGCTGGTGCTATTCCTGGTCACCACCGCAGCCAAAGGCGGCTGGGGCTGGAGCCGTGCTGATGCAACGGCCTTGTATGGCTGGTACACCGGCCTGGTCTATCTGACCCCTATCCTCGGAGGCTATATTGCCGACAAGATACTGGGCAGCCGCCGCTCCGTCGTCCTGGGTGGTTTCATCATCGCTGCCGGCCATGCATGCCTGTTGTTTGATACTCCAGCCATGTTCTATACCGGCCTGGGCCTGGTGGTTGCCGGTACTGGTTTGTTCAAACCAAACATTTCTGCCATTGTTGGTCAGTTATATACCAAAGACAATGAAGGTGGCCGTGACGGTGGTTACACCCTGTTCTACATGGGTGTGAACTCGGGAGCTTTCTTCGGTATTTTGTTATGCGGTTATATCGGCGAAAAAATCTCCTGGCCCATGGGCTTCGGCCTGGCGGGTGCTTTCATGATCCTGGGTGCGATACAGTTCTATTTTGGCCAGGGTATCTTTGGTGAAATAGGTCTGGCCAAGTCTCAGCAAAGCGGAACCGTTGTTGCTGAAGAAGAAGCTGCACCGCATATCGTTGCCGACCGCCTGAAAGCAATTTGCGTCTTCTCTTTCTTCACTATCTTCTTCTGGTTTGCGTTTGAACAAGCCGGTGGTTCGATGACAATTTTTGCTTCCGACTATACTGACCGTGCCCTGGTTGGCACCAGCGGCATGCTGTTCAAGATCGTGAATAGCCTGATGACGGTCATTCCTACGATTATCCTGTCCTGGCTGCTGATCAAGTTGTTTGCTGGTACTGCCAAGCGCTATCTCTTGTCGAATGCCTTGCTGGTACTGTGCATAGGCTTGATTTGGGCATTAGTCATTTGGATGTTGCAACGTGAGTTTGCTCTCGATCAATCCAGCGTACCAGCGACCTGGTTTGGTGTATTGAACTCCTTCTTTCTGGTCATCCTGGCACCAATGTTTTCCAAAATGTGGGAAAAATACTGGAACCCGAGTGGCCCGGTCAAATTTGGTGTGGGTCTGATCTTGCTGGGTCTGGGCTTTGCCGCCTTGTCTTATGGCGCATCCAGCATCCCGGCTGGTGCCAAAACCGCCAGTGTAGGCATGGTCTTCCTGATTGCGGCTTACTTCTTCCATACCATGGGTGAATTGTGCATCTCCCCGGTAGGCCTGTCTTATATCAGTAAACTGGCTCCGCCGCGTTTGCTGGGTCTGATGTTTGGTGTATGGTTCCTCAATACTGCGATTGCCAACAAACTGGCTGGTTTCTCCGGTAGTTATATCGACCATATTTCCGAAACCTATTCCTTGTCAGTGTTCTTCCTGATCTTCACCTTGATACCGATTGCTGCTGGTCTGGTCTTGATGATGTTGAACAAGTGGATGGAAAAGAAAATGCACGGCATCCATTAAACTGCTGTTCATATGAAAAAATCCCCGCCCTATGAATATAGCGCGGGGTTTTTTTTTATGCCTTGAAGGTCACCCAGGGTTTCAGCCTGACCACAGCCCTGATCAAGCCTGCGGTTTCCTGCGCTTCTATCACCGGACCTATGGGTTTATAAGCCTGTGGTGCTTCTTCTAGCTTGCGTTCTTCCCGCAATGTCACGCATTGCCAGTTGGCATCGCTGTTGTCATGGCGCAGACGCCGCACATCCTGCCTGCGTACCCGCCGACCCGCACCATGGCTGCACGACCATAACCAGTCCGGACTACCCAATCCTTCTACCAGGTAACTGGCATCGCCCATGGAACCGGGTATCAAGGCCAGGTCACCTTCCCGCGCAGGGGTTGCACCTTTCCTGTGGATATTCATGCCATGCTCACGCAAGATGACATTGTGAGGCACGTCGACAATCAAAGATGATCTGGCATCGCCCAGCACTGCCTGCAATTGCTGCCTGACCAGCTCGGCCAATACCATGCGGTTGGCCCAGGCATAGCGGGCTGCCACGCCCATGGCTTGCAGGTATTCTTCGGCCAGTTCACCACTAAGGCCATACAAGGCAGTATCGGGATGTTTCAGACCTGCTGGCCATTCTGCCCTGGCTCTGTCCATCCAGCGTTGCCCCACATAGAAACCTACATCGCGCGAACCGCTATGTATCATGACGACGATGTCGTCCTTGGCCAGCCCGGCGCGATAAGCCAGGTGGCGATCAAACACCGCATCGACGATTTGCAATTCGACAAAGTGATTGCCGCCACCTGGTGTACCCAGGCCAGGGTCGCGCACGATGCCGTCACGATTAAACCAGGCCTCAGGCGCATAGCGACGCTTACCGCCAAATTCTTGCAAGCCTATGCAGGCTGCAAGCTCTTGTTGCAGGCGGTCGCGGTCAGCGCTTGCCCAGATGCCACTGTCGGGCAAGCTGTCCAGGAAAGCAGAAGGACCGGCATCACTGAGTGCGGCAAAGGCTTGACCATGGGCAGGCACGTCCCTGCCATTTTCCAGCAATACGCGCTGCAGTTGGCGTATCAATGCAGACTTGTGCTGGCTGATCTGGGACAAATTAAAGCCCGTGGTCAATAAACGCATGCCGCAATTGATGTCGGTGCCTATGGCTGCGGGAATCACAAAACCGGCATCGGTGGCAACGATGGAACCTACTGGCGCAATGCTGCCAGGATGAAAGTCAGGCGTGGCACAGGCCTTGCACACCGCATGATGCCCGTCCGGCGATTTGACAGCAGCAAACGCCATCAATTGTTTTACAGCCTTTTCTTCCAGCGGAAGACTATCAGGCAATAAGACTGTCGCCTGCGCATGTTCATTGCGGAGTTGAAATATGCCATTGGCATGTTCAACGCGTATGCCCTGTCTTTGCAGGGCCATTTGTAGTCGAGAAATAGAAGTCATAGCTGCTACCAAAATTTGAAGTACAGGTGCGCCTCCGGCGATTCGGGGGCATTTGTACCTCTAGCAGCAGCGCCAAGAGGGAGAGCAACAAGTATATCCAAATTTGTCTGATATGCAAATCCATCTTAGAGATGAGGTGATGATGGGCGAAAAAATGTTGCGGCAAAAGATTTGTGTAATTTCTTTAAAAAACCTGCATCCAAACCTCAATAACCCACGTATCAGGAATGCCCCTCGCGTTTTTTCGATAACAAGAGGCATTTTTTCCTACACTACAGGAGTTAGTCATGAGACAAGTCACATCAAGCTTACATCAAAAAATTCTACTTACCCTGGTGACAGCAGGAAGTCTGAGCGGTCTTGCCAGTCTGCCGGCCCAGGCTTCCAGCCACCGCGAAGCGCCCTTTATCACTCGTCACCCCAAGGTGGATGCAGCAGATTTTTACATGTTCCGCAGCTATGAGGCGAACCGCAGTGCCTTTACTACGCTGATCGCCGATTACTCTCCCTTGCAAGATGCCTATGGTGGCCCGAATTATTTTTCCATGGACCCGGATGCCTTGTATGAAATCCATATCGACAATGTCGGTGATGGCAAAGAGCATCTGACCTTCCAGTTCCGCTTTACCAATACTAATAATGATGCCCAGTTCACGGTAGGCGGCAAGAAAGTCTCTGTGCCACTGGTGATTAATGGCGGTGCGATTGATGGCGTCAATGCAGCAGGCTTGAACGTGCGTGAAACCTATACTGTCACCATGGTGACAGGTGACCGTCGTACCGGTACCCGCCAGGCTGTCACCAATGCCACCACAGGCTCGACTACCTTCGACAAACCTATTGATTACATCGGTAACAAATCCATCCCTGACTATGCAGGCTATGCAGCCAAGCACGTGTTTGCCATCAATATCCCCGGCTGCGCGACGCCGGGCAAGGTTTTTGTCGGCCAACGTAAGGATCCCTTCGTAGTGAATCTGGGTGAAACCTTTGATCTTATCAATATCAAGGCACCAGCCACAGCATTTGATCCTAATGCAGAAAAATCCGGGCATGATGACCTGGCGATGAAGAACATCACGGCCATAGAAATGGAAGTGCCAACGACTTGCCTGACCAATGGCAAAGAAGCAGTCATCGGTGGCTGGACCACCGCCAGCTTGCGTCAGGGGCGCGCGATCAATCCTACACCAAGCAGCACTGGTGCCGCATCCAAGGAAGGTGGCGCATGGACACAAGTATCGCGTCTCGGCATGCCATTGGTGAATGAAGTTGTCATAGGCCTCAAGGACAAGGATCAGTTCAACCATAGCAAACCTAGTGGTGATGCGCAGTTCCTGAACTATGTGACAAATCCGACCCTGCCTGCGCTGGTCGAAGTCTTCTTTGGCAGTGCCGGCGCAAAAGCACCGACGAACTTCCCGCGCAATGATCTGGTCGCGACTTTCCTGACCGGTATCAAGGGTGTCAATCAGCCTGCTGCTGTCACACCATCGGAAATGCTGCGTCTGAATACCACAACACCTGTCAGTGCTACCCAAAATCGCCTGGGTGTCATAGGTGGTGATAGCGCCGGCTTCCCCAATGGCCGTCGCCCTGGTGATGACGTAGTCGATATTGCCTTGCGTGTGGTCATGGGCAGGTTGTGCACACTCAACATAGGCTGCGTACCAGCTGATGCACCAGCTGGCGGCCTTGATTTCACCGACGGTGCCTATCTCGACAGTACTTTCTTCGACAATGCCTTTCCTTACCTGAAAACCCCGGTAGCCGGTGCACTGAAACGCTAAGCGTTTTCGTCAATTTGCCTATCATACTCAAGGAAAAATCATGAGAGCAAGAGTTTATACACTGGTCGCCGGCTCTGCACTGGCGCTCACGCTGGCAGGCTGTGGAGGTAGTTCCAGCTCCGCAGCCAGCACCACTAGTCCAGATACTGGTACAACAACGGTCACCTCCAGCATTGATACTTTCACCCAATACGTACTGAACTTATTTGGTGCCAATGCAGATACGGCAGAACCACAGCTCATCGATGCCGCCATGGTGACAGCACCAGAGGGCTCGGAACCCGTCACCATCAAATAGTAAATAGCTTTAACAATCGCCGTACCCACGGGCTCAAGGCTTAGTCAGTAGTTGCCTTGAGCCCATCAGTGAATTTTCAAAAACCAAGATGACGATCATGTCCCTGTCCCGCCTGTTTTCTCTCCTGTTGATCTTGCCTGGCTTGCTAACACTTGATGCGCAGGCGACACCCTTCATACCTGGCAGCGGCAAACAGGTGCTGGAACAGCTCCCTGCCCGCACAGATCCGGCACAAAGGGAATTCGCGCAGCTACGCAAGCGCCTGGCAGAAAAACCTGGTGATGTACTACTTGCGGCACAGTTGACACAAGCTTATATCAATGCAGCCCGCAATGATGGCGACCCACGCTATCTCGGCTATGCGCAAGCCGTCCTGAAACCCTGGTGGAGCTTGCCCAATCCACCAGTCACCGTGCTGGTGTTGCGCGCTACCATACTACAAAGCACCCATCAGTTCCCACAAGCTTTGGCTGATCTGAATAGCGTATTGAAGCAGGACAGGAATAATGCCCAGGCCTGGCTTACGCGTGCCACAGTCTTGCAAGTACAAGGCCAGTTTGCCCAGGCCAAAGCGAGTTGCATGCACCTGTATCCACTTGCTCCCGAACTGGTCACACTGACCTGCCTGCACAATATAGGCAGCCTGAATGGCGACGCAGCAAATAGCTACCTGGCACTAGGCACTGCCTATAAGAAATATCAACAGGATGCGGACAATGATGCAGGCAGCAAAATCTGGGTCAGCACTTTGCTGGCAGAAATGGCCGCCAGGCTGGGTGATGCCCGGGCAGCAGACAGCTGGTATCAGACCGCCCTGGCGCTGGCAACGCCGGACAGCTATCTGCTAGCTTCTTATGCAGATTTTTTACTGGATCAACAAAGGCCTTCTGAAATCATCAAGTTATTAAAAGACAAGACCAGGGTCGATGCATTGCTGCTGCGTTATGCACTGGCCTTGCAAGCACAAAAATCTCCTCTGCTGGCTGGACAGATCAGCTTACTGGATCAGCGTTTTGACGCAGCCGTGCTGCGAGGTGATACTGTGCACCAGCGCGAGCAGGCGCGCTATGAATTGCATTTGAAAAAGCATCCAGCGGTCGCCCTGAAACTGGCGCAATCGAACTGGGACATACAAAAAGAAACCGCAGACTTGCGTATCCTGCTGGAAGCAGCCGCCGCGCACAAGCCCCAGGCAGCAGCACCGGCGCTGGCATGGTTAAAGAAAAATAAGCTACAAGACCTGACGCTAAAATCTGTGCTTGCCAAACTGGGAGACAATTCATGATATTCGCCACCCAGCGCTTGCTGGTGCACAGCTTTTTTCTGGCACTGTTATCTTGCCTGTTCTGCCTGCCCGCCCATGCACATAAACCCAGCGACAGTTACCTGATCTTGCGGGCGGACCAAAGTGGCATACATGGTCAATGGGATATCGCCTTGCGCGACCTCGATTTTGCCATCGGCCTGGATGCAGATGGCAATGGTGAGCTGACCTGGGATGAGGTACGCAGCAAGCATGCCGAGATCGCCGCCTATGCCCTGGCAAGGCTGAAAATAACAGCTGGCGACCAGCAATGTCCACTCAAAGCCGGACAGCAATTGATAGACCAGCACAGCGACGGCGCCTATACCGTCTTGATGTTCGACAGCACTTGCGACGCCGAAAAAATCGAAGTGCAGTATCAATTATTTTTTGATCTTGATACCCAGCACAAGGGTTTGCTACGCCTGGTCAACAAGGACGGTGTGACCGCCACTGCCATCTTCAGCCCTGAGCTGGCCAGCCAGCAATTCGTGCTGGCAGAAGTCAGCCAGTGGCGGCAGTTTAGCGATTACATCATCCATGGCATCTGGCATATCTGGATAGGCTACGACCATATACTGTTTTTACTCTCCCTGTTATTACCCGCCGTCCTGGTCTTGCAGGCGGGTAGATGGCAGGCGGCCCCTGGTTTTAAAGCCGCCTTTGTCGATGTCCTGAAGATCGTCACGGCCTTCACCCTCGCCCACTCCATCACCCTGAGTCTGGCAGCGCTGGGGGTGCTGGCCCTGCCTTCGCGCCTGGTGGAGTCTGCGATTGCTGCCTCGGTAGTACTGGCCGCACTGAACAATCTGTTCCCGCTATTTCAAGGCAGGCGCTGGCTGGTGGCCTTTGCTTTTGGTCTCATCCATGGCTTTGGCTTTGCCAGCGTCTTGGCTGATCTGGGCTTGCCACAATCGGCATTATTGCTGGCCCTGGTAGGCTTCAACCTGGGAGTGGAAACCGGGCAGCTCGCCATCGTCGCGGTATTCCTGCCGCTGGCTTTTTTGCTGCGTCGTCAGTTGCTATACCAGCGGCTCGTCTTGCAGGCGGGTTCCGTGCTGATCATACTCATCGCCCTGATCTGGCTCATGGAACGGGCCTTCAATCTGAAACTGATTTCCTAGAAAACGCTTCATATTGACTATCCTTATGTGAAATAAAACTGGGTTTTGCCTTGCATGGCAATGCTAGAATGAAGTGCTGCTGCCATCCAGACTGGACAAAGTCATGGATGCCTTGCTGGCAGGCGCATCATATAAAACTACACATTATCAACAAAGGATATGCATGAAAAACAAACTGGGTCTGCTTTTACTGGCAGCTCTGGGTGCCAATGCCGGCGCACAGGAAAATCTCAATTACCAAAAGCCGCCGCAATCGATACTGGAGCTGGCTGACTTCCAACGTGCCCCCGCGGTCAGTATGGATAGTCATAAAAAGACCCTGTTGTTAAGCTATCGCAATACCTATAAGACACTGAGCGAGCTGAGCCAGACTGAAATGCGTCTGGCTGGTTTGCGCATCAATCCCGTAACAAATATTTCCAGCACCCTGACCTATGTCAATAACCTGAAATTGCGCAAAGTCGATGCCAAGGAAGAAGTACAAGTCAAGGGCCTGCCTGAAAACCCGCTGATCGCCTATGTCAGCTGGTCGCCGAATGAGAAGAAAATTGCCTTCACCCATACCGCTGCCATGGGTGTGGAATTGTGGGTCATCGATGTCGAGACAGCTACGGCAAAAAAACTGACAGAAGCCAATCTGAATGCCAATCTCGACACGCCGTTTGACTGGTACAGGGATAGTGAAAACCTGCTCATCAAAGTCTTGCCCAAGAATCGCCAGCCACTGCTGGATGCCAGCAAGAATTTGCCCAGCGGCCCCATCGTCTCGAATTCTACAGGTGCCACCTCACAAAATCGCACCTATGCCGATTTGCTGAAAAATCGGAATGATGAAAGTAATTTTGAAAACCTGACGACCTCAGAACTGCATAAAGTCAGCTTGAATGGCAAGAGCAGTTTTTTCAGAAAAGCAGAAATGTATGATGACATCCACTTTTCCCCGGATGGCAAGTACTTGCAATTGAACGCTCTGCAAAAACCCTTCTCTTACATCGTCCCGCTGGAGCGCTTCGCGGGAAAAATAGTAGTCACGGATACTGCTGGCAAGCAGATCAAAATAGTCAGTGAAACACCTTTGCATGAAGTGATACCGAAAGGCTTTAGTGCCGTCCCCACTGGCAAGCGCTATGTATTCTGGCGTGCCGACAAGGCCTCCAGCCTGAGTTATGTGGAAGCGCTGGACGGTGGTGACCCAGCCAATAAAGTCGATTTTCGCGATGAGGTATTTTCCTGGGATGCACCTTTCGACAAAGCGCCAGTATCACTGGTAAAAACCAGCCAGCGCTATGTCGGCATTACCTGGGGCAGTGACAATCTGGCCGTGGTTACCGATGCCTGGTATGACACCCGCAATGTCAAAGTCCATTTCTTTAATCCATCCAATCCGGCAGAGGCACCACGCCTGATTTCTGAGCGCAATATGCAGGATGTGTATGCCGATCCTGGTCGCTTTGAAACCAAATACAATCAATATCACCGACGTGTTTTGGCGGTAGAAGATAACAAGGCTTATCTGCTGGGCGCAGGTCACACTAAAAATGGCCAGTTCCCCTTCATTGATGAATTGGATATCATCAGCCTGAAAAAGAATCGCCTGTATCAATCTGCTTATACTGACAAGATAGAAAACATCGTTTCCATAGAAGATGCAAAAAAAGGCGAAGTGCTGGTACAGATACAATCGAAGAGTGAATATCCAAACTACTACTTCCGTAATATCAAAAGCGGCAACCAACTGACACCTGTGACGCAATTCAAGAATCCCTTCATGGCCTTGAAGGATGTCTCGAAAGAAGTCATCAAATACAAGCGCAAGGATGGTGTGGAATTGTCGGGTACCCTGTATCTGCCCGCAGCCTACGACAAAGAGAAGAAAGAAAAACTGCCTTTGCTGATCTGGGCTTATCCAGCCGAATACAAGGATAAAAATTCTGCCGGTCAAAGCACGCATAATCCTAACCAATTTACCTTCCCTAGCTATGCATCTTTCATTTACTGGGTGACGCGTGGCTATGCGGTATTGGATGATGCTGCCTTTCCCATCATCGGTGAAGGCAAGACTGAGCCGAATGATAATTTCATCCCGCAACTGGTCGACAATGCCGAGGCTGCGATAGACGCTGTCGATGCCCTGGGTTATGTGGACCGCAAGCGTGTCGCCGTAGGTGGCCATTCCTATGGCGCTTTCATGACTGCGAACCTGCTGACACATAGCAAGTTATTTGCCTGCGGTATCGCACGCAGCGGTGCCTATAACCGCACACTTACGCCTTTCGGTTTCCAGACTGAACAGCGTAATTACTGGGAAAGCCCTGAGGTCTACAACAAGATGTCGCCTTTCATGAGTGCCGACAAAATGAAGACACCACTCTTGCTGGTACATGGTGAGGCCGACAATAATCCCGGCACCTTCACCCTGCAAACCGAGCGTTATTTCCAGGCCCTGAAAGGCCTGGGCGCACCGGTACGCATGGTGATACTACCCAAGGAAAGCCATGGCTATGCTGCCAAAGAAAGCATCCTGCATTTGCTGTGGGAACAGGATCAGTTCCTGGAAAAATGCCTGAAGAAATAAATATTGAAACTGTCATAAGCAAAAAATCCCAGGCTGATCAACCTGGGATTTTTTTATTCACTTCACTGAAAACACGCCAGCAATGTCGTTTGGCTGTGCTGTTATTTGATCTTCTTGCCAATGGACTTGCCGCCTCTCTCGACGACCAGCGCGCTCACGTCGCCATTCGCATCTTTTTCGAAACGCAGTGAGACCGTGTTATTGAGCATGAAGAAACTGCCATCGAGAGCAGCAAAAAGCTCTTGCTGGTCGCCGCCCAAGGGAGCCGCCTTGACGTACAGGCGATCAGCTTCGGCAGTGATGATGACAGGATAGCCAGCTAGCACATATTCACCGGCCAAACTCTTGTATTCATTGGCGTCGCCAGCCCTGGCAATTTTTTCCACTACCTTGTAATCGGTCCAGCCATATTCCATCGAAATGGCACGCAAGACTTCCTGTATCAGTTCACTACCATTCTCGCTATTGGTCATCAGTGCTGCGCCCTGGCCAGTGCTGGTGAAAGTTGTCAGCATGGTGCGATAACCTTCGTTACTGCCGCTGTGACCAAAACCCGCCTGCTTGTCAGTAACCGGACTCAGAAACACGCCCAGACCATAGTCTTTTAACTTGCTGGGTGTCAGCATTTTCCTGGCCATTTCTGGCGACAAGACTTTATTTGATTTACCCACGCTGCTCTGCTGTATCTCAATCGCAAAAAGTGCCAGGTCCGATGGGGTAGTCCATAGTGATGCAGCTGCCATTTCCGGATAGCGATGCCATTTACCAGGTACAGGCTTGCCATTGGCAAGATGGCCCGAGGCTGCCATAGACTGCCAGTTTTCTGGCAATTCAAAACTGCTATGCTCCATACCCAGTTTGTCCAGCACGGTTTTTTTCATCAGGACAGGAAAACTTTCATGGCTGGCATCCGTCATCAATAGCTGGACGATGGAATAACCGCCACCTGAATAACTCCAGGCGCTACCCGGTAAGGCTGTGACTCTGACCGCGGCAGAATTGGCAGGCTTTTTACCTTCCAGCACATCGACTAGGGATGGCACATCCTGACTGGCTGCATAACCGGGGAAGCCATGTACATTGATACCAGCCGTATGATTTAACAGCCCACGCAGGCTGACTACTTGTTTGTCTGTAAAAGCATTGCCAGGCAGTTTCCATGACAGCAATTGCTGGTTGACATCGCCATCCAGGTTCAAGCTGCCGCGCTCGACCAGTGCCAGTGCCGCCATGGCTGTCACCGGCTTACTGATGGAGGCCGCCTGGAATCTGGTTTCAACAGTGACAGGCTGCTTGCTGACCGCATCAGCATAGCCATAGCCACGCGCCCATTCCAGCTTGCCTTGATGAATGATGGCGATACTCAGGCCGGGGACCTTGAGTGCTGCCATGCGCTCTGCCAAGCGCATGGGCTGCAGAGGCCGGCCCTTGATGACGGTTTGCGGTAACAAGCCATTTTCTATACGGCTTATGCGTACATTAAGCGCATCCACCGTGGCAGCATCTTCAGCCATTGCCTGCATGGTCAAACACAATAAGGACAGGCAAGCAAAAGGGACAAAGATTTTTTTCATTGTGAATAAACCCAGTTCGAAATGATGTATATCGTGGACTTCGGAGGAAATGAGCAACTGAGTGCAGACTGACACCCAAGTACCTGCGGCACTTTACAGCAAATATAATACTTGCAACACACTAGCTTAAAGAGCAATCCAGGTTAAAGTTCAGAATAAATACTGCGCATAAAAAAGGGAGCCTGTACAGCTCCCTTTTCAAAGTTCAAACCCTGGGCATTACTGCGTCTGTATCGCTGAATAAATAATGACAGGATTGACTGGCACATCATTCATATCCTGCACCTGCCTGGTTGGCACCTGACGTATCTTGTCCATAATATCGAGCCCACTGACGAGTTTGCCAAATACAGCATAGCCTTGTGTCGTGACGCAAGAAAATTGACTGCAAGAATCGAGCGCGGGATTGTCAACGACATTGATAAAGAATTGCGAAGTGGCGCTGTCTGGCACACTGGTACGGGCCATGGCGATGGTGCCACGCAGATTGCTCAAATCATTGGGCGATTCCAGCTTGATCGGTGCCAGCGTCGCCGCTTGCTTCAGATCAGCGTCATAGCCGCCACCCTGGATCACAAAATTACTGATCACGCGATGGAATATCTTGTTCGTATAAAAACCATTCTCTGTATAGCTGAGGAAGTTATCCACCGTTATGGGTGCTTTGGCTGGATTTAATTCCACCACCATATCGCCCAGATTGGTCTTCATCGTCACTTGCGGTGGATTCGCCAGGTTGACCACGGTGGGCATGGAATACAGCTTGCTCCCCTTGTCAGAGAGTACCGTCAATTCAGAACTGCCCACACCGATGATCTTGCAAGAAAAATTCCTTTGCGTAGATGAACCATTGCCCGCCTCTATCAAGCTCAGGCAAAACGGCATTTTGACACTGGCAGAGCCCAGGTTTTCACCGGTGACGGTAATCTTGGAAACTTTTCTGTATACCAGTTGATCTATGCTGACCTTGCTGATGCTGGCCAGGGCTTTGACTTCTATATGGTAGGGCAATTTCCAGGGCGAACCTGGGTGCGGCTGGCTGCATACGGTAGGGTTATCCTGGCACAAGCGCACTTCCAGAACACCGTCATAGACACCTATGGGCAACTTCCCTGAAACCTGCAAAGTAACATCGTAGGCAGAAGAGGAAACCGCAGTCATATTGACAGCGCCGGTAGTGACGCCTTTCGTGTCTATGATGCCGACATTCACCGTTCCTGAAAAAACCTTGTTGGCGCTGGCTCTGATGACCGCTGATTTGTTTTGTCCCTCGATGACGGCGACATTCAAGGATTCCGGGCTGAAGCTCAGGCCAGGATCATTGACGACAACAGGACTGGCTGGCGCTGAACCGCCGCCACCACCACATGCTGTCAACAGCATGCCCAGCATACTCAAGCAAATTAGTTTTTTCATCACGCGACCTTTTTAGTAAAGGCCGCATTTTACTTGGGTTTGCAACTTGTTCCACAACTGATCAATATGAAATTATCAAAGTAACACTCGCAAAAATAAGCCTGTTTTATGCACACACAATTTAATTTCTATATTTCAGCAAGGTATATTCGGCACTGAATGCCAGATCGAAGATTGAGCATGTCGGCACTCATCTTTTCATCAGTACTGGACAATCATGAACTCTAAAATCTACTTCCTGGCCTGCGCAATGCTCGCAGCCAACAGCTTTGCAGCCCAACCCTACGCTATCACTGCAGAAAATCTGCAAGCAGCCAAGCCCCGCAGTTTGTCGCTGGCCAATGTGACAGCCACTGCCAGTGGAGCAAAAGTTGTGTCATATGCGGCATCGAATGCGGCAGTCGCAGATTTTATAAAAAACTTAAATGCGGCAAGAGCGGGCAAAGTAGATTTGCTGGAGATCAAGGCGGTCATTGCCATGATGGTCGATGGTAAAGAATTTCGCTGTGCTGCAGAGGATGCTGCGAAATCAGTCCAAATCATACAGACTTTGGTAGCAGGCGGCCTTGAGTTTTTCACTGCCACAAAACAAAACCCCAGTAGCCAGACGCTAAAGGGGTTTTTTTGATGTGAGTTGAATCTTTTTACCGATCAGGTACTCGATAAAAGACTGGGGGAAATCAACGCTCTATCGCCAGCGCCACGCCCATGCCGCCGCCTATGCACAAACTGGCCAGGCCTTTTTTGGCATCGCGACGTATCATTTCATGGATCAGGCTGACCAGGATGCGGGCACCGGATGCACCGATTGGGTGACCTATCGCAATTGCACCACCATTGACATTGATCTTGCTGGTATCCCAGCCCATTTCCTTGTTGACGCCGATTGCCTGGGCAGCAAAAGCTTCATTGATTTCCATCAGGTCCAGGTCTTGATGGCTCCAGCCAGCTTTTTTCAGACAGAGTTGAGCGGCAGGTACCGGGCCCATGCCCATGATGGTAGGATCAATACCAGCAGAAGAATAAGCCTTGATGCGGGCCAGCACTGGCAAACCCAGCTCATCGGCTTTTTTGGCTGACATCATGATGACGGCAGCAGCACCGTCATTGAGGCCGGAAGCATTACCGGCAGTCACTGTACCATTCTTGTCAAAGGCAGGGCGCAGTGCCGCCAATGATTCCAGCGTGGTGCCATGCTTGATGAATTCATCGCTGTCAAATACTGTCGTGCCTTTTTTGCTGACCAGTTCAAAAGGAATGATTTCATCCTTGAACTTGCCTGCTTTTTGCGCGGCTTCTGCCTTGTTTTGGGAAGCCAGGGCAAACAAGTCTTGTTCTTCACGGGTCACGCCATATTTCTTGGCGACGTTTTCTGCCGTGATACCCATATGGTATTGGTTGTAGACATCCCACAAGCCATCAACGATCATGGTATCAACCAGTTTGGCATCGCCCATGCGGAAACCATCGCGTGAACCATTCAATACATGCGGGGAGGCACTCATGTTTTCCTGGCCACCGGCGATGATGATGTCAGCATCGCCAGCCTTGATGGCTTGCGCTGCCAGGTGGGTGGCTTTGAGTCCGCTACCGCATACCTTGTTGATGGTGAAGGCTGGCACCATGTCGGGCAAACCGGCTTTGATGACGGCCTGGCGTGCTGCATTCTGGCCTACACCTGCAGTCAACACCTGACCGAGTATGACTTCATTGATCAGATCGCCACTGAGACCGGCTTTTGCCAGTAAGGCCTTGATGACATGCGCGCCCAGATCGGAAGCAGCCGTTTTTGCCAAAGAGCCACCAAATTTGCCTACTGCAGTACGACCTGCAGCTACGATTACCACGTCTTGCATGTGAATTCTCCTGGTTTTACCCCTGGGGGGGTGAGATGGTCAAATGTTTGCTGCTTTAGAACCTGTTTACGATCTTACTGCGCAAGCGTGATCGGGGCTCATGCGTTGCTCAAAATGCTCATGTACTTAAGTACATTCCGCTTTTTGCGCTACTCTTCACCCCGCTGACGCTCGCTCGCTACAGATCGTAAACAGGTTCTTAGGATACATCCTCTAGCTTACCACTGCTGGCGATGGCATGAGTCCAGGGCACTCAAAAAAAGATGGTGTTTTGGCATGTAACATGGCTGTCATGCTTTACACATGCTCGGCAATCTTAGCCAGTACCCTTGCCGCCATGGGGGAGAGGCTGCGCCTGGCCAGGCTGACTACGCCTATCTCTGCTTGCATGCCTTGCCAGCCTGCGAGCTTGAGTTCTATCAACCGGCCAGCCCTGAGTTCTTCCGCCACCGCCGCATGGGTGCATAAAAGGATGGCATCGCTATGCATGACCACCTGCTTCAAGACATAAATATTATCGCAAGTGGTGACCAGGGGCAGGTCCTGCCCGGTTTCCAACCCCAGTGCCTTGCGCAAGGATGGCAGGAAAATGTCAGCCAGGTACACACTGGCATAACTGGCACTTTGCAAATCATGCTTGTCCAGCAAGCTCTTCAGTGTCAGTGGGTGCTCACAGCGACAATACAGGCCACCAGTTTGTCGCGTCAGGTGCTGGATATGTAGATGTTTGTTGATTGTCAGGCTGCGGGTATCGGCGATGAAAAATTCCAGTTTTTCAGCCAGCAGATGTTCCATCAGGGTATCGCTATTATTGACTTCCAATACAGTGCGCATGCGCGGATAGCTGGTCGCCAGCTCGGTCAGCACCGCAGGTAAAAAACTGGCCGCCGGGAAGGGCCCGGCACCAAAGATGATCTGGCCACTTTCGCAATCGCGTAACTGTGCCATTTCTTGCCTGAGGTTATCCGCGGCATACAACAAATCGCGTGCCCTGCCCACCAGTTGCTGGCCAGCCGCCGTGACCGTGGCACCAGCCTGGTCGCGGTCAAACAGACGCATGCCCAGTTCATCTTCCAGGCCAGAGATACTGCGGCTCAGGGCCGGTTGGCTGAGATTGAGTTTGTCTGCCGCCCGCGCAAAATTGCCTTGCTCGGCCAGGATGACGGCGTGTTTCAGCTTGTTCAGATTCATCATCGCACCATACCTACACCATACCTATTTAGCATTGAGATCATGATTATAATGCATTGGACGTATGCTTCTACAGGTCGCACACTGATATCCATCAGATACTGAGTTGGGGAATTTTATGACACATCAGCCAGGCAATATCAGCCGCAGGAAAGTGCTGACCGCAATGGCCGGGGTGGGCTTAAGTACCGCGATAGGAGGTGCCGCCGACAAACAGCACAGACCACGCATCATCCCGACAGTGCCCTCGGCCATGTCAGCCACGGGTTTGCGCCAGCGCAGGCCGAATATCTTGCTGATCGTCAATGACCAGCTACGCCACTGGCAAGACTTGCCCGCCGGCCTGGGTTTGTCGGCGCATGAGATGCTGCTGGAACAAGGCATGGGCTTCAGTAATTTTCATGCGAATACCACACCCTGCTCACCTTCACGCTCGAATATGTATTTTGGCCAGCATACCCAGCACACCCTGATGACGGCAAATGTCGATGCGCCGCCTTCTTTCCCGCAACTGGCGGATGGCTTACCCAGCCTGGGGCATTTATTAAGGGCGCAAGGCTACTACACTGCCTATAAGGGCAAATGGCATTTGAGTCATTTGCGCGCCGACCCCGGCCTGGTATACGGCCCTTATCCCAGCACGGAAAATGCACTGGAACCCTATGGTTTTTCTGACTATAACGCCGATGGCGACCCCCATGGCTCGACTTGGACCGGCTACCGCTATGATGGGCAAATCGCCAGCAATGCCGTGCAATGGCTGGGTAGCAAGGGGCGCGATATGCGCGGCAAGCAACCCTGGTTTTTGGCAGTGAATTTTGTCAATCCGCATGATGTCATGTATGTCAGCACTGGCGATAAGCAAGTCGCCAGCAGGCAGCAGCGCCATATGCTATCGCCTTTGTCCACGCCACCAGTGGGTGGGGTTTACGACAAGAACTGGGATTTGCCTTTACCTGACAGTTATTACCAGGATACGCTGAGCGGCAAACCCTGGGCCACCAGCTCTTATATGGAGATGTGCAACTGGCTGTACGGTCACATAGACCCACATGATGAAGCGGCCTGGCGCACCTATCAAAGTTATTACTTCAATTGCGTGCGCGATGTAGACGGCCATGCCATGACAGTATTGCAGGCCTTGAAAAAGCTGGGCATGGATAAGGACACCATCGTCATCTATACCTCGGACCATGGGGAAATGGCCGGTGCCCACAAGCTGCGCCAGAAGGGGCCCTTCATGTATAAAGAAAACATGCGCCTGCCCTTCATTGTGCGCCACCCTGACGTGGCGGGTGGCAAGATAACGAATGTGCTGGGTTCCCATATAGACCTGGTACCCACCATACTTGGTATGGCTGGCGTAGATGCCCATGCGCTTGCAGAAAAATATCCCTACCTGAAGGGGGTGGATATCAGCGCCGCCATCAACACAGCTGGAACAACTACTGCGCGGGATAAAAAGGGGATTTTGTTCAACTACGGCGTCCCCCTGTATATGGATCCGGAATTTTCACGCAAGGGTGCAAAAACCGGCAAGATATATAACAAGCTGAGCGCGCTCTTGATCGGTTTTGAAAGTGGCCAGTTTTTACCCAGCCTGGAAAACCCGGCCCTGTTCCGCGGCATCCATGATGGCCGCTATAAATTTGCCCGTTATTTCAAGCCTGCCGATCATCACCAACCACACGACTGGCAAAACCTGAGCACACGCAACCAGCTTGAGCTTTATGATACACAAACCGATCCGAATGAAATCACCAATCTGGCAGCCAGCCCTGAGCAACACAAGGATTTGCTGCTGGACTTGAACCAGAGATTGAATACACTGATCACTGCTGAAGTAGGTGCTGATCTTGGCAGGGAATTACCAGGGCCTGCGTTTTTATATCAACAAAGAAAAAGCTAACTAGCTGGAGGAAGACCATGCAAGAAAAAATCATCAGCAAAATCCTGTACATCAGTGGCACTGTCACCATGCTGGCGGGCTTGCAGTTTATTGCCCCCACCCTGTTCCTGCAGGCATCAGGCATGCAGGTAGGCGATGTCACCGGCCTGTTCTTTGCGCGGCACTGGGGTTTGATGGCTTTTGTGGTGGGCGCACTGATTATCTATGCGGTCAGACAAGTGCAGGCAAGAAGGGCGATTTTACTGGCCGCAGCAGTTGAGAAACTGGGTCTGGTCCTCATGCTGGCAATTAACTGGACTGAGCCAGCCTTGCAGGGTCTGCATATTGCCGCCTTTTTTGACGGCAGCTGTGTGCTGCTGTATTTGATTTACTTACTGGGTAAGGCACCAGCGTCACCAGCACAGACTTGATTTTTCCTGAAAATGAAAAAATCCCCTCATGCGAACATCAGGGGATTTTTTTACTGCAACTCACCGCAGTGAGTCTGAATCTGCAATTGCTAAATTATTTCTTTTTAGCAGTTGCTTTTTCAGCCGCTTGTGTGAACTGCTGGGTAGCCTTGGTCAGGTTTTCTTCCAGAGTTTGTACAGCTTGCTTGGTTGTTTTGGACAGTTGTTCGTAGCCTGCGTTGATGTTGCCAACAACAGATTTCAAGGCTGTAACAGCTTGTTCGGAACCAGCTGGTGCATTTTTTGTTACTTCATCGATCAGGGAAATCACTTTAGTGTTTGTTTCAGCGATATGCGCTTCAACTGCTTTAGTGAATTCTTGCTGAGTTGCTGTAGTGATGCTTGCGAGGTGACGGCCGTAAGCCAGTGCTTTTTCAGCGTTTGGCTGAGCTTGCGCTGCAGACAAAGTGAAAAATTCTTGTGGGTCTTTGGCGCTCAACAATTGTTTGGCAGTAGCAGTACCTTCTTCGAAACTTGCCTTGGCAGCATTGACGTTCAGGGCAAACAACTGCTCCAGGCCTTCAAATGCTTTTTTGTTCAGGGAAGTCAGGGAAGCAAATTGCGCTTCCAGGTTAGCTTTAGTTGTAGCGATAAATTGTTCTGGTGTATTGGTAGTCATGGCATTCTCCGGTAGATGGAATCAAGTGGCTTTAGGTAATCGGCAGCGCTTTCCATGAATTCTTGAATGGTGCACCGCAACAAATACGATTCTACACGCAGAATTTAAAACGTCAAGCACTTTTTGTGCGTCGCACCAAAATTAACCAAATGATATTTTCAGATATCTAACTGCTTTTCCTGGGATTGCCGGTTCTGCTGATTATTTAAGCACACACAAATTGCTATTTAGAAAACTTCCTTTCCAGCATCAAGAGTGCTTCCTTATTCTGTAAGCCGCCTGCATAACCTGTCAGTGCGCCATTGCTGGCGATTACCCTGTGGCAGGGAATAATGATGGATAGAGGATTGCGCCCATTTGCCGCGCCCACTGCGCGCACCGCCCTGGGCCTGGCTATGCCCTGCGCCAGCGCCAGATAGCTGCAGGTCTGGGCAAAGGGGATGCGGCGCAAGGCTGACCATACTTCTTGCTGGAAATCTGTCCCTGCCGATAAATCCAGCGGCAAATCAAAATCCTGACGCAGCCCGGCAAAATATTCCTGCAGTTGCTGGCGCGCCTGTATTAGGATGGGCTCAGACTCATCTTCCAGCCAGCCTGCGCTGCCCTTGAAGTGCTTGTGGTTTTCAAAGTACACGCCGCTGAGCCCCTGTTCACTGGCGGCTAACAGTAAATTCCCTACCGGGCTGCTGTAATTAATGTATTTCATGATATTTCCTTTAATCCTTATTTATCCTGTACTAGGACTTACGCAAAATTGTCCCAGCAAGGCGTAGCGACGAAGACAGTACTTTAGTACGGCTAGGAGCTGCAACGCAGCTGGGGCGGTTTTGCGTGAGTCCTATTTACTTAATGATTGCCATAGCAATAGAGCCGCATAAGCCCGCCACGGAGCCCAGGGCTGGGCGATATTCAATAGTTGCTTTTCAGTCAGGCGCTCGCTCACTGGGGTAGCCAATAAGGCGGCGGCCTTTTGCAAACCCAGGTCGCCCGCCGGAAAAGCATCCGAGAAACGCAGGGCGCGCATGGCGATATATTGCGCAGTCCATTCACCTATGCCTTTGACAGTCTTGAGCCTGGCCACCATCTCATCTGAACTGGCGGCCAACTGCTTTTGCAAGCCACCATCCAGCGCAAACTGGGCAATATTCTGTAGTGTGGCAGCGCGGGCACCGGGTATGCCTATGCCTGCCAGTTCATCTATAGAAAGGGAAACGATGGTTTGCGGGCTGGGAAAATGATGGGTGACAGCCGCAAACGGTGTCGTCACAGGCTGGCCAAAGCGGGTTACCAGGCGCCCAGCCACCGTGGTGGCACCAGCCACACTGACTTGCTGGCCCAGCACGGCGCGGATAGCCAGCTCGAAACTGTCAAAAGCACCCGGCACGCGCATACCAGGCGTGCGCAGGATTTGTCCAGCCAGCAAGGCATCGCTTTGCAAATGACTTTGTATGATGGCGGGATTGGCTTCCAGGTCAAATTGCTGCCTGACCCTGGCCATCAGCGGCATGAGTACCGGCGCCAGAGTAGGCGAGACTTGCAGACTGAGTTGCTGTTTGGCTGGCAGATGGGCGACTTTGAGCCAGCCATCCAGGCCATCCATGTGCACACTACGCACATAGGCCTTGCCGCCCTTTTCCTCAATGACAGCTTCCAGGCCGGGCATGGCACGGCCAGCAAGGTAAGTAATCACTGCGTCCCAGGCGTAGGGCGGGCGGTAAGCCAGTTTCAGGCTGACACCTTCACCTGCGCTATCGGCAGCACGGCGTATCGACCCTGGGGCCAATTGATAGCGTTCCGAGAACAAGGCATTAAAGCGCCTGACACTGCCAAAACCGGCGGCAAAAGCAATCTCGGCCATGCCCAGCTGGGTTTCCTGCAAGAGTTTTTTGGCAAACAATAAACGCTGGGTCTGAGCCAGTTCTACCGGTGTCACCCCAAACTCCTGCAACATGACGCGGCGTAACTGGCGCGATGACAAGCCCACCTGCTCAGAAAAACTTTCTATATCCTTTTCATTCAAGGCACCATCCGCGATTTTTTGCCAGATGGCGTGCGCCAGGTTTTGCTGTATCGCATAGGGTGCCAGTTCGGGTCGGCACCGCAGACAGGGGCGAAAACCAGCCGCTTCTGCTGCGGCAGCGCTGCTATAGAATTCGCAGGAAGATTCACGCGGCGTCTTGACACCACACACCGGGCGACAATACACGCCTGTGGTTTTCACGCCGGTAAAAAACACGCCATCGAAACGGCTATCCTTGGCGGCCAGGGCACGGTAATAACATTGCTTTTGTGTCAATCCCTCACTGGCTTCTGTCAGCATCAGGCTGGTCGCATCTGGCTGCGCTATTGCCTGTTGCTTACCAGGTGTAGTCCGTATCTGCTGTTCCATAGCCGCCACTTTCTTTCGCGTAATCAATTCTGAAATAGTTAAAGTCATGTATCCAATATACAATCTGCATTACTATCTTCAGGAATCTTTATACGCGAGTGCTGGTCACTCTTCTAGCCATTTTCGGACAAACAAATCGGGAATCATGCGCCAGGCGCTGAATTTGAATCGTAATTTGCATCGCATCGTCAAGACCGCCCGTCGGCATCCGCGGCTGGCGACTTGTTTACTCAGCCAATTGAGTTTGCAGGCACAAGCTGCCGGGCAAACCGGCCTGCAGCTTGATGCTTGTTACCAGCGCTACCTGATACTGGAAAGGCTGGGGCAAGCGCAGTCCATGCACCATGAGCTGGAGCAAGGCTTGCAAATCGCTGAACAACAGCAATTGACACGCCCGGCCGGACTGATGTTGCTGGCGTTGGGCCGCATCAGCTATACCGAAGGAGCTTACCGTGATGCCATCCTGTATTGGACACGTTGTGTCGATCTCAGCAAGTTCAACCGCGATCAGGTCACGCTGGTAGAAGCCCATATAGGGCTGGGGCAGATTTACGATGCCCTCGGCGACCGCAAGACCGCGGCCCGCTTTCATACTGATGCCGGCATCTTGCTGGGACAATTGAATGAACCTTATCTGCTGTGCAAGCAAATCATCAACCTGGGTGTTAATGAACTCAATACCGGTGAATTGCAGGCAGCAGAAGACTGCTTCCTGAGGGCAAAAGCGCTGGCCGAAGAACACGCCATCCATGAATACCTGGCAGAAACCTATTGGTATCTGGGTCTGGCTGCCAGCCGTAACGCGCAGTTGGCGATAGCCGAAACACATATACGGACAGCATTGCAACTGGCCCATGCCTGTGACTATGTCTGGCTGGAAGCCGCAACCCTGGATTCGCTGGCGGACATCTTGCGTGCTGCCGGGCAAATGGAAGAAGCCCTAACGGCCTATGCCACTGCGCTCAGTTATGCAGAAAAAATTGGTTCACGCAGCCAGAAAGTGCGCAGCCTGGCTGCGCTGTCTGAATTGCATGAGCAGCAGGAAAACTGGCAAGCTGCCCTGCACTTTGCCCGCCTGCATCAGCAAACCGCCAGCGAGCTTAGCGAACTGGGCACGGTGGACAAGTTCCGTGAATTACGCGCCTATGATTTATCGCGCAAGTCGCCGGTAGAAATCCTGCTGGAACTCTCCTCCAACCGTTTGCTGGAGGAAGGCCAGCCAACGGAAGTATTGCAACTGATCTGTGATACTGCGCTGAGCATCCTGCATGCCGAGCTGGTGAGTATCCACCTGTTTGATGACAATGGCGTAGGCTTGCATTGTCATGCCAAAGCTGGTGTCGCCTGCGCCAGGGTCAAGACAGAAATGCCTTGCCAGAACTTGCCGCTGCTGATGCACATATTGCAGCAAGATGAAGTACCGCTGGTAGCCCATGATATGCGGTTGCATGTGGTAGCTGGCGAGATGCAGGCTTTGCTGGGTCAGCCGCAACTGCATTCGGTACTGGAAATCCCCCTGCGTCTGCATGGCAAAAGCATGGGCTTGCTATGCCTGGCCCAGACCAGCAATATCAGGCACTGGTCGCGCGAAGATGTCTTGTTTGGCCGCCATCTGGCGAATCTGATACAACAAGTACTCAGTCATGCCGAGCATGCACAAACCCAGAAGCAGCTCGAAGCCAGGGTACAAGAGCGCACCGCCAGCCTGCAATTGCAGACTGAGCAATTACAGCAGGCGCACCAGCATATTTACCGGCTAAGCGAGATAGGCAGGGAAATAACCTCCAGCCTGGACCGCGATACCATCATGGAAATCGTCTACCGCCATGTACATGACTTGATGGGGGCTGAGGTATTTGCAGTTGGCATTTACCGGCCAGAACAGGAAACCATAGAATTCCCCTGCAATATCTTGCGCGGACATCGCATGTTGCCGTATATACGCGATATCAAGGACAAGGACTTATTGTCGGTCTGGTGTGTCACCCACCAGCAGGCGATTTTCATCGGCAACATCTATACTGAATACCATGGCTATATCAGTGAAGCCGGTTTACATAAACTGACTGTGGACAGTGCCTATTTTGCCGATCTGGAAAAGATCATCCCGGTCTCGCATATTTACGTGCCCCTGGTGATCAAGGGGCGCACCATAGGCGTCATTGCCATACAAAGCACGCAAAAAAATGCCTTCCAGCGCATGCACCTGGATATCGCCATGATGCTGGCGGCGTATACTGCCATCGCTGTGGAAAATGCTGAAACCTATCAACAATTATTAAAAGCCCAGCAGATACTGATCTCACAAGAAAAACTGGCGGCTCTGGGTTCACTGGTGGCAGGCATAGCCCATGAATTGAATACGCCTATAGGGAACAGCCTGCTGACAGCCACCACCTTGCAGGAACAGTCAGCGATATTCTTGCGCAAGCTGACAGACAATAGTTTGAAGCGTTCTGACCTGAATCAATTTTCGGCAAGTATCAATAATGCCAATGACTTATTGCTGCGCAATCTCATGAGTGCCAGCGACCTGGTCAGCAGTTTCAAGCAAGTCTCGGTAGACCAGACCAGCCAGAAGCGCCGCATCTTTAATTTGCGCAAGACTTCACTGGAAGTCATACGCACTTTGCACAACCTGATACACAAGCGCGGCCATACGCTGGAAATTGATATACCTGACGATATAGAGTTGAACAGCTTTCCCGGTCCCTATGGGCAAATCCTGAGCAATTTCATCAATAATGCCATGCTGCATGCCTTTGACAAGCGCGAGAATGGCAAGATGCTCTTGCGTGCTTATAAAACACCGGACAATCAGGTACAACTGATTTTCTCTGACAATGGCATGGGCATAGAGGAACAGGATTTAAGGCGCATTTTCGATCCCTTCTTCACCACCAAGCTGGGTCAGGGTGGCAGTGGCCTGGGACTCAGCATTGTGCATAACCTGGTAACCACCATCATGCTAGGCAGTATCACGGTCGATAGTACGCCCGGCCTGGGCACGCGCTTTAGTTTAAGCTTGCCACTCAATCCCTGAGTTTCTGCCAACCCTGCGTTGACTGCTGTCGGACACCATACCGTCATGGTATTTTGGGCAGTCCACATGGTTTTCAGGATTGGCATACACTAACTGAGTTTGCTTATACTTATTTACCATGACTACTCAACGCGCCCCCGACCTGAAAACCGTGCTGCTGGCCAGCGGTATCGTCATTACCTTGTCCATGGGCGTCAGGCATGGCTTTGGTTTCTGGATGCAACCTATCTCACAAGAACATGGCTGGACCAGGGAAACTTTTTCCATGGCCATGGCCATGCAAAATCTGATGTGGGGCGTGTTTGGCCCTCTCGCCGGCATGGTGATAGACAGGGTGGGTACGATGAAGATGATGGTGCTGGGTGCCTTCCTGTATGCCGCTGGCTTGCTGTGGATGGCACTGATAGATAACTCCAGCCTGTTCATCATTGGCACTGGCATATTGATAGGGGCAGCGCTGGCCTGTACCTCGTTTGGTGCAGTCAGTGGCATCATAGGCCGTACAGCGCCGCTGGAAAAACGCTCCTGGGCCTTTGGTATCTCTTCTGCTGCAGGTTCCTTTGGTCAATTTATCATGATGCCTATAGAGCAGCAATTGATCGCCCATGCTGGCTGGCAAACTGCTTTCTATGTATTGGCCGCCCTGGTCGTGGTGCTGATGCTGCCCATGGCCTGGAAGCTGCGCGAACCGGCGCTGGAGCAAGTCACAGGACCACAGCAAAGCATCATGGAAGCGACACGCGAAGCCTTTGCCTATAAACCTTTCTTGCTGCTGGTGGCTGGCTATTTCGTCTGCGGTTTCCAGCTGGTATTCATAGGCGTGCACATGCCTGCCTACCTGAAGGACAAGGGTGTCATGGACCCCAGTGTGGCGGTGTATGCCCTGGCGCTGATAGGCTTGTTCAATATCTTTGGTTCTTACTATGCAGGCAAACTGGGTGGCATGTTCCCCAAACCCTATCTGCTGTCAGCGATCTATCTGGCCCGCAGTGCGGTCATCGGTTTGTTCTTGCTGGCACCGCTGACACCGTATTCCGTTTATCTGTTCGCAGCTGCGCTGGGCTTGCTATGGCTATCTACCGTACCGCTGACAAATGGCGTGGTTGCCGGGATTTTTGGGGTCAGGTATCTGTCGATGCTGTCGGGCTTTGTCTTCTTTTCGCATCAGGTCGGTAGCTTCATCGGGGTCTGGCTGGGTGGTTATATCTACACCAGGACAGGCAGCTACAATATGGTATGGGGCATAGTCCTGGCACTGGGTATTTTTGCGGCGCTGGTGAATTTGCCTATCAGTGAAAAACCCATAGCCCGTGTGGCAGCAGCCTGAGGACCTGGCTATGTCACTACTCTCATCCAAAAAACTGTTGCGCCTGCTCTGGGCTGCCATCATGGTGAGCGTGCTGGCCCTGGTTTTCCTGGCTTATCTGCGCCCGGCCTTCATACTTGATCTGGCAAACCGCTTTGTGATGTGCTGAGTGCGCCCCCCCCCCGCAGTAAAAATAGCGCCAGTCCGGCGCTATTTTTTTGCCTGGGATGAACGATATTTCTGCTGTATGGTCTGCTACACTGGGTTCCCTTTTTGATCAAAGATTTTGGTAAAACTACATGAACAAACATTTACTGCTTATCTTGCTGGGCACGGCATTGGCCAACCCGGCCAGCCATGCCGCTAGTGCCACCACGGCCACCGCTACCCCGACTGCAGAACCAGGCAGCACGGTCCTGCAAAAGAAGCATGTTGGTAAACTGGCTGGCAATCCTTTTACCAGCGCCAGCAAACTGCCTTACCAATATCCTGCCTTTGATCAAATAAAAAATGCGCATTATGCGCCA
This sequence comes from Undibacterium sp. JH2W, assembly GCF_049340425.1. Taxonomy (NCBI): domain Bacteria; kingdom Pseudomonadati; phylum Pseudomonadota; class Betaproteobacteria; order Burkholderiales; family Oxalobacteraceae; genus Undibacterium; species Undibacterium sp. JH2W. The sequence continues at coordinate 363,031 of NZ_JBMPOT010000001.1, read as the reverse complement.
GCCTTTAGCGAAGGTATGCGTCTGCATGGTCTGGAGATTGTAGCGATTGCGAATAATCATGCGGCACCTACGTTTGAAAATACCGTGATTGCCATGGAGCGCGCAGGCCAGATGCTGAACCGTGTTTCCACGGTATTTTCCAGCCTGACTGCGGCCAATACCAATCCTGAGATGGAGAATCTGTCGCGCGAACTGGCCCCAAAACTGGCGGCCCATCAAGACCAGGTTTTCTTGAATGCCCGCCTGTTCCAACGCATCAGCAAATTATATGAAGCGCGCCAGGCATTGCAACTGGATGCAGAATCCGCTCGCTTGCTGGAACGCTATTACACAGACTTTGTGCGTGCCGGTGCCAAACTGAGCGACAAGGACAAGCAAAAACTGAAAAGCCTGAATGCCCAGTTGGCCAGCCTGGGCACCCAGTTCAGCCAGAATGTGCTGAAAGAAACCAATGCCTCGGCCATCATTGTCGACAGCAAGGCTGAATTGCAGGGCTTGTCGGAAGAAGAAATTGCCAGCGCCGCCGAGGCTGCCAAGACACGTGGCCTGAAAGATAAATTCGTCATCCCACTGGTGAACACCACGGGCCAACCCTTTGAAGCCAGCCTGACCAACCGAGCCTTGCGCCAGCGCCTGCATGAAGCATCGGTCAACCGCGGTAGCCACGGTGGTGAATTTGATAATCGCCAGGTCGCCATTGACCTGGCACGCCTGCGCGCCGAAAGGGCAACGCTGCTGGGTTATGCCAACCACGCAGCCTATGGCCTGGAAGATGAAACGGCCAAGACAACGACAGCCGTCAACAAAATGCTGGGTGAACTGGCACCAGCAGCCGTCAATAATGCCAGGGCAGAAGCCGCCGAGCTACAGAAAATCATCGATGCTCAGCAAGGCGGTTTCAAACTGGCCGCCTGGGACTGGGCCTTTTATACCGAGCAATTACGCAAGAGCAAATACAGCTTTGACGATAGTCAGTTGCGCCCTTATTTTGAATTGAAGAATGTACTGGAAAACGGTGTCTTCTTTGCCGCCACCAAGCTGTATGGCATTACTTTCAAAGAACGTACTGACTTGCCGGTCTACCACCCCAGCGTCAAGGTCTATGAAATATTTGATGCAGATGGCAAGAGCATGGCCTTGTTCATCGCCGACATGTATGCCCGCGATACCAAACGCGGTGGTGCCTGGATGAATGCCTATGTGGAGCAATCCAGTCTGTTTGGCACTCACCCGGTGATTGCCAATCACCTCAATATCCCGCAACCACCGGCAGGCCAGCCTACCCTGTTGACGTTTGATGAAGTGCGCACGGCTTTCCATGAATTTGGTCATGCCTTGCACGGCCTGTTTTCGAATGTGAAATACCCGCGTTTTTCTGGCACTAATGTGCCACGTGATTTTGTCGAATATCCTTCGCAAGTCAATGAAATGTGGGCGACCTGGCCAGAAGTATTGAAAAACTACGCCAGGCATTATCAAAATAGCGAAGTGATACCGCAAAGCCTGGTCGATAAAATCACGGCGGCGAATAAATTCAATCAGGGTTTTGCGACAACAGAATATCTGGCAGCATCCTTGCTGGATCAGCGCTGGCATCAACTGACACCAGCCCAGGTTCCTAAAGATGCGCTGGCCTTTGAAGCAGCAGCCTTGAAACAGGCAGGTGTCGACTTTGCCCCGGTACCACCGCGTTATCGCAGCACGTATTTCTCACACATCTTTGGCGGTGGCTATTCTGCCGGTTACTATGCCTATCTGTGGAGTGAAGTACTGGATGCAGAAAGCGTGGAATGGTTCAAGGAAAACGGTGGCCTGAACCGCAAGAATGGTGACTGGTTCCGTCAGCAATTATTGTCCAAGGGTGGCAGCATGGATCCACTACTCTCTTTCCGCAACTTCCGTGGTCGCGAACCCAGGATCGATCCCTTGCTGATACGTCGTGGCTTGAAAGCAGAATAATCAATCTGCCAATAAGCAGCGGATTGTAGCCGCTGAACAAGCGTGGTAAAAAAAGAGGGAACATCACTGTTCCCTCTTCTCATTTATGGCTCTGTTTGCAAAAAACTTATTCCAGCTTCCAGACAAAATCAACCTTGGCCCACAACTGGTCAGGCTTGCCATCCTTGGTACCTGGTTTGAATTTGCATTGGCTCAGGGCTGTCAGCGCAGCCTTGTCCAGACTCTTGGAACCACTGGATTTTTCGACTTTGGATTCAACCACCTTGCCATCCGCACCGACCAGAAAACCCATGGAAACCGTGCCGGTTTCTTCATTCATCAAGGCGGCTTTCGGGTATTTAGGTGGCTCACAGGATTTGCTATCCATGACAGGAGAAGTCTCTGCCGCCATGACGGAAGCACTGGCCGCCAGCAACAAGGATGAAATGAGAATTGACAGTTGAGGTTTCATAGTGATCTTCTTATTCATGTTTTATTCAGTATAAAAAATTTCCCGGGGATTTCAAGGCAAGCAGCATATCTTGATATCTTGCATACGCTACCCATCATTTCAGACATGATGGATCAGAACTCTTCCCACTCATCACTACTACTGGCACTCGCCGTTTTTTTGCTTGGTGCTCTGGCAACTGGTAAAGATTTTACCTGATTGTTTCTGGCTTTAGGCTTGATTGCCACTACCGGTTCGACACGGCGCGGTGCTAACTTTGCAACTGGCGCAGCAATTTGCTGGGCACGTTCACCCGCATGCAATTTAAACACGCTGACGACTTTCGCCAGTTCAGATGCCTGGTCTTGCAAGCTTTGCGCTGCGGCAGCAGCTTCTTCCACCAGGGCAGCATTTTGCTGGGTCACGCCATCCATTTCTATGATGGCGTGATTGACATGCTCAATACCCACGCTTTGTTCCTGGCTCGCGGCACTGATTTCAGCAATGATGTCAGTCACATGTTTCACACTGGAGACTACCTGGTCTATCGTAACGCCTGCCTGACCAACCAGCTTGGTGCCGATTTCGACTTTCTCTACCGAAGTACCGATCAGGGTTTTGATTTCCTTGGCTGCTGCGGCACTGCGCTGCGCCAGGTTACGCACCTCAGCGGCAACTACGGCAAAGCCACGACCTTGCTCACCAGCGCGGGCAGCTTCTACCGCTGCATTCAAGGCCAGGATATTGGTCTGGAAAGCGATGCCATCAATGACGCTGATAATATCGACAATTTTCTTGGAGGATTCATTGATGGAACCCATGGTATCAACCACCTGGGCCACCACAACACCACCCTGGCGTGCCACTTCAGATGCAGACGCTGCCAGTTGATTGGCTTCGCGCGCATTGTCGGCATTTTGCTTGACCGTGGTCGTCAATTCTTTCATGGACGAGGTGGTTTTTTCAAGGGAGCTGGCTTGTTGTTCAGTGCGGGAAGACAAGTCCAGGTTACCGGTCGCGATTTCACTGGAAGCAGTGGCGATGGTGTCAGTGCCATTGCGTACCTGGGCTACGATGTTGACCAGGCTATCACGCATGTTCTTCATTTCAAACAGCAGACTGGCAGTGTCACCAGACTTCAGATCTATTGGTGCCGTCAGGTCACCGGCAGCAATCTGGCCAGCAATTTCAGCTGCATAATCAGGCTCTCCACCCAATTGCTTTAACAAGCTGCGGCTGATCGCGAAAGCAGCAAATATGCCTGCCACCAATGCCAAGCCACCCAGCACCGCCATCAAGCTTGTGGCTGCCTTGAAGGAAGAGCCAGCTTCTTCGGCAGTCTGGGAATTCAGTTTATCTTCCAGTGTCACCAGCTCATCGAGAGTGTCCAGCCATTTTTTCTGTACTGGGCGCAATTTCTTGATGAGGGTAATCGTCGCTGCTTCGGCATTATTCGCCAGACCCAGTTCTTGCGCTTTGGCAGGCAAGGCCGCTGCCGCTGTTTCAGCTTCCTTCAATTTACCCAGCAAAGTTTTTTTATCACTATTGCCTGCACCTTCTTCTGTCGCCAGTTTACTCAATTTTTCATCTGCAGCAGCATATTGCTTGGATTGCTCGGCTATCTTTTTCAGCTCTGGCTCCATGTCGCCTGCATCATTAAGCAAGGTCAGGTTGCGCAGCGACACCATGCGGTCATACACGATAGCGCGCATATCCAGTGCCAGACGGGTTTCGGCATTGCTGACATTGACTATCTTGTCCAGTCGCCCCTGAATTTGTGCCATCCTGGAAATACCGACGACGGTCACAGCAATTAATAAAGTTAAAACCAGAGCAAAGCCCAGTCCCAAACGCCTACTTACTGTCATTTTTGATAAATTCATTTGCTTGACTGGTGTGAAAAATGGTTGAAGGAGAAGAGAACAAAAGTGTTACGAAATACTAACCTGATTGCTTATCCTTGCACGCATAATTGCCGCCAGGACACTTATTTTTACAAATGCATGACGAAGCAGACATTTATTGAAAAAAAGCGACTTATTCGTTGGAAAAGCAAAAGATAAAGTTAGAAATATACTCGAAATTTTCTCAGTAGCAAGTGCTTTTTACTGGTATCCCCGCTCCCAAAAAGCCAGAATGGAAAGAAACTATTTGCATTTATACAGTGCTGGAAATTTGCTTATTTTTTATGCAGAAAACTATACTTGCCCGTCTCGTCAACTGACTAAATTTTGTTCACGTTTTTCTCGATTTCTCCATGGCAACATCATTTTATTGACAAATGACTCTCTTGCTAAAATACCTAGTGGTCTTATGCTGAGTATAAGAAAAAAAATTTTCAATGCTGCTGATTAATTTGAAGAAAAATGAAAAAAACCGGACAAGTCCGGGCTCTTATCTACCTGTATCTATCCAGCAAATCAATATTTACAGGCAGCAGTGATAATAGGAGGTACGACTGAGAAGATAGATATAACGGCCATCGTAACCTGGCTAATTACCCCCCGTATTACGGATAGTGAACGGTGGATCAACATTGAACAGATTGCGGACACCACCAGTGATAGTCAGGTTTTTGATGATTTTGGCTTGCGACTGATAATCAATCAATGCTCGTGTAGTTGCCGACATCGCGATTCATTTGGTCCAGCTGCCATTTCTTAATTCTCAAACAATTGAAAGCCAATTAGCCCCTAAGCAAAACGGATTGGAGCATCGCTTGCTATCTGAACTGAAAATTATAGATTCACCTCACACCCCTCTAAGACTACGCAAACCAAAAAAAACCCGCAAGCTTGCGCTTGCGGGTTTTTTTGAACTACACCAAATCAGAACTTATGATTGTATTGTACTGACAGACGGATAGAACGTGGAGCTGTGTAAGACAATTCCTGGCCAGCTGTTGGGCTGATTGCATCGCCCGCCAACCTGACATTGTAACCTTCGTCTATAGACTGAACTACTTGACGGTTGAATACGTTCAGGATGTCCATCTTCAGTAACAAGCCTTTTACCATACTTGGCTTATACATGAAGTTCAGATCCAGACGAGTATCCCATGGCAAGCGGCCAGCTGCACCACGACCATTTGGAACACCGGCTGGGCACAGATAGAAGATGGAACCGTACTGATTCAAGCCCAGACCTTGCTGATCCAATGCCGATGGAATATTGCAAGTGAAGGATTTTGGACGACCAGAAGCTACAAGCACGTTGCCACCGATTGCAAATTCCTGATTGATTTCATACAAACCGTAAGCCTTGAACTGGTGTGTACGATCATTCGGCAACAAGCCACTGCTGTTGAGCATGGTTTCTGGGAAGTCCCACAGAGAGCTGTTACCAACGTCAGACTGCGCATTGTCAGACTTGGTCAGACCTTCCTGGTTACCTTCGCTGCGTGACCAGGTATAGTTGAATTTACCATACCAGCTGTTACGCATTGGATGTTCCAGCATGAATTCCAAAGCTGTATATTCACGCTTCGGTCCTTCCTGGAAGCCCATTTCTGCAGCAGTAACAGAAACAACACGTTGCTGACCATTACCCAACGGGAAGACGAATGTGGCATCTTGACCAGGATTGAACAAGGCACCATTCCAGCCCAGACCAGCGGCATTGTAAGTCGCCACATCAGCAGCACTCAGTTTTTTCAGAATCGCCCGTGTATCAGAGTAATCGTCGATCGTATTTTTCAATTTACGATAAGTAAATTTCACACCACCATTTAATTCTGGAGTCAGTGCTTTCTCAAAGCCGATGTTCAACTCATCCTGATAGTGAGCCTTCAAATTAGTGGAAGCCAATTCATTGGCAACTTTAGGTTGACCAAATTCAGAGTTGGCAGAAACCACATTACTGATCTTGTTCAGGCCCAAAGGCGCACCTGTCTTAGGATCCACTCCTGTATAAGTGAAGAACTGATCCGTATTCAGAGAAGCACCGGCAAAACGTACAGCCAGGTTAGTAGGCAATGGCAAGTGGTAACGACCAGCTGTACCAAATACTTTCAATGAACCATCACCATTGACGTCCCATGCTGCTGCCAGGCGTGGAGCGATCTGATTTTTTTGTTCTACAAAAGTCGTGCCAACTTCGTTTTGGTTGGAGAAGCTTTCGCTACGCAAACCCAGGGTCACCAAAACGTCTTTAGTCACTTGATAACGGTCTTCGATATACAGCGCAGACTGTTTGACTGAAGGCGTAGAACCGGTAGATTGCAAATTCAAATCAACATAGTAGCCTTGTGTACCATAGCCGCCACCTGCTGCCGGGGAAATAAGATGACCGGACAACACCGCATTCGGATCTGTTGCACGCAGATATGTCCAGTTACCACCACCAGCAGCCTGGCTACCAGCAACCGAATTGATCTTGTTGTAATCCAGACCAGCGCGGATTGTATGCTCTTTAGCGGCTTTATATTCCAGATCGATACGATAGCCTTTATTGGTATCGCTAGCATTATCACGCAGTAAGCTGCCTGCAAATGTCTGTGGATCAGACACATTATAGTTAACCCCAGGAGCACGATTCGCGTCACCTGCCGTGAAAGGCTTCACACCTGGAATGTAACCAAATGGGCTTTGTGTATGGTCAACTTTGGACTGACCAACCAATGCCAAGACGGTCAGATTATCTGTCAGATATCCGGTGTATTTCAGGATATCGATGTTGGCACCTTGTGGAGCCTGCAAGGCTGCGCCGTTGGCGTTAAGGAATAACAAGCCGGAAGCATAGTTCTTGAATGTGGCGCCACCATATTGTGTATAACCACGTTGTTTAGTCGCGTAATCAAAGCCATAGTATCTGTCTTCGACTTTGGATTCATCGCCAATACGGGTGTATTCCAGATGGTGGTCATCAGTGATGTTCCAGTCCAGCTTACCCAGATAACGTGGGACTTCGGAATGTTGTTCCAGCCAGCCCAGTTTGTTATTGGTGGTATTGGCCGCCGACAGTCGGGCGGTCTGCGTATCTTTTTGTGTAGATTCAGCAGCAAAGTACATGAACAACTTGTCTTTGATGATAGGACCGCCAATCGACACGTTGTAGACTTTTTCATCTACGCTATCGCCAGCTTTGTAGTTGAATATCGTACCATCAGTTCCTGCATTACGGGCGGCACCAGTGTTAGGGTACATGATGTCTTTTGCTTTAGAGCGCAAACTGTTTGGCGCATAAGTAAAACCAACACCCACTTCCCAGTTGTTTGTTCCACTCTTGGTCGTAATGTTTACCACACCACCAGTCGAACGGCCAAATTCGGCTCCGTAGCCACCAGTAATAACCTGGGCTTCAGCGATAGAACCGAAAGGCAGGGAAGAATAACCAACTTGATACAGACTGCTGGTGACAGGGAAACCGTTGATATAGGCTGCATTTTCTGCCGCGCTCGAACCACCAAAGCTGGCGGCGTTATTGCCGAAACGTGAATCACCACGCGTAGTACCACCAGCCAACTGAACGATGTTCGCAACTGCAGGAGCGATAGGGATGACCGCCAGTTCTTTTGCAGTGAAGGAAGAGCCCGAATTAGAGCTCTTAATATCAATAGCCTTGGCACGTTGTGTAATTTGCACAACCTGTGTACCAAAAGTCGCTACACTGTCCTGTCCGATACGGACCTCGAGGTCCTGGACACCCACCACGGAACTACCTTCCAACAGAGATACTTTGTAGTTACCGGTAGGCACTGAAGTCAAACGGAATTGACCATTGGCGTCAGGGGTGATAACGCGCTTGACACCATTGTCAACGCCGACCACGGAGACGCTGGTATTCGCCTTCATCGTGACTGTGCCTGAAATCGTACCAGTTGTGTTTGATTGCGCCATTACGTCGGCTTGATAGCCAACTGTCATTACACCGGCACCAAACGCGAGCATCAGCGCACGGGCAACCAGTGTCTTTTTAAATACCAAACTATTTTTTGACATATGTTTTCCTAAGTATTATTCCAATGCAACACAACACGGAATTTGCCTTCAACCCACTTATCCCGTGCCACTTCTCCCTGCTGGCTTAGCGATGCAATGAAATGAGGGATGGCATCTTCTTACTTCACTGTCAGCCATCAATCTCAAGTCTATTTTTGTTATCCATTGCTAATGCACTTTACAAATATTTCCTGCCGAAGAAATTTTCATAATGAATTCCGATTTCATGAAAATTGCAAAAAATTTGAGCAATTTTTACTGAAACAGTATGTAAATTTTCCTATCAAAAAAATACTCGTATTGCATGGAACCATTTGCAATTAATGAAGTCAAGATTGTTTTTTTTATATTTTCAATCGATTTTCAGTTATTTTTTTGAGCCAGATTAATTCATAAAAGAATCTTTTTGAAGCTTAAGTTCGACGCGTCATTAAATTTTTATTGGCGCGATAAAAATCGGGAATTATCGATTTAATTCACTCCAGACTGGCTCTCGCAAAATTTTATAGCAGCGTATTTCAGTTGCAAGAATGATTATTTGTGTTTTTTTTGGAAAAAAATAAGGAATGACTAATACCTGTAATTAATTATTTTGCTTTTATTGCATTTTTCCATAAAAAATTTTCGACTGTTTTGCGCCGTTTTTCAGGATTCACGGCTTTTGAAAAACCTGTTTAATTTTTTAAACATGAGATTTTTTGTATCTTTAAAGAGACAAAGCTCATGTATCCTGGGAAATCCTCCTGACAACGCGCCGTATGCCTTTTCTGTTGCTGGGTATTTGATTTGGGTCAAAAAATGAGACAAAAAAAACCCGTAAGCATGCTTACGGGTTTTTTTAATTGCAAACTATCCTGAAGTCACAGAGGCAGGGACGATAGTTTCCTTGCATCAAATTCTTCAGATTTTGCCATTACAACATCACATTAGAATGTGTAGCGTGCACCAAGATTGAAGTAACGGCCAACTGCTCCTGATTGATGCAAGGATGGGTTGTAATTGATGCGGCCATAGGTCTGGACATCAAGTGGTGCCATCTTGTCGAACAGATTAGTGATCGATGCGGTGAACTCCAGGTTTTTAGACATTTTCCATTTTCCGAAGATATCTACAGTCGTGAAGGCAGCAATACGGCATCCAAGGTAAGCTTTGCCATCAGTATCCTTATCCAGGCAGTCACCACCAATTTGATTGGTGTCACTGATACTGGATACATAATTGACATTGCCGTTCAGTGTCCAAGGGCCACGTTCCCAACCCAGGCTGTAGCTGATTTTAGTACGTGGTGTACCGCCGTTGGCAGACAAGTTGGTATCGCCATGTGTACCTGCGTATTCAAAAACAGTACCAGCAGCATCAACCTTGGTGAATTTGTCTATGTAAGTCACGACCAGGCCAGTATTGATCTTGCCATTTGCCCCCAGGTCATATTTATAGCGCATGTCCAGATCCAGACCGGAAGTAGTCGTCTTACCTGCATTCAGATAAGGTGCTTTCACCAGCAAGATAGGACCTGCCAAACCAGGGAAATCGGTTGTTGGCTCGTTACGAACGATTTGCGCATCTGGGTAGCCAGCAGGATTGTTGACAATCGCACCTGGGTCAGAACCGCTGATTTCGCCATCACGGACAATTTTCCACCAGTCCAGCGAGATACTGAAATTCTTGACAGGTTCTACAACCACGCCAAGACTATAGCTCTTGGAAGTTTCTGGTTTGATGTTTTTGTTGCCAACAGTGACAGCACCAACACTCAGCGTTGAACAATCTGCAGCCAGTTTTGTTACTGGGCAGCGAATCGGATCGCCAGCAATATTGGTAAAGCCAGCTACTGCACTATCACCATTCTCTGCCGCGCTAGGAGCACGGAAACCTTCGGCATAAGTACCACGGAACGCCACCGCATTATTCGGTGTAAATTTGAAACCGACTTTAGGTGTAGTGGAGCGGCCGTAATCCGAGTATTTGTCGGTACGTGCAGCTACCTGGAATTCCAGAGATTTCAGCACAGGAATAGCTAACTCTGTGTACAGCGCGGAGACATTGCGTGAACCTTTGGCGGCAGAATAACCCAGGCCAGCGATGTCATTGTCGATAGTGTAAGGAGTAGCTTCACTATTGGTATCTTCTTTGCGGTACTCAGCACCAATCGCAATACCCAATGCGCCACCAGGCAATTGCATCAATTCACGGGTAGCCTTGAAATCTACCGATGAGCTCTTGGTGACGCCAGAGTTATACAAAGTTGGAGAAACCAGAGCCATCACTTCTGGCTTGTTCACCACGTTCTGACCAATACGGAAACTGCCATTGGCGGCTGCTGCTTTCAAAGCAGATTGGCGATAGTAGCCATTTTGTGTCCTGTCAGTTTTGCTTTCTGCATACAGGAAACCAGCATCATAATCCCATTCAGCTACTGTACCCTTCACACCAGCCAGGAAACGGGTCACTGTCGTTTCCAGATCTGCAGTACGAGGACGGGATGGATCTGCCCAACGTGGACGCGCACGGGCGTCAGCAAAAGGATTGTCAGGATGGCCAATAGGCAACAGCAACTGATCTGGACCAGTACCAGTATTGTTGACACGGGAATGCAAGAGGTCAAAACCTGTACCTGTTAAAGCAGAAGGCGTTGTCAGGGTTTTCGCCCTGTTTTTGAACAAGCCCAGTTCTGTATATGCAGTAGTCTGGTCATTGATAGCAAACGTGGCACGGCCGTACAGATTGAGGTTATCTGTTTCTGGTTGTACGGATTGATACTGGATAGGATCCCACAAGCAACCGCCGCCTGCATTGTCGTGATTATTACCACCTGCAGGGTCGAGGTTTTTAGGATCGCAAGTGCCCTTCAATTGCTGGATGCCACGACCCGGGATAGCTGCGCCTGTAGCACTTACAGGACGCACTGTGCCCAGGAAATTAGTGCCGCCAACATTTCCGCCAGTGATGAAACCAGCGCGTTGATCACGGCCACCCCACGGACGTGCATCAGCCTGGCCCAGATAGTCATCACGGTCTTTGGACCAGATTGCTTCTTGTTTCTTGGCATCAATCGTCAAAAACACATTGTATTTGTCTTGTTGCAGATTACCAAAACCGATTGCTGCAGAAGCACTGGTAACGCGACCGTCGCCACGGGAAGACTGGCCGATGTTTGCAGAAACAGACTGGCCTACATAGTTTTGACGCAAGATGACGTTAACGACGCCAGCGATAGCGTCGGAACCGTAAATTGCTGATGCGCCATCTTTCAGGATTTCTATGCGATCAACTGCATCCAGAGGAATGGAATTCAAATCAACAAAGCTGCGTTGACCATCATCACCAAAACCATAAGGTGCGGTACGGCGACCATTGATCAGCACCAGCGTAGAGCTGACGCTCAAGCCACGCAGGGAAACGCCAGAAGCACTACCAGCAAAACCATTCGTGGAAGAACCACTGATACTACCGTTGTTATCTGCAGAGATACTGCGGACTACGTCAGCGATGGAAGTCTTGCCTGTTTGTTCTATGTCTTTACGGCTCAAAACCTGGGTCGTTGCAACACCCTCAGTTTCAGTACGCTTGATACTGGAACCGGTAATTTCAACCTTCTGTACACCATCCTGGGCGAAAGTTGGCTGGGCCAGCATACCCACGCTCAACAACAGGCCACTAGAACAGATCAGTCTTACTGATCTCGAAATCTTTTTCTCTTTTATCACTATGCGCTCCAATACTTTTATGTTCTTAACAAGATTTGTAACAGGCAAAGAGTCTTTGCCGAACCGCCAAAAATAATGAAAATTTATTTTCCTATGACAGTAAATTGTGAAAATTTTATTTCAAATAATTCACTGCAGCATGAAAACATTGAAGAGATTCTATTGTCAATATGGATAGAATAAGTGCTGTAAAAAAACAACAAATCTACCTCTTGGCAGAGTAGGCGCGTAGCAATACGTGCTGTTCAGACTGATTGATCGTGCAGAAGGTTCCTTAAAAATAAAAATTTTTTTGTAGAAACATTTCCTACAATTATTATTTTCAGGAATATTATTTTATTGATAATTTTTATCGGGGGAATGATTTTATCAAAAAAGTGCACTTAATTTGTGCAAATGCTGATGGAAGAGTCGCTTGCTCAAATCATATTTATGCTGAAGATGTAAAGACTGGTCTATGTCTTGCGATAAAAACTGAGCGCATAAAACAAAAAAACCCCGGCGCACCGGGGTTTTTTTTACCTTAATCAGGTGCTTTATTTTGCAGATGCCTCTGCAGACGCTGCTGCCTGGGCCTTGACTTCAGGTTCCTTGAATTTCGCACCACCGGCGTTTGCCATGTGAACCACAGCACGGGCGACTTCAATATCATCCAGATCAGGATTGCCACCTTTAGCTGGCATGGCACGCAAGCCGCCAATCGCATTCGCAACTACTTTGTCATAGCCTTGTGCAATACGGGGTCCCCAAGCGGCAGCATCGCCGAACTTTGGTGAGCCTGCTGCACCACTATCATGGCAAGCCGCGCAAATGGTTTTATAAACCGCTTCGCCAGACTGCAAGGTTTTAGGGCCGCTGGCATCCTTGAAATTGAAACCCTGATCAGCAACCGGGCTGATACGTGCAGCAACTGCCTCAGCTGTCAGGGCAGAAGAACCTGCGCCGACTTTTTTGTCATTCGATACATACTGTACCAGCAAGACAATGGCGATAATGGGGACCAGGAATCCGGCGAGAACTGCAATGATAAGTTGCTTAGGGGTCTTGATCGCTGATTCGTGTTCGTCGTGCGCGTCGCTCATGGTTTCCTCAATGCAAATAATTTAGGTACAGAAATCTTCAGTCTGTGCAGCTCGGCAACTCATCATCGCATTGCCAAAGCTTGGGATTATAGTGCGAAAGCGCCATGTTTGGAATGAAAAGCGGGCTGCGCGGGCCAAGAATAAGGAAAATCTGTCCGCATTAACGACAAATTCCTCGCTTTCTAGCGCAAGCTCCGCAGGAAACTGAGTTAAAATGTTGCCCTTGCATTACTTCTGTAAGACTTATGCATATCTATGCATAATCCCACGCGCCAGTAGCTCAGTTGGATAGAGTACAGCCCTCCGAAGGCTGGGGTCGCACGTTCGATTCGTGTCTGGCGCGCCAAGTTCTCCATTGTTCTCTCATCCCCCATTCGTGTGCATTGGTATTTTTATTTGCACTAGTTGCTTTCTTTGTTGCGTTTATACTAAGCTTGGCTGCTTTACATTTGAACCAGATCTTCACTTTGCTGGTCAGTGTCATGGCTGCATCTGCAATTGTTTACTGCACTGCCATTCCCTATTTTGCACACATTGTTTTGTATTTACTACTTACATAAAGGTCGCTACATGAAATCTTCGCGCATGCAACTCAGCAGCTTAAGTCTGTCACTGGCATTGGCTTTTACTACTCTGGTCCATCTCCCGCCTGCCATCGCGGCGGAAAACACAACGACAGCCAAAGCTGTGCTGCCTGCGGGTATGCAGTTTGTGCGTCAGATAGAAGGTATAGATGAGTATCAGTTAGCAAATGGCATGCGCGTTTTGCTGGTACAAGATGCCAGCAAACCTACCACCACAGTAAATATCACTTACCGGGTTGGTTCCCGCCACGAAAACTATGGCGAAACCGGCATGGCGCATTTGCTGGAACACCTGATGTTCAAGGGTAGTAAAGCCCACCCACGCCTGTGGGAAGAAATGTCACAACGTGGCGTGCAATTCAATGGCACAACCTGGCTGGACCGCACCAATTACTATGAAACCTTTGCCGCCAAGCCTGAGACCCTGGCCTGGGCCATCAGCATGGAAGCTGACCGCATGGTCAATTCCCGCATTTCTGGCGAAGACTTGAAAACGGAGTTTTCTGTCGTGCGCAATGAGATGGAAAAAAATGAGAATTCCGGTACTGGCATCCTCATGCAGCGCATCCTGTCGAGTGCCCATCAATGGCATAACTATGGCAAGGACACCATAGGCGCACGCACCGACGTGGAAAACGTCAACATCCCGCACCTGCAAGCCTTCTGGCGTAAATACTACCAGCCTGACAATGCCACCCTGATCGTGGCTGGTGCGTTTGATGTTAAACAGGCCCTGCAATTGATTGCCACCCAGTTTGGCAAAATCCCAAAACCTAAACGCACACTGGACCCTACGTATACTTTAGACCCTGTGCAAGATGGTGAGCGTGACGTGATCGTGCGCCGTGTTGGTGATTCGCAAGCCATCGCGGCCTTGTATCACACCGTGCCTGCTGCCCACCCTGATTATGCCGCGACTGAGGCACTGGCATTGATACTGGGTGATACACCAAATGGTCGCCTGTATAAAGCCCTGGTCGAAACCAAAAAAGTGGCCGATGTCTTCCCCTGGGCCGCCAATCTCGAAGAACCAGGTTTCCTGATGCTGGGTGCCAATTTGCGTACGGAGCAAAACCTGCAGGAAGCTAAAAAGATATTGCTCGACACTATAGAAAACTTTGAAAAATCACCAGTCACCGAGGCGGAACTGGCACGTGCCAAGGCCAAGCTCGATTCAGATATTGCCCAGGTTTTCAATGACCAGGAAAAATTTGCCGTATCCCTGTCTGAAAACATCGCCTCTGGTGACTGGCGTTTGTTTTTCCTGTTCCGTGACCGCGTCAAGGCGCTCAAGGTAGATGATGTACAACGCGTTGCCACTACCTGGCTGAAATCCAGCAACCGCACCTCGGGCAGTTTTATCCCTACTGAAAAACCTGACCGTAGCCCGGCCCCTGCCAAAGTTGCAGTGGATGAGCAAATCAAGCAATTTAAACCTGGCGTGGCCATCGCTCAGGCAGAAAACTTCGTCGCCTCTGCCGACAACATCGACAAACGCACTGTGTCAGGTGCACTCAGCAATGGCATGAAGTATGCGCTGTTGCCCAAGACCACGCGTGGCAATACTGTCGTGCTGTCCATGCATATCAACCTGGGTGATGAAAACAGTTTGAAAGGCAAAGCCGGTGCCGCCGAACTGGCTGCGACCATGCTCAGCCGTGGTACAGAAAAACTCAACCATCAGCAATTTACTGAAGAACTCGACAAGCTTAAAGCCAAGCTGCAAATCAATGGTAATGCGACGATGGCCAATATCCAGGTAGAAACCATACGCGACAATCTGCCACGTGTACTGGAACTGGTGCGTGATTCCCTGCGCCAGCCTGCTTTCAATGAAGCTGAATTCACACAACTGCTGAATTCACAACTTGCACAACTGGAAGAGTCCCGCAAAGAACCGCAATCAGTCGCCGTTGATGCTGGCAGAAAAGCCCAAAACATTTACTCCAGCGATGACCCGCGCTACTACCGCAGCATCGATGAACAAATTGCTTACCTGAAAACGGCCAAACTGGCCGATGCCAAGGCATTCTGGAAAGAATTCTATGGTGCCAACCAGGCAGACCAGGCACAAATTGCTGTGGTGGGTGAATTTGATGTCAACAAGGTAAAAGCTGAATTACAAGCTGCTTTTGGCGACTGGAATACGCAGAAAAAATTTACCCGTGTTGCCCGCCCTTACCAGGCCACCAAGGCAGATGACAAGAAAATCATCACGCCGGACAAGGCAAACGCTTTCTTCTATGCCAGCATGCAACTGCCGTTGGGTATCAAACATCCTGACTACCCTGCGCTGGTCTTGGGTAACTACCTGCTGGGTGGCAGCGCCAACTCACGCATACTGAACCGCATTCGTCAAAAAGACGGCATCAGCTATGGTGGTGGTTCTGGTTTCAATGCCTCTGCCCTGGATGAAGTAGCCAATTTTTCCATAGGCGCTATTTATGCACCGCAAAACCGCGCCAAGCTGGAAACCGGCATACGCGAAGAAATTACCCGCGCCCTGACCGAAGGTTTCACACAGGCAGAACTGGAAGATGGTAAAAAGAGCCTGATCCAGCAATATCAGCTGGAACGCAGTCAGGATGCCGTATTGGCGCCAACGCTGGCGAACAATCTCTACCTTGGCCGCAATATGCAATACCGTGCAGAAGTAGAGAAAAAGATACAGGCACTAACCGTGGCGCAAGTCAAAGAAGCCATGGCCAGACACCTGGGCTATGAAAAAACCCTGCGTGTATTCGCTGGCGATTTCAAATAAATAGTCATACAACAAGGAATAGGCTTGCACATCAGTCTGTGCGAGCCTATTTTATTAGTTTTCACGAACGCGCATGATGCTCAACACCACTACTGAAGCCTACCAATTGCTTTCGCAACTTGGCGCATCAGAACGCCTGCTCACTCACGTCAAACTGGTTGGCGAAGCAGCGGAAATACTGATTTCAAAGTTTGAAAACATGGATTTGCAATTCGATGCAAATCTGATACGCCTTGGTGTCGCCATCCATGACGCCGGAAAAATCCTGCATCCCAATGAATTAGATGGCCCGGGTTCCCTGCATGAGCCTGTCGGTGAAAAAATGCTACTGGATCATGGGGTACAAAAGATAGTCGCGCGGTGCTGTGTCAGCCATGCACAATGGCAACACGGTGACTTGAACCTGGAAGAGTTATCTGTCGCTGCTGCCGACAAATTATGGAAAGGTAAGCGCGAAGCTGAACTGGAATTAACGCTTATCCAGGCCATCGCATTGCAAAAACAGATTGATCACTGGGATATTTTCACCATGCTTGACGATACATTTGAAGCAATTGCAGCAGGTGGCAGTGAGCGACTGGAACGCAGCAAGCATGTAACTATCTCTTAAAATTGCCCCGACATACTTGCGCTACACTCAATTTTTATCAAAGCTAGCCCTATGCCATGAGTATTCGGTTGTTCCGTTTTCTGTTTATCTTCGCTGCCAGTCTGGTAGGCGCATCGTCTATTGCCGCTGACCGACCTGTCATGCAACTAGCCTCGCTGGAGTGGTCCCCCTATGTGGGTTCACATCTGCCAGACGAAGGGCTGACTGCGGTCATCGTCAAAGCGGCAGCTCTGCAAGCGGGCATGGATACGCATATCAGTTACACGCCCTGGAGCCGCGCCGTGCAGCTGGGGCTCAATGATCCATCCTATGCAGGATACTTCCCTGCCTTTTATTTGAAGGAAAGGGAAAAAACCTGTTATTTTTCAGCGCCTTTGGGTAACAGCATCATAGGCCTGGCGGCCTTGAAAGAGCGGCATTTCGACTGGAAAAATTATACCGACTTGAAGGGCCTGACCATAGGTGTGGTGCAAGATTATGCCAATGGCGAGGAATTTGATGCCCAGGTTAAAAAAGAACAATTGAAACTTGACGTGGCACCTTCAGACATCAGCAATTTACGCAAACTGATGGCGGGGCGTGTCGACCTGGTCATCATCAGCAAGGATGTCTTGCGACAGTTGTTAATTACAGAACCCAGTCTGAAGAGCAGTCAGGAAAGCATAATTTTTCATCCCAGGGAAGTCATCAACTTTTCGCTGCACATCTGCTTTCAGCGCAATGAGCGTGGATTAAAATATCAGCAACTCATCAATCCCTACCTGGAGAAACTCAATCTCAGGAAAATTGAAAACCTGTATTTCCAGCAAATGCAAAATGCCCAGCCCTGACAGCCCGCTAGATTTCATCAAACAAACTACCCTGGCTGACCTGACGTTCATTGCTGACATCCGCCTCTCTCACCAGGGCACTGGCCCTGACACCTAACAAGCGAAACCGGTTTTCCAGGGCTACTCTGCGCAGACATTCACCAGCCGTCCTGCGTATGATGGCGGGATCAGCTGTCGCCACAGGAATGGTGATGTCACGTGTAGAGATACGAAAATCGGTGTAGCGAATCTTGATACCTACGGTTTTACAGCGATAGCCCTTGACTGTTAAGTCCCGCGCCAGGCGAGTGCAGAGATCGGTAAAAATATCTGTCAAAACCGCCCTGTCATGAACGGCATGCAGGTCGCGGTCAAATGTGGTTTCTCTGCTGATGACCTTGGGTTCTGACTCGGTGGAAATCTCCCTGTCATCAATACCACGCGCCGCATTGTAGAGCCAGCCAGCATAATTGCTGCCGAAAGTGGTTTGCAGCAAACCCAGGTCTGCACTTGCCAGTTCACCAACCGTATTGATACCCAGGCTAGCCAGGCGCTCGGTTGATTTTGGGCCTATGCCATTCACTTTTTTCACGGCCAAGGGCCATATCCGTGTTGGCACATCTTCCATATTCAGGATGGTCAGGCCATCAGGCTTTTCCAGATCAGAGCCTATCTTTGCCAGCAGCTTATTGGGTGCCACACAAATCGAGCAAGTCAGACCAGTCGACTCAAAGACTGCCTGCTTCAAACTGCTGGCCAGGGCGCGCGTCTCCTGCGGATGATCTGACAGGTCGAGATAGATTTCATCTATGCCGCGATTTTCAATTTTGGGGGCAATCTTGCCTACTGCTTCTTTAAACAGCCGGGAGTAGTGACGATAGGATTCAAAATCCGTAGGCAGCAAAAAGACATCCGGCGCCAGCTTGGCGGCCTTCATGATGCCCATGGCAGAAAAGATGCCCAGTGCCCGCGCCGCATAAGTCGACGTGGTAGCAACACCGCGACCGACATAGTCTTTTATCCGTGAAAACTCATGCGTGCCATCGCCTTTGGGTATAGGGCGATGCGCAGAGCCGCCTCCTATCAGCACCGCCTGCCCCCGCAGTTCTGGATATCGCAATAGCTCAACAGATGCATAAAAAGCATCCATATCCAAATGGGCAATCCGGCGTTGTTTATTATTCATAGTAATCAAAAATCGCCTGGAAATACATCACTTTGCAGCGTGGCTGCATCGCACTTTTCTGTCGCTGCGTAAGAGCAATCACTGCCCCTATTAATAATTTTTTTCAAAAAAATCCTGGCAAGCTCTTATGCTTATACGCTAATACCTTATTTTATCCTGAAATCGACATATAACTGGACATACATACAGCGAAATTGATTTTAGCCGCAACAAGGAATTACAGCCAGATGTAGTTTGAGCTAAGATAGACCGATCCTGCATTTCCTGCTTTTTTCCTGAATTTTCTGATGGAACGATGATGAAAAAACTGCTTTCCCTTATTTTTGCATTCAGCCTGGTTTCAGGTATCAGTTCGGCCAGCGCTGCCACGCCACAAGCCTATGATGAAGCTGCGGATGCCCAGGCTGTTGTCAACAAGGCCCTGGCAGATGCCAAAAAGACAGATAAAAAAGTCCTGGTCATTTTTGGTGCCAACTGGTGCAAGGATTGTCTGGAACTGGATAAGTCCATGCATGGCAAGAATGAGCCGCTGCTGGCCAGCAAGTTCATCACTGTGAAGGTGAATGTAGGGCAGTTTGATAAAAACAAGGAATTGGTGGATTTATATGGCAACCCCACCAAGAAAGGCATACCAGCAGCCGTCTTGCTAAGACCGGATAACACGGTCTTGTACGCCTCCAAGGGAGGTGAATTGTCGAATGCGCGCAAGATGAGTGAGCAAGGTGTCTACGACTTCTTTGATGAAATCACGGCACTGTACCGCTAAGCATACAAGATGAACAAGCATGTCTGAAGATCCTGCCATGTCTGCCAAGCTCACATCGGAAGAAACCGAGCTGGCAGCTTTACAGCGCAGCCATGCCTTGTTATCAAATTTTTCACGCTGTCTGCCGGGCATGTTTTATCAATTCCGGCGTTATCCGGATGGCCGTTTTTGCCTACCCTATGCCAGCGATGCGGTAGTCGCATTTTTTGGCGTCCAGCCTGAGCAATTACGTGAAGATGCCAGCTTCATGTTTGCCAAAATCCATCCCGAAGACTTGCCCAAGATGATAGTGGCCGTGCGCAAGTCCTTCGCCGAACTCAGCCCCTGGCATCAGGAATACCGCATCGTTTCTGCTGGTCAGCAAGACCGCTGGGTGGTTGGCGACGCCACTCCCGAGCAACTCGATGATGGGAGTGTGCTCTGGCATGGTTTCCTGAGTGACAATACCGAACGCAAGCTGACAGAGCAAAGATTGCAGGCTGCCGAGCGCCAGCGTCGCCTGGTCATGAAAGCCTCGAACCAGGGTTTATATGACATCAACCTGCAAACGGGTGAAGGCAGCTTCAGTGCCGAATATTTGCAGATGTTGGGCTATGAACCCGGAGACTTTAACAATCCCCAGCATTTCTGGGATTATTTCTGGGGTACCGGTGTGCATCCTGATGATGTCGCCAATCTCAAGCGCGCCTATAAAAACCATGCCACCACCCAGGGCAATGCGGATTACCACGCCGAGTTCAGGCAAAGGAACCGGGCGGGTGAATGGCGCTGGATCATGTCCTTGGGCAGCATCGTCGAGTGGGATAGCAAGGGCAAGCCCTTGCGTATGGTGGGTACGCACATCGATATCACCGAGCGCAAGCAAACCGAGGAAATGCTGAGGCATAACCAGGAGCTGCTAGAAGCCAACAAGAACCGCTACAAGGAGTTGGCCAGGGAACTGGAAATCCTCATCACCAATGCGCCAGTAGGTATCATGTTTGTCAGCGACGGTCTCATCGTCAGGGCCAACAAGGCATTGGCAGAACTATGCCGCTTCCCCGATGCCCAGGCCATGATAGGGGTGAAGACCACCTTCCTGTACCAGGGGCCGGACGATTATCAAGCCTTTAGCGCCCAGGTCGTGCCCGGCTTGCAGGCTGACGAACTGGTTGAACTGGAATGGCAATTGCGTCGCTACAATGGCGAATCTTTCACTGGCCGTGTGGCAGGGCGTGCCTTGCCGACAGAAAGCTATGTCCGTGGCGCAGTCTGGATGATAGAGGACGTCACAGAACAAAGAAGTACCCTGGATGCCTTGCGTACCAGTGAGCAACGCCTGCAAAGGCTGATGAATTCCAGCCTGATCGGGATTATCCAGGGCAATGAATCAGGCCAGATACTGGATGTGAATGATGTATTTACCCAGTTCAGCGGCTATGACCGCAATTACCTGCTGACACAAGCCAGTGTCTGGGACACCCTGTTGTCACCACAGGATTTGAAAATCTGCCAGCAGGCGTACAAGGAGTTGATACAGACTGGCACCACCGCCCCCTTCGAAATCATGTTGCAGCAAGGAGAAAATGTCGGTGTCCCTATCCTGGTGGGTCTCAGCCACCTGGAAAACTCCGAGCGTGACTGGGTGGCCTTTGCCATGGATATCAGCGACAGGCTGCGCATGAATCGCCTGAAGACAGAATTCATTTCTGTCGTCAGCCATGAATTGCGCACGCCACTGACGTCTATACGTGGTTCGCTGAGCCTGCTGGAATCTGGCGTCAGCGGGGTCTTGCCCAGGCAGGCAGAGCACCTGATACGCATCGCCCACAATAACAGCAAGCGCCTCATCACCCTGGTTAATGATATTCTGGACATGGACAAACTGGCCAGCGGCAAGATGATCTTCAAATCAGAAGCCGTGGACCTGGTGGCCCTGGTTAAAAGCTCGCTGGAATCGAATATGGCTTATGCGGCCTCACTCAAGGTTGGCCTGCAACTGCAACAGCATCCCAAACAAGCCTGGATACTGGCCGACCATGACAGGCTCATGCAAGTCATGGCCAACCTGATTTCCAATGCCGCCAAGTTTTCCAAAGAGGGCGAAGCCGTCGTCCTGCGCATCGTCAATACAGAGTCGCGTTACCGCGTAGAAGTCAGTGACCTGGGTGCCGGCATCGCTCCTGAATTTCAAGAACATTTGTTTGAACCCTTCACCCAGGCCGATGGCACCGATACCCGGCAAAAAGGTGGCACTGGCCTGGGCTTATCCATCACCAAGGCCATGCTGGAAAAAATGCATGGGCAAATCGGTTTCAACAGCGCTCCTGGAGAGGGAACGACTTTCTGGTTTGAGTTTGATGTTTATCGTTGAACAGTCCTGCTCTCATACTGCTGCCTGAATTCTGAGGGTGTCAGGTTCACGGCCCGCTTGAATGCACGGCGAAAACTGCGGCTGTCCGAATAGTGTAATTGCGCTGCAATATCGTCCAGGCTGATGCTGGTATTACGCAACAGATGCCTGGCCTTTTCCATGCGCAGGCTTTCTGCAATCTGGAAGTAAGAACAGCCTTCGCGTGCCAGCAAGCGATGCAGGGAGCGCTCGCTGATACCCAGCACCTGTGCCAGTTCAGGCACACTATGAAACTCACATTGCAGGCCAACCAGCTGGTGTAGCAGGCTTTGTTTGCCCGTCAAACCGACTGCTGCCAGTTCTGCATCACAGCGCATTTTACTGTCGGCAGCCAGCCCGGGATCAGGATTGATCAACTGGGTGGCGAGCACATTGTTGCTGACGATGAGACGACTGTCATCAGCGCCATAAATGACGGGACAGCAAAAAAAATCTTCTGCAACAGCGCGGCTAGCCCTGCTGTTGCCGCGCAACTCCACTCTTTCTATTTGCAATGCGGGACCACACAGGGCACGGCTGACATTGATGGCCGTTGCCAGGTGGTCAGCATCCAGAAAGTCCTGCAGCTCACTATCATCAAACAAAGGACGGGCTGTCAGCACCGAGCTGTGTTCACCTTGCTCCAGTTGCAATTGCACCATGGCACCAGCAATCAACTGGTATTCCAGACCAAAATGCATGGCCTCAGCCAGGCTTGCCTGGGCCAGCATGCCACTGGCCATGACACCAAGTGCCGGCAGGGATTTGCGGGCACCGGACAAGATGCCCAGGTCTGCACCGCCCTGATGACGCGCCTTCAGCAAACTCTCGCGCGCCTGGGTATAGCTGACGCGCACATCTTCGGGTGCCAGCCCATCAACATCCAGGCCCAGCGCAGGGAAGATCTCTTGCAGACGCCAGTCACGCTCGCGGCCTATCGCCAGCAAACCCGAGAAAGGGTGTGCCGGAAATACTGCATCCTGTACTGAGAGTACCTTGTTGTTCATCTGCACCTTGGCTGCAACGTGGCAGGATTTGTCCTTACGTTCTGGAGTCTGAAGATTTACTATCTTAAGCTACACCCGAACAAAAAAATCGGCAATACTGTAAAAACTAAAATATCAAAGAGACAAATATGACCAAAGCACCCGACTACATCGTCGTCGGTGGCGGTTCCGGCGCTTGTGCCGTGGCTGGCCGCCTGACGGAAGACCCTAATCTGCATGTGACCATACTGGAATCCGGTGGCAAGGGGGATAGCTGGGTAGTCAATACCCCGGCGGGGGTGGTGGCGATGTTGCCGACCAAGCTGAATAACTGGGCTTTTGAAACCCTGCCGCAACCCGGCCTGAATGGCAGGCGCGGTTACCAGCCGCGTGGCAAGATGCTGGGTGGCTCATCAGGCCTCAATGCCATGGTGTATATCCGTGGTCACAGGCAAGACTATGATCAGTGGGCAGCACTCGGCAATACCGGCTGGTCTTTTGAGGAAGTCTTGCCTTACTTCAAAAAGTCAGAAAACAACCAGACCCATGGCGGCCATTATCATGGGCAATCTGGCCCCCTGCATGTCAGTGAATTGCGCAGCGATAATCCCTTTCAGCAAATTTACCTGGAAGCGGCCCGCCAGGCTGGCTTCAATATCAATACGGATTTCAACGGTGAAGAGCAGGAAGGCGTGGGTATTTACCAAGTCACCCAGTACAATGGTGAACGCTGGACTGCCGCCCGTGGCTACCTGCACCCGCATCTGGGCAAGCGCAATAATCTGCAAGTGGAAACTGGCTGCCATGTGACGCGCATATTGTTTGAAGGCAAGCGCGCCATCGGTGTTGAATACAAGCAGGGTGGACAGCTCAAGACACTGAAGGCAGGCAAGGAAGTCTTATTGGCAGCGGGTGCATTCCAGACTCCGCAATTGCTGATGCTATCTGGCGTGGGGGATGGCAAGGCCTTGCAAGACATGGGTATACCAGTGGTGCACGATTTGCCAGGTGTAGGGCAGAATTTGCAAGACCATCCGGACTTTGTTTTCAAATACCGCGCCAAGAGCCTGGATTTGCTGGGCGTCTCAGCCGGTGGCAGTGTGCGCATGGTGAGGGAATTCTGGCGTTATCAAAAACAGCGACGCGGCTTGCTGACTTCCAATGGTGCGGAAGGCGGCGGCTTCCTGAAAACTGATCCCAGCCTGAGCGCGCCCGACATACAATTGCATTTCGTCCTGGCGATGCTGGATGACCATGCGCGCAAGCTGCATCTGGGTCATGGCTATTCCTGCCATATGTGTTTGTTGCGCCCCAAGAGCATAGGTGAAGTGACACTGGCCAGCAAAGACCCTCTGGCAGCGCCTCTCATCAACCCACGTTTCCTGGAACACCCGGACGATATAGAAACCATGCTCCAGGGTTTCAAACTGACGCGCAAACTGATGGATGCGCCAGCACTGGTGGCAGCGCGCACCAGCGACTTCCAGACTGCCAATGTGCATACGGATGATGAGATACGCGCCGTCTTGCGCCAAACCAGCGACACCGTGTATCACCCCATAGGCACTTGCAAGATGGGTGTGGACGCCATGGCCGTGGTCGACCCGCAATTACGCGTGCATGGCATGACAGGCTTGCGTATCGTGGATGCCTCCATCATGCCTACCCTGATCGGTGGCAATACCAATGCCCCTACCATGATGATAGGGGAGAAGGCAGCGGATTTCATTCGAGGTGAAAATAAGAAATAATTCTAAGAGGAATTATTACTCTAATTTTCGATATTGCGTTAGCCAAAATGCTTTAGGTTTTATCTGTAATTACCACAATGCATTTATTAGGTAAGTTCATTTACCTGGTTTGGGGATGAATGGATGGTCTTCTTTTGCGATGTCCCCGCCGGATGGTTCAAAACTTAAATCAAATTGGCTTTTAAGTGCTGCCTCGTCCTTTGTTTTATCTTTGCATTCTAAGAGATAAAAAGCAATTTGCGCCAAACGTAAACCAGGATAGAGGCGAATTGGAACCTCACCCAAATTTGCCAATTCTAAAGTAACAATTCCGGTGTATCCAGGATTCACAATTGTAGCGGTAGCAATACTGAGTCCTTCTCGTGCCCAAGATGAACGGGCCGTAACAACACCTTGAAGGTCGTACGGCAATTTCACCCATTCCAGAGTAGGTACCAAAGCGAGCTTACCTGGATGAAGCAAAAATGAATGCTGAAAAGGAACATCAAACCTCTCATGCTTTTGTTTTTTGTTTCTAATAGTATCGTGATCAGCTAGCGGATTTGATTCTTTCAAATAGGCTTGTGGATCAACATGTGATTGGGCACCCGCTCTAGCTAACAAAACTACTGTACCCATCCTCAAATCAACAGAGGAAGGACCTAACTGGTTACTCGATAAAATAGGAGATATTGTTAAACTATTGCTCTGAATGCGATCAATAATTGAGCTTCTTGAAAGTGCACTCATATTAAGGGCTCTTAAAAGTTCTTATCGCGCCTAGCTGCATAATTGCATGCTCGCACAATCGATTTATATCAAAAAATGATGTCTTAGAGTCTTTCTTAGATGAAACCCATCCGGCATAAAGAATATGTCTAAAATCTACATCAACACAGCTTAAAGTTCCATCGCTATTAACATTAAAATCTAGAGGAGGAATTTGGTTCAACAATTGCTGCAGCAATTTATCAAACTGTATAGGATTAGGACTCTCGTAACACGCTGGAGGATGGAGACTGAGTAGACCTCTAATTTCTGTTAAGGTATCTAACAATTCTTGATCAGAAAAAATATCAAACCAAGAATTAGTTTGTTTCTGTGTATGCAGTTGTCCCCAAAAATCATCTATGTCTTTTTGGTGATGCTGATTGGCTACGCTCATTTTATCGTAGCCCAACAACCGTATTGCAGATAACATCAAGTTAACTCTACATCCTACTGGTGGATGGGCGGGAGAGAAGCCAACTCCAGACGACATAAGGCCATAAAGTAATTGATTTAATGCGGCAACAAAACTTGGACCAAATGTTGCAAGGCCAATCAAATCACAGGTAATTTCTTCTACCCATGCTTGCCAATTTGCGACATGTTGAAAAAACGTCGTTTGATCAATCCCATATTTTGAATGATAAGCGGCGAGCTCATCTTTTATTCCCTGAGGCGCTTGTGGCGAATACATCCAAGCAGCTGCCAGGTCAGGGTTCATGAATTTTTGATTTGTTTGAAGCAGCTTATCTTCAATAATTTTCTGTAGTGACCTTTCGTGCTCAGATCCCTGCCAAATCGCATGTCCTAGCTCATGTCCTAGTACAGGATGCAAAAGTACATAATGCTTCAGCGATCGAGGGAAAACAATTGTAAGAATACGCCGAGTACCACCAGATGGTCGCTTCGGTTCAATAGCAATGGCATACTTATCCAATCCGCCATCCGACAGGACATGAATCTTTGGCGGAGCTTGAGCTCTTATTAAAGTATTTTCTGTGCAAATTGCGTTTGCAATTTTTTTTAACTCATCTACAAACGGCCAAGAATACTCACCAATTGAAGAGCGTTCAATCCTGGAGATCAAATCAGAAAGCGCATTCAATAACGCTGCATTATTTTCCAAAGATTCGTGTTCATCAGGATTTGTATTTGAGATTTCTTTTCTGATGTATTCGAGGCGAATTTCACATTGCTCGAAAAATTGACGGCTACCTTCTGCGCCATATTCATAGCGCAGAGTTTCTTGAAGCACTGACCTAACGCTATTACATTCGAGAAGTAAGAATTCTTTTGGTGAGTACACTTTTTTCGACCATTCTTACAATGCATCACTTAATTGAGTAAAGAACACTTTTGCCCTTGATGCTACATCTGCTGGCGATGCTGCACCATCTACAACTAATCCTCGCAATGCGCTCTGTAGCTCAACAACCGCATCCGTTTCAGGTTTTGCAGCACCAAAAGCAACAACAATAGATTTATGCACTGCTTTTTTTATATCGGTATGCCAAAAATCTTCTTTATGAGTGTTTAAGGATATCGGGCTTTGGCCTTCCAAAGCCAATACCCCTCTGCGACTTTCATCAGAAAAAGTATCATTTCGAAACATTTCCAGAACTCGAAAAAGGTTTTCGAGTGGAACTTGCGCGGTTTCACTTCTCGCTGCATCTGGATTATCAAAATATGTAGTCGCAAGCAAAGCAAAGCGTTTACATAAAAAATTGCTTTTGTCACCAGTTTGGGTAGAGATAATGCTCATTTCTTTACCTCCTAATAAATAATAACGACTACCAAATTTTTTAGTAGCTATAAAAAGCACAAACAAATTTCAGATTCTATCTTACTTAAAAAAATAAGTATTTTATAACGCTCTATATTTAACCTTGCTTCAGATTTGCCATTTTTCTGACTACATCAAATCGCTGATATCTGATTGGTCTTTTTTGCTCTTGTGCAAATTTCGTTACCTCTTTAATTTCCTCATCTACACCAAAAGTAAAACAAAACTGCCCTGCTTGGCTAATATCTTCTAGCGTGTTTTCGTTCAAAATTTTAAAAAGACTTTTCCCATCAGTCACAAATCGATGAGCTCCAAGAGATGAAGAAATTAATTCTGGTAAATGTAGACGTAAATGCAGTAAGCATTGTTTTAGCGCTTTGGGACGCATTCCGGATTCGGTTAGTCTCTTTACGGCTCGGACTTCAACAATATCAGTAAACGTGAACAGCCGCCTAGTCCCATTTCCTTTTGCTTTACGTCCTGACGCCTTAATTATCCCGCCTCGGATCCAATAATCAAGTTGACGATATTTTACACCTGTCGCGGAAATTACTTCCTTTGAAGTGAAATATCGACTATTAATCATTGTAATCAACAATTTATGAATAAATAAAACATCTTTTGTATTTATCGTTCATAAGCTATTGATTGTCAATGAAAAACATCGAATTGGTGCGTTGTAGAATGCACTCATTTTTACTCACAATTTAAGTTGCCAATTCGATAGATAAATTCAATCAAACTTCCTAGAAGAAAGCAAAGCTAACCGAAGTCACAGGCATGAGAGTTTATGAAAAATGGAGGCCACGCCTAGAGAAGAATATGAAGAACTCCATCATGCCCTTCATAATGGAGTCGAGGAAAGGACTGGCCTTCGCCAGATTATTTTGCCTCAGCGGTTGCTGTCGTTGCCAAAGTAGGTGCTGGCAGGGCTGGTCTGGCTTGTTCAAAGGCATAGCCCATATTGAGCAATTTGGCTTCTGACCAGGCACCGGCAAACAGTGAGAGGCCAACTGGCAAACCCCTGACCTGGCCCATGGGCACGGTCAGATGGGGGTAACCGGCAACTGCAGCCGGGCTACTGGAACTGCCCTCTACTGTGTCGCCCGCTTTATAGTCTATCAGCCAGGCTGTGCCTGTGGTCGGTGCGATCAGGGCATCGAGTTTATATTTTTTGAGCACTGCATCAATGCCCAGCTTGCCAGCGCGCAGTTTGATACGGGCACTGGCCTGGCGGTAGGCGGCGTCACTGAGCTTGCCCTTGGCTTGCGCCTGCTCCATCAATTCCTGGGCAAAATAAGGCATGACAGTATCCGCATGTTGCTTATTGTAGGCGATCACATCAGCCATGCTGCGGGTTTTGACACTCGCAGGTGTCTTGGCCAGATAGGCATTCAGGTCAGCCTTGAATTCATACAGCAAGACGGTCAGTTCGTCTTTGTCCAGCTCTTCGAGGTAAGGCAGGTCTATCTGGTCTACCACGGTGGCTCCCTGTGCGATCAGGATAGCCAGGCTCTTGTCGAACAAGGCCTTGGTGTCGGCATCATAGCCATCCACCATTTTGCGTACTATGCCCAGGCGTTTGCCTTGCAAGGCTGTGGTTTGCAAGCCTGCCGTATAGTCTTTACTGCGCAGACGGTCTGCCTGGCGGGTGGCAACGTCCTGTTTATCACTGCCAGCCATGGCGTTCAAGAGCATGGCAGCATCACGTACATTCAGGGTCATGGGCCCGGCCGTATCCTGGCTATGGCTGAGCGGGACTATGCCAGTACGGCTGACCAGGCCTATAGTGGGTTTCAAACCCACCAGGCCATTTACTGATGCGGGGCAGACGATGGAGCCATCCGTTTCTGTGCCTATCGCCGCCGGGATCAGACGTGCTGCCACCGCCGCACCTGAGCCTGCGCTGGAACCACAGGGACTGCGCTCCAGGGCATAGGGATTGCGGGTTTGGCCGCCTGCGCTACTCCAGCCACTGCTGGACTGGTTGGAGCGCAGATTTGCCCATTCACTGAGATTGGCCTTGCCCAGGATGATGGCACCGGCAGCGCGCAAACGTGCCACCAGGGGTGCGTCTTGCTCGGCCAGGTTATCAGCCAAAGCGGTTGAACCAGCGGTAGTTACCATGCCACGGGCGGCGATATTGTCTTTCAAGAGCAGGGGCAAGCCAGCCAGGCTGCCACGGGCTGTCTTTTGCTGGTCCACCGCCTGCGCATCAGCCCTGGCCTGGGGATTGCGTGTAGTGACTGCCTGTATGCCAGGGTTATACATTTGTATACGCGCATCATAGGTATCGTAAATTTGCTGCGCGGTAGTCTTACCTGACTGTAAGTCTTGCGCCAGTTCATGCAGGGTATCACTGGCACTGGCATGAGGTGCATTTAGCAGAGGCAGGGCGGCAAGTATGCTGAGGCTGAGGTGGCGCAAGCGCGATGGACGGCACGTCATGAATGTTTCCTTCAGATGGGAATAGCTTGCCTGCTCAGGGCAACGCTGATGATATAGGCAAAAGTCAGGATGGCAGCGGCGAAGGCGGCAGTGCGTATTGCTGGCGTCTTGCCACGTTTAAGGGCAATGGTACCCAATACGATATACAACAACAAGGCCAGCAATTTGGCAGTCAGCCAGTTTTGCTGGAAGGGGTATTGCCCACTCATGACAGCCAGTGTCAGGGCACTGGCAAGCAAAAGCGTATCGATCAAATGCGGCACTATCCTGACCCAGCGCTGATTCAACAGTACAGAGTCACGCATCCTCCAAAAGCCGCGCAACAAAAACAAGCTGCCACTCAAGCCTACGCAAGTCAGGTGCAGGTGTTTGATGGCGAGATAGCTGATGGACATGATAGACGACAATCCCTAGTATATTTTTGTGCTTGCAATACTAACCGAAAGCGGCTGCTTTTTGTCATCATGATTTGCTGTTAAAGCAGCTTAAAGCAGTAGCGTTTTGCTCACTATCTATTACACTGGCAAATATTCCTATCTACAGAAAGAAAGCCTGCATGAATTTCCTCGACATCCACTCCCAAGACGGTGCCACAGCAAAAATTGCCAGCCAGGGCGCACATCTATGTTCCTGGATACCTGCCAGTGGAGTGGAGCAATTATTCATGAGCAAGAGCACGGCTTTCCAGGAGGGTGTGGCTATACGTGGCGGCGTACCGGTGGTGTTTCCACAGTTTTCCAACCAGGGCACTCTGCCCAAGCATGGCTTTTCCCGCAACTCTGAATGGAAGCTCTTGCAATCTGGCTTGCTGGCAAACGGAGCCGCCGAAGCGGTCTATGAACTCAGGGAAAATATCGCCCGCCTGACAATATGGCCGCATGTCTTCCGCGCCCAGTTGCGTATCTGCATAGGCGGCAATGCCTTGCAAATGGCCCTGGAGATTGAGAATACCGGCGACACCAATTTCAGCTTCACGACAGCCTTGCACACTTACCTGGCGGTGCAGGATATTGCCGAAATCAGCCTGCATGGTTTGCAAGGCTTGCATTATCGTGACACTGTCAATGGTGCTGCACATTGCCTCGAAGCTGATCCCTTTTTGCGTATTTCTGGTGAAACTGACCGCATTTATGGCGCTGTACCAACACAACTGGAGCTGCGTCAGAAAGAACAAACTACCCTCATACGCAGCAGCGGTTTTGCTGATGCCGTCGTCTGGAATCCAGGTGCGGCAGCAGCCAATATCAATGATATGGAAGCCGGCGGCGAGCAACGCATGCTCTGTGTGGAAGCTGCCACTATTTTGCGCCCCATCAACCTGGCACCAGGCGATAGCTGGAGTGGCAGCCAGACACTGGAAGTGATCGCCACAGGCAGTTGACAAACAAGCACATTTAACACATAGTTACAATTGAGCATATTGCCAATACTGGCTTTATGCAACAAACATCGTCTATCCATATGACAAAATAGCTGCAACTTTCTCTATTTTCATCAATCTTATCTGCCAGCTTACCCGCCTGGCGGATTTACTTTGTTTTCAATTCCAGATGATAGGATTTTATGCAACAACTATGCTCAGCCACGCAATTTAGCCTCAAACCCATTTTGCGCGCCCTTGTACTAGGAGGAGTTTTTCTCTTCAATGCGCCCGCAGCCCTGGCAGACAATCTGCCCAAAGGCGTCAGCCAGATCAGCAGCGTGGAAGGTATTACTGAATACCGTTTGCCAAATGGCTTGCGTGTTTTACTGATGCCAGATGCATCCAAACCTACCGTCACAGTCAATGTGACTTATCTGGTCGGTTCGCGTCATGAAAACTATGGCGAAACCGGCATGGCGCATTTGCTGGAACACCTGATGTTCAAGGGCACGCCGACCAATCCTAAAATCACGGAAGATTTCAATAAGCGTGGCATGCGCATCAATGGCACGACTTCCCTGGACCGCACCAATTATTTTGAACTATTCCAGGCTAGTGATGAAAACCTGAAATGGGCGCTGGAGATGGAAGCCGACCGCATGGTTAATTCCAATATAGCGAAAAAAGACCTCGACACCGAGATGACCGTAGTACGCAATGAATATGAGCGTGGCGAAAATTCACCCGGTGCAGTGCTGATGAAACGTCTGCAAAGCGTGGCTTTTGACTGGCATAACTATGGCAATTCCACCATAGGTAACCGCAGTGATATAGAGAACGTCAAGATAGAAAACCTGCAAGCCTTTTACCGTCAGTACTACCAGCCAGATAATGCCGTGTTGTTGGTGGCAGGTAAATTCGAGGCAGAGAAAGCCTTGCAATGGATAAATGCGTCCTTTGGCAAAATAGCCAAACCTACCCGCAGCCTGCCTCAGTTCTGGACCACTGAGCCTACCCAGGATGGTGAGCGCAGCTTTGTCGTGCGCCGCAAGGGTGATACCCAGATGGTCATGATCGCCTATAAAGTACCGGCTGGTTTGCACCATGACCGCGATGCCCTCAATTATGCAGGCAGCATACTGGCAAGTGCACCACATGGTCGGCTGCACAAACAACTGGTAGAGAGCGGCAAGCTGGTGCAGGTATTCTCAAGTAGCATGGGGCATGTTGAGCCTGGTCTCGCCATCATCGGCGCGGTCGTCAAAAAAGGCGAATCTGTCGAAACTGCCAGAGATGCACTGCTGGCAGGCATAGAGGACTTCAAGAAGAATCCACCGACCAAGGAAGAACTTGAGCGCCTGCAACGCGAGAATGCCAATTACTATGAAAAGCTGCTGAATAATCATGAATCCATAGGCATCAGCATGTCTGAATATATCGCCATGGGTGACTGGCGCTATCTGTTCAAGGACAGGGACGATGCTGGCAAAGTTACAGCAGAAGAAGTCACTACGGCCGTAACAAAGTATCTGGTACGCGACAACCGTACTGTCGGTACATTCATCCCTGAAGATAATCCACAACGTGCCGAAATACCGGCTGCGCCAAGTATTGCAGAGGTCATGAAAGACTTCAAACCGAAAGCAGCAACGCTGACTGGCGAAGTGTTTGACCCATCACCGGCAAATATCGACAAACGCACACAGCTAAGCAATATCGGCAATCTGCAAGTGGCCTTGCTTCCTAAAAAGACCCGCGGTGAGACTGTGAACGTCTCTCTGAATTTGCATTGGGGTGATGAAAAAACCCTGTTCGGCAAAGCTACCGCAATAGGCTTTACCGGCGGCTTGCTCGCTACAGGGACCAGCAAATATAGCCGTGCCCAGCTGGCAGATGAAATGTCCAAACTGAAAATGAGTGGCGGCCTGTATTCATTCCAGACCACCAGGGCCAATTTACCAGCAGCGCTGGCGCTGGTGGCGCATGTCTTGAAAGATGCCAACTTCCCTGAGAGTGAATTCAAGCAAATGCAGGAAAAAGCCCTGGTCGGTACCGAAGCTTCACGCAATGAACCTTCCGCCATTGCCAGCCGCGCCATGGCGCAGCATTTTAATACCTATCCTAAAGGCGACGTACGTGCCTCGCTGACACTGGATGAAACTTTAGAAGCCATACGCAATGTCAAGCTGGAAGACATCAAGGCTTTCCATAAAAATTTCTATGGTGTCTCCAAAGGTGAATTGTCCATCGTCGGTGATTTTGACGTGGATAGCACCAAACAGACTGTCGCCAAAGTATTTGATGGCTGGACCAGCAAGTCACCCTATACCCGCCTGGCAAGCAAACGCGAAGAAATCCCCGCAGTACGCAAGACTTTCAATACTCCAGACAAGGAAAACGGTATCTATTCCAGCCGCATGAACCTGAGTTTGCGGGAAGATGATGCTGACTTCCCTGCACTGCGTATAGCCAACTATATTTTTGGTGGCGGTGCTGGTATGAACTCGCGCGTTATGGAACGCATACGCCAAAAAGATGGTTTGTCTTACGGTGGTGGTTCCAGCCTGACTGCGGGTGAAATAGACCCGACCGGCAGCTTTAGCATCAGTGCCACGGCAGCACCGCAAAACCTGGAAAAACTGGAAG
This sequence comes from Undibacterium sp. JH2W, assembly GCF_049340425.1. Classification (NCBI taxonomy): domain Bacteria; kingdom Pseudomonadati; phylum Pseudomonadota; class Betaproteobacteria; order Burkholderiales; family Oxalobacteraceae; genus Undibacterium; species Undibacterium sp. JH2W. The sequence continues at coordinate 329,103 of NZ_JBMPOT010000001.1, read as the reverse complement.
CCGCCATCAAGGAAGAACTGGCACGCGCCCTCAAAGATGGTTTCACTGCCGATGAGCTGGCCAAGGCCAAATCCGGACTCTTGCAACAAAGAGTACAGGGGCGCACCAGTGACGGTGCCGTCGCCAGCGGCTGGAACAGCAATCTCTACCTGAAACGCACATGGGCATGGTCACAAGCCATGGACGACAAGATACAGGCACTGACCGTCGAGCAGGTGAACGATGCCTTCCGCCGTTATATAGACCCGGCAAAAATGAGTATCTTTATCGCAGCCGATGAAGCCAAGGCCAAAGCCGCTACCACTAAATAAATTTACATTTATCTTCAAACCGGAAATCTGAGATTTCCGGTTTTTTTATTGCGAATTTTCAAGCTCCATCATGCACACATTTAAAACGCCCGTCCTTGCGCTCACTCTTGCCATATGCATGCTATCGCTACACAGTCCGGCACTGGCAGCTCCTGCCTTGCCTGCCAACATAGTGCAGGTGCAAACCGTAGAGGGCATCACTGAATATCGCTTGCCAAACGGATTCAGGTTCTTGCTGATGCCTGACAATTCCACGTCGACGACGACAGTCGGTATGACGTATCTGGTCGGCTCCAGGAACGAGGGTGCAGGACAAACTGGTTATGCGCATTTGCTTGAGCATATGTTATTCAAGGGCAGTAAAAATTATCCACAAATTTCCAGACAGATGAATGAAAAAGGCATGTACTCAAATGCCATGACCTTTCCAGATCGCACACACTATTTCGCCAACTTTGAGGCGAATGACAGCGAGCTCAACTGGTTCTTGAGTATGGAAGCAGACCGCATGCAAAATGCCCGCATCCTGAAATCAGAACTCGACACAGAGATGACGGTAGTACGTAATGAACTTGAGCGCAGGGAGAATAATGCGCACGATGCGCTGAAGCGCCGGGTACAGTCGGTAGCCTTTGACTGGCATGGCTATGGCCATAGTGTCATCGGTGAAAAAAGCGATATTGAGAATGTCAACATAGAATCATTACAGCGGTTGTACCATCATTATTACCGGCCTGATAATGTGGTATTGCTGGTAGCAGGCAAGTTTGATACTGGCACGGTGTTACAGACCATCTCACGTGAGTTTGGCAGTATTCCAGCACCTAAATCTGCCTTGCCGAATATTCCTACGATAGAACCGGCACAGCAGGGTGAACGTCAGATCATCCTCAGAAAAAAAGAAAACGCCGACGCAGTCATACTTGCCTACCACCTACCCTCACTATTGCATCCAGACCACGTCAGCTTGAAATTCGCCGCCTTCATGCTGAGTGCTGGCCGCGAATTGAGAAATGAGGCTGGCGACATATTTCCCGCCAATCCGGGCGTAGGTTTTCATCTCGAAGGCACGGCCCAGAATGGCTTGATTTTTTTTGGTCATAGTAATGCGCCAGGTAGTCTCGATGAAAACAGCGCTAAAGGCTTGACCAAGGTCATAGAAACTTTTGGGAAAAATACCTGGCCGCAGCAAGAACTGGATTTTATCAAGAGCAAATATGTGATGGGCTTTTCAGCTACCATGAATGACCCCCGTGTCCTGAATTTCTGGATCTCGGAATACATCGCAGCCGGAGACTGGCGCTCGATGTTTCTGGAAAAGGATCGTATGCTCAGCATGACGAGTGAACAAATACAAAAAGCCGCATTGCGTTATTTTGTCAGGGAAAACCGTACTACAGGCATGCTGCTGTCAGAAGAGAAAAGCACAGACAGTGGCATCCCCCCGGTTCCCAAAGCCAGTGAGGCACTCAAAGGATTTTCTCATCGCGATGAATATGCTACGGTCGCTGAATTCGATACCTCGGCCGAAAATATTCAACAAAGTACCCGTAGACTCAAGATAGGAAATATAGAAGCAGCCTTGCTGGCAAAACCCACGCGTGGCCAGGCCGTGAGCGTAGAGTTGGTCTTGCACTGGGGAGATGAAAAGTCCCTGGCTGGCAAACGCTGGATAGAGAACCTGACCGCGCAAGTTTTGCCGAATGGCACCAATTCTTATGGAAAAGAAAGCCTGGATGCTGAACGGGTAAAAGCCCATATACGCGGTGGCACCACCAAGTTCACCACAGACAAGGCGCATCTGAAACAAGCCCTCCAGCTGATGATGTTGAATCTAAAAGAACCTAATCTTGCCCAGGTCTACAGCGCGCTCTCCAATGAACGGCTGCTGTGGACGAAATCAGCCAGCACACCAGAGCGCATGGCCAGGGACGAGCTGGCCAGACATTTCAACAATTTTCCACCAGGAGACGTACGTTCCCTGGAAACCTCACAGCAAGTGCTCACTGCATTGAGCACCGTCAGGGCAACTGATCTGATTGATTTTCACAAGCAGTTTTATGGTGCCAGTAACGGTCATATTGCCATCGTTGGTGATTTTGATATAGAAGAGACCAAGGCGGTATTGGAACAAGAATTCCAGGCATGGGAAAGCAAATCACCCTATCAGCCTGCCCACCAGCACTTTATCGAACGGCAGCCATTACGTAAATTTCTGGATACACCAGGCAAAGAAAATGGCACTTTCCTGGGACAACTGGATGTCCCGGTTGGCATTAATGAGGCCGATTTTACCGCCTTGACGGTTGCCAGTTATTTGCTGGGTAGCCACCCTATAGAATCCAGGCTGGGCAGACGCGTGCGCCTGAAGGAAGGCTGGAGTTATGGTGTCACTTCCAGCCTGACCCCATATGCCACAGATGCTGTCAGCAACTGGGAAATCACGGCAAGTGCCGCCAGCACGAATATAGAGAAACTCAAACAGGCAATCCTGGAAGAAATGCAATTGCTGGTCATCAATGGCTTTACGCAAAATGAATTGCAAGTGGCCAAATCTTCCTTAAGCCATTTGCAGCTGCAAGCCAGATACAATAATGATTATCTGGCGACAGAATGGAGTAGTCTCTTGCATCAAGGTGTCGATTACTCCTGGCAAATCCAAAGGGATGCGGCCTTGCAAAATCTGAGCCTGGAACAATTGAACAAGGCCACCAGACAATATCTGCAACCAGACCGCTGGAGCATCGTTACCACCGGTGATGCCAGCAAGATACCCAAGAACCCTTAACGCCTGTTGCCGACCTAGTGCGCGTGCGTGATCGGGGCTGATGTACTGAGTCTGGTCGCCAGACTCAGCCCTTCCAGCTCCTTTGCAAGCCGGTATCGGTATGTATCCAGCCACCGTTGGCGGTCTGGCGATAATAGAAGCCGACACCGCCCTGACGGAAGCTTTGTATCAGTTCACCCAGGATTTCTTCATGCAACTGGGGGATGCGTATATCCGCCGCCTTACCTTCCATATGCAGGGATTTGCGGGCGGCGGGGACACCCTGTTCTATCAGGCGCATATTGGAAGCCTGGGTGCGAAAGCCGGACAATACTTCCAGGGGCCTGGTCATGCCCAGGCGGGCGATATAGGCCTGGGTGGCCCACAGGGTTTCCAGCAATTTAGGATCTATCGGGGCCGTTTCTTTGCCATTCACGTCACGCAGCAAATGGCAGAGTTGCTGGTAGGCTGACTCCAGTACATCGCCATCTTTCCAGTACAGCAGCTTGCTGCGCTCGCCGGTCGCCGGGCGTATCAGGTCCAGGGTACGGGGCTTGACCCAGAATTCTATATCCAGTGACTGCGAATCAAACAAGTCGGGCGGCGGCGTTGGTTCTGCTGCCTGCAACAGTGCATGCGGGGCGACCAGGCCGGCACTGCCGAGCAAGAGTCCCTTTTTTAATAGTTGACGGCGGGTAGGCATCATACTTTGTTCTTGGTTTGACGATGAAAACCAGCTTAGTGTACATCTGCTGGAAAAACAAATGGCAGCTGTTGCAAAGGCTTACGTTTTATCCGGCAAATTTGCAGTTGATGGCTAGAAAATGGCATTCTGTCTTGTTGCACGATGAAATCCAGGCAAAACAACATTACACTAGGCACCTGTTTAATCTTTCCCCTACGATATCATGTACAAATCATTCGGATGTCTGTTGTTGCTCACGCTCTCACTCAGCGCTTGTGAAGTCAGGGTCAATGGCGATGCCATCAAGGGTAGTGGCAAAATCATGACCGAGCAGCGCACGGTGACTGAATTCAGCGCCATAGAAAACGCTGGCTTCTTTGATGTAGTCGTGATGAGTGGGACTACTGCTGCGGTGGAAATCAGTGGCGATGATAATCTGGTGCCAGAAATAGAAACCGTGGTGGAAAACAAGGTCCTGATCATACGCAGCAAGCGCAAGTCCTATAGTTTCACCTGGAATAATCGCCCGGGCACAGTCACGGTCACGGTCAATAGCCTGAACCGCATTAATAATACCGGCAGTGGCGACATGGATGTGCGTAACCTGCAGTCAGATAATCTGGCGCTGAATCTGAATGGCTCTGGCGATATCAAGATCAGCGGCAAGGTCGGCACCCTGAAATTGGCCGCCTCTGGCAGCGGCGATATCGATTTGCAGCAACTGCAAGTCGGCAAGGCAGAAGTGGAAATTCACGGCCCGGGTGACACGCATATGCACAGCATCACCCAGTCACTCGATGCCAGCCTGAATGGCAGTGGTGAATTAAGTGTGGACGATTTGCAATCGGTGCCTGTGAAACTGGTACAGCATGGGCCTGGAGACGCAACATTGTCGGGTAAGGTAAAAGCGCTGGATCTGGTCATGTCTGGTTCAGGCGATGCAAAGATTCATGATATCCAGGCTGAGCAAGTGAATATTCGTGCCAGTGGCCCTGGTGAAATCGAACTCAGTGGCGAAGTCGCCAACCTGAGCCTGAACAGCAGCGGATCTGGTGATGTCAATGCAGACAATTTGAAAATCAAGGATTTGCAAGTCGTCAATAGCGGCCCTTCCAACCAGAGCTATACCGGCATCAGCGGTATACTCAAACTGGAAAATGCCGGTTCCGGTGATTTTGAGGTAGATTTGCAATCTGAAGCGGCTCTGGAAATTATCATGAATGGTCCGGGTGAAACCAGGCTGAAAGGCAGGGCCAAGAGCTTGAATGCCAAATTGACCGGTAGCGGCGACTTGCGCGCCAGTGAACTGTTGCTCGATAGCGCCAGTATCAAGGTGACCGGCCCTAGCGAAGCCGAAGTCAATGTTAAAAAGGCCGGTGGCTCGCGTACCGTCAGGATAGATAGAAATGGGGTAGCAGATTAAGACATGCAGGACTGATTCCCACCAGACAAAAAAAGGGTACATGCTCATGGCATGTACCCTTTTTTGTTTTTTTAGTATCTCTAGCGAATATCTGGTTTGCCATATTTAACAGAGATTGTGGCATGACCAGCCCTCAACATGCCAGGGCCAGCAGCCAAAGCAGATAAATTGCGCTAAGATAAAGCGACAGAGATCAGCCCGGAATAACAATGCCAAGCTACGCGCGCTTACTTGCCTGCACCCTGCTTGTTTGCGCCTGCTGGGTCGATGTAGTGCATGCGCAGGCCAGACAAAACGCTGTATTGCTGATGAGTGAGGAACTCGATGGCAAAGGGGCCGTCATTCCGCTGTCGAATGAAGTCATGGATCTGCTACGCTATCTGGAGTTGCATAGCAAACTCACATTCGAGGTAAGACGTTATCCCTGGAAAAGGGCGCTGGAAAATGCGGCAAACGGTGAAGGCCTGATCTTTGGCATCTCGAAAACCCGCGAACGCCTGCGCCTGTTTACATTCAGCCTGCCCATCTTTGCCGATCAGGCTGTGCTGGTGACTTTATGCAGTGCCAGATTCAGTTATAACTCTGTGAATGATTTGAAGGGTAAGACCATAGGCATAGTGCGCGGCACCAGCTATGGTGAAGAATTTGACCGGCTCAGCAATGTCTTGTTCAAGGTCGAAGATGACACTGGCAATAACCTGGGTCGCTTCAGGAAATTATTCATGCGCCGCATGGATGCTTTTTTATTATATAGCTCGACGACCAATACCAGCCGTCTGGAAAATTATATCAACCAGCAATATGCAACAGAATTTGCTGACAAGTCGACAAATAACAAACTGTTTTGCATATTGCCCAAACCCGTGTCTTCTGTGGATATCCATATTGCCATACGTCTTGACCATGATGCCGGTTTGCTGCAGCAAATCGACCAGGCCATATTGCGCGGACGCCAGGATGGGGAACTGGCGCGGATTTACTCGTCCAGGTAAGGCGAGCATCACCAGATCAGGCTGATCTGGCACCCTTGTATTGATGCCGCAAGACCAGGCGGCTGCTGGCGATGAGGCTATTCAAGCCGAGTAGCAGTTGTATCAATACATGTCCAGGCAAAGCCCAGACTTGCCCACGTGGTGGTGGCGTGCGCGTCACGGCAGTCAAGACTGGTGTCACCCATAATGCCTCTTCAGTCAGGTCCAGCAAGACATCGCCATCAGAATTGGTGTGCAGGTACAGCTGACCACCATGCACCAGGCTCAGACATATGCCCTGGCCTGTGGTGGGCTTGTCACCCAGGGCCTGCTGTAATTCGCGGTGTTGCAAATCCATCCAGGCTTCGACATCAAGCGCCGTTTCCAGGGAAATCCAGGGGTGCTCTTGTAAAGAGGGGGGCGTATCAGATGGCAGATTGTCATTAAACATCATTTTGTTTCTTTATTGCTTGTCCACAACCCCGGAAGTAATGAGGCAAGCATTAAGTGCTAAAGCCGCATTTTGACACAAATGTTTATAGCAGCACGGGCTAAGTGGCACGGTATGCCCATGCAAATATTAAAAAAAATTACATGTTTTTCCTGAGCATCCGTTTAGACATCCCGTAGTGAACTATAGTCTTTCCAAATGAGTTGGTCGGCATTTCTACAAAAATATGGATCGCATAGGCAAGCGCAGTGACGACAAAGAGAGCCAGCAAGACAGATAAATAAAATGAACAGGCGTAAGACATCAGAATTTTTATCATGACATACCCGGCCAGTGAATGCACCAGATACAAAGGAAAACTGATATCCGCGAGAAAATCGAACAAGCGGTTTTTCCTGAATGTATTTCTGAAGACATAGGCCAGTGAAAAGAGCACAAATCCAAAAAAATAAATCTTCGTCACAATAGGAAATTGATCTTGTATGCTGCTGCATGACCAGGTCATTGCAAATATCATCAACTGCAGCAATGCGCAGAAAACCAATTTTTGGTTTGGTATCTTTTGTTGATAGGCATAATAAAAAAACAGTCCTATCAACATGAATTGTACATACACAAAGCCGGAAACCAGCATCTTGAGAACAGATAAAAACGCCGCACTATCTGGCGTAGTATGTAAGCTGTTCAAACACCAGTTCAGCATCAATATCGTCAGAGAAAAAATAAAAAATGGCAGAACTTTTCCTTGTCGAATTACCGGGCTCAGGCAGGCTGCAACGAGATAAAATTTTAATTCCACCACCAGCGTCCAGTTGACCAGGTCAACACTGGGTAGCAAAAAGAAATCATTGATCAGGAGGATATTGGATGCCAGAATTTTTGCATTCCAAAAAACTGGCACCCCCCAAAACTGACTGGAGAAATAGACAAATAACAAACCTATGGACAAGCTCATCCAGTAGGTAGGATAGATTCTGAAAAACCGCATGGTCAAAAACTTCGATGAGGCATTCTTCTCAAGAGAGAGCGGAATCACAAAACCACTAATCAGAAAAAAGATCGATACCCCCCAAAGGCCCAAGACCAAAATTGGGGTAGTAGGACATGATATCGTAGACCAGCGGACTGGCCCCGGCATGGACTGGCGAAGCCGTGTAGTAAGACACTGCCTCTCTCATCCCCCAGTACACGCCAAACCAGTGTGAGACCAGCACGAGAACAGCGGCCATACCCCTGAGCTGATGCGCAAATAAAATCTTGTTTTTATCAGATGACATATCTTTACAGCATTTTATCGTTTGGGCATTTTAACAAGGTATGGACATTTCTTAGCCAGGCTAAAAAACAAAGGCGCAGAGTTTAGCACTCTGCGCCTGGCCTCTGGTCATGCACTGACAGGATTTATTTGATTTGCTTTACTTCCAGACCCTGTTTTTCCAGTAATTCGATAATACTATTGGCACCAGACAAGTGACCAGCACCGACCACGATGAAGAGTTTCTTGCCTTGCTCTTGCAAATCCAGGATTTTTTTGGTCATGCCCTGGTTACGGTCATCCAGCAATAATTTCATGAGTTTTTTCGAACCGGCATCTTTATTGGCGGCATCTTGCAGTATTTTTGCCAGCCCTTCGACGTCGCCACTTTTCCAGGCACTGATCATTCCTGCGGTTTCACGCAGGGTGTCACCACTCTTCAAACCCTCCAGGGTTTGGGCCAACATAGCATCCGCATCTTCATCCGGCAGGCTGCCCAGGACACTGGCCTGAAATGCTGTACTTTCCAGCTCAACTATCTCTTTTTTATCTTGCTTGGCGCGCAAGACATAATGCAGGTCCACTCCCTTGGATGCATCATAGCCTTGCTGCCTGAAGACACCGATACTGAGGGCAGTGGCGACAATGGTGGGTTTCAGGCTCTGGAATTGCGTGGCAGCCGGACCGACCATGGATTGCAGGCTTTCCCAGGTGCTTTTCTTGATATGATTTTCCAGTTTATCGGGTGCTGCATAAGTAAAGAAGGGCATGACTTTTTCACTGGCCTTGGCATCCGTGGTGTCAACTTCCACCACCAGGATATCGGCCTGTTTATAAGCAGTCTCTACTGCCTCAGGGAGAGGATAAAAGCTGGCCTTGGCCAGGTGGATGGAACCAAACAGATAGGCGGTATTTTTTTCAGATTTAACTTCCCACAACACCCCTTTGGCTGGCGTTTCTGTCTGGGCAAATGCGTGACTGGCTGCAACAGCCAATCCCAAGACGGCCAGGTATTTGAGCGTCAGCTGAGTAAGTGTAGTCTTGAATTTCATTGTCATTATTTCCATGTGATTATTTAATCTGGTCTGGCGGCTGTGGTATCAGGCGGCACAGGATAACAGAAAGCCTGCACAGATTTCATCCATGCAGGCTATGTGAAGCTTTCCTGGGTTAGTACAAGCTGGCACGTTGCCTGGCAGGTAATTCACTATCGTATTTTTCACCACCGACTTCGTCATTACTGAGTGCTGCCAAAATCGTACCCGGGCTAGCGATCTGCGCTTTTGGTTCCTGGCTGGCACGTTGCCATAATTGCGAACGCAGAATGGCGCGCGCGCATTGGAAATAAACACTCTCCACCTTGATGCGCAACACGCATTTGGGGGCCTTGCCATCCACGGCCATTCTTTCCAGCAGATCAGGATCAACAGAAATGCTGGCCCTGCCATTGACACGCAAAGTTTCACCTATACCAGGAATCAAAAACAAAAGACCAACCTGAGGGTCAAACAGGATATTGCGCAGACTGTCTATGCGGTTATTGCCGCGCCGCTCAGGCAAGAGCAGGGTATGTTCATCTTCGACCACGATGAAACCAGGTGCATCGCCTCTGGGGGAAGCATCAAGGCCATCGACTCCACGTGTGGCCAGCACGGCAAAGGGCGAGGCCTCTATCATCGTGCGGTAATGTGGATGGATATAAGAAACTTCCTTTTTGATGGAGGCTGCGCCGACTACATCAAACAGCTTGGTCAATTGTTCATTGCTGGTAATCAGGTGCGGAGATAGTGAATTCGACATAGTTAGTAAATGATTAAATTAACTGGGAAAACCCCAGACCTCAATTTTTTCCTATGATAGGGGTTTTTCGCCAGTCTGCCCGGGCTTGTGCCAAGGCACGCTCTATAAAACCTTCTTTATGCAATTTTTCCAATTGCTTGTTGATCGCAGGTAAATAGGCTATGCATGGACTTTGTGCAGCAAAACCAAACAGGTTTTGTGAATCAATCAAAAATGGTTGCAAGGCGATGAGCTTGTCGTCAATATTCGCTGATGCTATGTAAGCTTGGCCAACATGATAGCCGGTAATGACATACTCGAAGCGATTCGCCAATAACATGTTGAAAGCGGTTTCCAGGTTATCGGCTTCCCTGACGTTCAAGCGCTCATCCATGAATTCATCAAAGACTGAACCAAAGCGATTACCGCGCGCGATGCCGCCACGCAAGCCTATCAAATCGTCCCACTTGCTAAAAGGTGGAGGACGATCTTTTTTAACAAAGGCAGCGACAGGATTGTTCAGCACCAACTCACTGAAGATTAAAAAACTGCGGCGTTCTGGTGTGATCTTGAGGGTGGTGATGACATCTATGTTGCCATTTTTGGCAGCATACAAAACGCGTTTCCAAGGCCCCAGATAGCGCAGTTCATAGGGCAAACCCAAGTCAGTCAGGATGCGGGTAATAATGACGATACTGGCACCACGCAACTGCTTGCCATCATACCAATGTAAAGGAGGGTAGGCAGGATCTGCCGAGACTATCACACGCTCGCAACTGCTACGCGCCATTGCTGGCAACATGAGCATGTTGCAGAGTATAAAAATAAGCAAGCTAAGCAAACGGTGCATAAATCACTTTTGCAAAATATCTGGCTAATTAGTTCTGGCTATTGGGGTAATCAAAATACATACTCCATGAGCAATATTAGCATTTTTGCTTGTCCAAAAGCTCAAAATACACCAATTCAGTTCATTATTCCCTGGGTTTGCTCAATAAGGCTTTCAAACCAGCCAGTCTTTCCTTGGGTGTCATGACTTCACCTTCGGCAGGCAGGGCATCACCTTCATCCAGTTTCATTTCCTTGATAAAGCGGGAAGGGTCGCAATGTACCTGCACGCCTGCACGTTTGCGTTTTTTGCACCAGGTAATATGCAGGCTGCGCTGGGCGCGGGTTATGCCTACATACATCAAACGGCGCTCTTCTTCTATGCGTGCGGCAAAAGTTTCTATAGGCGCGTCGGGGTCGCCCTTGTGCGGCAAGATACCTTCTTCGACACCGACCAGAAACACATGCGGATATTCCAGTCCCTTGGAGGCATGCAGGGTGGACATGCGCACGGCGTCCGGCTCTTCATCCTTGCCTTCCATCATGGTCATCAGGGCCACCATCTGGGTCAGGTCGAGCAGGCTGCGGTGATCGTCGTTACCATCCTTGCCGCCACTGCCCTTGGTTTTCAGCCATTGGGTAAAGTCGAGCACATTCTGCCATTTATTTTGGGCGGCACGGTCTTCAAAACTGTCGTAGAGATAGCCTTCGTAATTGATTTCTTTCATCAGGTCATCCAGCAATTCTGTGGCATGGCCTTCCCTATGGGCATGGGCCTCTACCTGATTGATGAAGCTGCAAAAGTTCCGTAAGGGTCGTAACTGCTTGTCGGGTAACTTGGCTTCTATGCCGCCTTTAAAGACGGCGGCAAACAACGAGCATTGCCATTGTCCGGCAAATTCACCCAGCACTTCCAGCGTGGCCAGGCCGACACCACGCTTGGGTGTGGTGATGGCGCGGATAAATGCCGGGTCATCATCTTCATTGGCGATCAGGCGCAGATAGGAAATGATGTCTTTGATCTCGGCACGGTCAAAGAAGCTCTGGCCGCCGGAGATGGTGTAGGGGATGCGCTCACGCCGCAATGCCTGCTCAATGACACGCGCCTGGTGATTGCCACGGTACAAAATCGCATAATCAGAATACTTGGCCTGGCGCTCGAAGCGATGAGCAGAAATCATGATGGCGACTTGCTCAGCCTCTTGTTCATCATCCTGCATACCGAGTACCTTGACCGGATCACCCAGGCCATGCTCAGACCACAGGGATTTTTCAAACAGCTTGGGATTATTCCCAATGACAGAATTGGCTGCCTGCAAGATGCGGGTACTGGAACGGTAATTTTGTTCCAGTTTGATGATTTCGAGATTAGGGAAATCTACTTGCAGGGTCGTCAGGTTTTCTATGGTGGCGCCGCGCCAGGCATAGATAGCCTGATCGTCATCACCGACAGCAGTGAACATGGGCTTTTTGCCCACGCCTGTGACCAGCAATTTCACCAATTCATACTGACAGGTATTAGTGTCCTGATATTCATCGACGAGCAGGTAGCGCAGGCGGCGCTGCCATTTGTCGCGTACCTGTTCATTGCTACGAAAAAGTTCTACCGGCAAACGTATCAAATCATCAAAATCCACCGCCTGATAAGCAGACAGGGTGGCGACATAGCTGCGATAGACCCTGGCGGCAATCGCCTCGTCTTCGTCCTGTGCCTGTTTCATTGCAAGCTCAGGGTCAACAAGGCCATTTTTCCACAGGGACATGGCCGTCTGTATACGGCGTATCAATTGCTTGTCAGTGGTAATTGCCAGATCCTGCACCAGTGAAAAACAGTCATCACTATCCATGATGGAAAAACGGTCTTTCAGGCCCAGGGCCTGGGCTTCCTGCCTGAGTATCTTGACGCCCAGCGAGTGAAAGGTGGATACCGTTAACTGCCTGGCCTGACGCGGCTCGGCCAGCAGTTTGCCTATACGCTCCTGCATTTCCAGCGCGGCCTTGTTGGTAAAGGTCAGGGCGGCAATATGTTTTGGATCATAACCATGCAGTTCGATGAGGTTGACGATTTTCTGGGTAATCACCCGCGTCTTGCCCGAGCCAGCCCCGGCCAGCACCAGGCAGGGGCCATCCATATAGTTGACTGCATTACGTTGGGGGGTATTCAGGCCATGCGACATAGGGGGAGACAATAAGGGGAGACGGTTTGATCCGCAAAAACTTGCAGGTGCTATTGTAGCCTGCAATAGCTTGGGAACCTTCACCTTAAGCAATTAGCTTGTGCAGTATATGAGGATGCACACAGATAAACATGCAACACTTGAGAGAGAATCGCTATCCTGATGATTTGACTGTGAAAACAGGGATTTTGTTATCAAAAAGATAGAATTAAAGGCTAGACAATTGGATAAGCTCAGACTATTCTCTTAATCAGGAGGATGCTTTTTATGAAAGATCTGAAACCCGCTCGTATCCTGCTTGTTGACGATGAGGATAGAAATATTCGCCTGCTGGAAGTGCTTTTGCATGCCGAAGGCTATACTACGCTGAGCGCCAATAATGGTCGTGATGCACTCAAAATAGCCGCCTTTGCGCAACCTGATCTTATCCTGCTCGACATCATGATGCCGGACATGGATGGTTTTTCCACAGTCGCAGAACTCAAGGCCAATCCTCTGACCCAGCCTGTACCTGTCATCATGTTGACAGCGCTGGATGACCGCGCGTCCAAGTTGCGCGCGCTGGAAGCCGGCGCGGAAGAATTTTTGACCAAACCCATAGACCGGGCTGATCTCAGTGTGCGGGTACGCAATCTCTTGCGCCTGAAAGAATATGGCGACTTCCTCAACGATCATAACCGTATACTGGAAAACCAGGTGGTGCAACGCACGGCGCAACTGGAAAATGCTTATCGCGATACCGTTTTCACTCTGGTGCGTGCCGCCGAACACAAAGATGAAGAAACCGGCCATCACGTGCGCCGCATCAGCTACTATTGCCGTGCCCTGGCAGAAGCCATGGATTTGCCTGTCGACTTCCATGATGCGATTTTCCAGGCCAGCCCTATGCATGACATAGGCAAGATAGGTATACCTGACCATGTCTTGCTGAAACCTGGCAGCTTCAATCATGAAGAATGGAATATCATGCGCACCCACTGCGCCCTTGGTGCCAGCATACTCGCCAGTGGTACTTCACCTTATACAGAAATGGGTGCAGAAATCGCCCTGAATCATCACGAGCGCTGGGACGGCACCGGTTACCCGAATGGACTCAAGGGCGAGACCATACCCATAGCAGCCAGGGTCATGCAAATCTGCGATGTGTATGATGCCCTGCGCAGCCGTCGCCCGTATAAACCCTCACTCGATCACCAGCAAAGTATGAGCATTATTATCGAAGGTGACAGCCGTACCCGGCCCTCGCATTTTGATCCAAATGTCTTGTCCTGCTTTGTTACCCAGTCTGAACGCTTTGCTGCCATCTTTGACCAGCATGCCGATGCCTGACAATCTACGTCCCGGCATTTTGCTGATAGATGATGATGTTGATCTGCAACAGGCACTCGTGCGCTTGCTCAGGCCTTTGCAACATCCCATGTTTTGTAGCAGAAATGCTGTTGAAGCACATGCACTCATGACAGAACATCACATAGGGGTCTTGATTTGTGAACCACGGGATGAACGTCTGGCCGCTTTCCTGATAACCACCAGAGAAAAACAGCCTGATGTGGTTCGATTGATACTGACTGGCTACCCTGACCTGAGTAGTGTATTGCGGGCAGTCAACCAGGCTCATCCCTTCAAATTACTGGTCAAACCCTGGCTGAATGAAGAGTTATTGGCGACAGTCAACCAGGCCCTGGAACAATATGTCTTGAATCGAGAACGTGAGCGTTTGCTGCGGGAATACAACGGCATACTCCATAATGCCGAAGCTGCCCACGCTTTTCGCAGCCTGGACGCACTCATGCACTCCATCCATAAGGAGATGGCTGCAGATGCCATACACAGATTACCAATGGGGGTTTGCTTGCTGGTGGATGGTGCAGTTCACATGATGAATGCCAATGCCAATCGCTATCTCAAGGAGCTTGATCTGGCGCCGATCAACGTCGCCAGCTTGCTGGAAGAATTGCCATCGGTACTCAGGCAAGCCTACGATGCAAAACGCAAACAACGTGTGCAGGCACGCTTGAATGAACAGCGCAGGCTGGATTACTTTGTGCTGGACCTGAGCATAGGTACCATGATCGCTTTTGCCCCGGAACCCAGGCTGGGCAGGCCGCCGGACCACGCATAATCATGAACAGGACCCTTCCATTTTGCATATGCTCACCAAGAAAGCTGCATCATGAAAAAATTCAGCACCGAATTCAGACTGCTCGCAGGGCTTATGTTCGGGCTGGCCTTGCTCTTTTCGGCTGGGTGGCAATTGTATCGCTCGCTGCAAGATTACCGGGAAAACTCCTTGTGGGTCACACACACTTATCAGGTACTCGATCAATTAAATGAAGTCAAATCGGGCGTGCTTGAACTAGAAAGCATACAACGCCTGTACTTCATCACCGGTGATGATGTCTTCACGAGTCAACGAGACAGTAAGGCAACACAAATTCGTCAGGCAGCAAAAAAAGTAGCCGAACTGACGAACGATAATCCACGCCAGCAATTATTGTATAAAACCCTGGCACTAAAACTTGAAGAGAGACTGATTTCCCTCGACAAAGCCTTGCAAATCTATCAAAACCAGGCCTACCCTGCCGTACGCCAGCATTTGATCAGTGGCACACCACGCCTCATCATGGAAGCCCTGTTGGCACAGATCAGCAGCATGGAAGAAGAAGAGCGTGTCTTACTGCAGCAGCGCAAGGTCCAGGTGGAAAACAATTTCGTGCAGGCGCGCAACATAGGCATACTGGTACTCATCATTACTCTGCTGGGTGGTGCGGCATTGTGGTGGCAGTTCAGGCGCGATGTGGATCAACGAAGCCAGGCTGAAGCAGCGGTACGCGATAGCGAATCCTTGCTCAAGCAAGTCCTGGATATTTTGCCGGTTGGGGTCTTTATTTGTAATCGCGAAGGCATGCTGACCCAGATCAACCCCGGTGGCAAAGCAATTTGGGGGGGAGCTCGACATGTAGGGACGGAACAGTATGGTGAATATGCTGGCTGGTGGCCAGACAGTGGCAAACGCATCACCGCCGACGAATGGGCATTGGCACGCACCCTGAAAACCGGTGAAACCATACTCAATGAACTGGCTGATATACGCTGTTTTGACGGCAGCCGCAAAACCATCTCGAATAGTACTGCCCCCCTGATTGACAATGCTGGCCAGCTCGTTGGTGGTTTGTCAGTGAACGTAGACGTAACTGAATTCACACTGACCGAACGCAAACTCAGGGCAGCCGCCCATTATGATGACACTCAGGTCAAGGCGCAAAATCTGTTCGCTGCCAGCTTCGAGCGACACAAAATCTTCGATGGTTTACTGTCACTGCTGGCCGAACGTCATGGCTACCTGATGTCGGCGCTGTACAGCTATGACGAGTGGTATGCACGTTTTCGCTGTGAAGCCAGTTACGGCCTGGGTCGGGATATACCGCGTGAATTTGAAATGGGCGAGGGTTTGTTAGGTCAGGCGGCCCTGACTGGCAAAAGCTATTCCCTGGATGCCAGCCGCCTGAGCCTGCAAACCGGGCTGGCAGATTTCAGCCCCAAACATGTATTGATGATACCGGTGGTCTACCAGGAACGCCGCCTGGCCGTGATGGTATTGGCCACCACTAATAATGTGATAGCAGGTGAGCAGGCTTTTCTGGAAAGGCTGGCTGGCCAGCTCGGGGTTGCCCTGCACAATCTGCGTCAATATAGTGACCTTAAACTGTTGGCAGATCAACTGCGCACCAGCAGTGATGAAATCGCTGCCAAGAACCAGCAACTGGAACAGGCCAGCCGCATGAAGTCAGAATTCCTGGCGAATATGTCACATGAACTGCGCACCCCTCTGAATGCCATCGTCGGTTTTTCCGAAATTCTCAAGGATGGCCTGATGGGACATTTACTGCCGCAGCAAAAAGACGCTGCCGTCGATATCTTCAATAGTGGCAAGCACTTGCTGGCGTTGATCAATGACATACTGGATCTGTCCAAGATAGAAGCCGGCAAGATGCAGATCAATCTGGAATCCACCGACATAGCCTCACTGGTACAAGCCAGCTTGCAGGTCATACGCGAGCAGGCTGTCCTGCAAAGCCTACAAGTCTCGGCCAAGGTTCAGGAAGGCCTGGGCCACATCTGGCTCGATGAAATCAAGGTCAAGCAAGTCATCTACAATCTCTTGTCAAATGCCGTTAAATTTACCCCAGAGGGTGGCCGCGTGCATTTGTCGGCGCGCCGTATCGATGGACACCAGGTGCCTGCTGGCCGCTTTGAACATTATCTGGAAATTATGGTCAGCGATAGCGGTATAGGCATACCGCAAGATGCCCAGGCGCTGCTCTTCCAACCCTTTTCCCAAATCGACAATAGCCTGTCACGCAAGCATCAGGGAACGGGTCTGGGCCTGGCAATGGTCAAGCGCATGGCAGAATTGCATGAAGGCAGTGTCAGCATGAGTAGTATTGTTGGCAAAGGTTCGACTTTCACTATCTTGCTGCCCTGGCGCACTGCCAACCTGCCAGGCAAGCACGCCAAAGCACTGGTAACTACTGCTGCTGCCCATACTGCTAACAGTCTGGCGCATGGAGAATTGCTGGCCCTGGTCATAGAAGACGATGACCAGGCTGCCGAAGTTTTGCGAGTCCAACTGGAGAGTGAAGGCTTTCGCATACTGCGTGCAACGTCAGCCGAAGCAGCACTCAGCATGGCAGAAGAAGCCCACCCCGACCTGATTACCCTGGATATTTTATTACCCGGCATGGATGGCTGGGAATTCCTGGAGCGCTTCAAGCAACATCCTCTGTTTGCATCTACGCCCGTTGTCATCATCTCCATCGTGGCAGACCGAGGCCGCGGCCTGTCATTGGGGGCAGCCCATGTCATGCAAAAACCCATCGCACGAGAAAATTTAACGACCGCCCTGACGGTACTGGGTTTTTGCAACGACCCGGCAGCAGCACAAAAAACCGCCCTGGTGGTCGATGATGATCCCAAGGCCGTGACACTGGTGACGACCCAGCTCGGCTCCCTGGGCTATCGCACTGTGGCAGCTTTGGGTGGACAGGATGGTATCAATATGGCAAGACAACACAAGCCTGATCTTATCGTGCTGGATTTGATGATGCCAGAAATCAATGGTTTTGATGTGGTGGAAGCTCTTAAAAGTGATACAGTAACTGCAAGTATTCCAATTATTGTCCTGACCGCCAAACAGGTCACGGCAGAAGACAGGATGCGCTTGAATGGTGATGTCAAAAAAGTCATGGAAAAATCCGATTTCAATCATGGCCGTTTTATAGGCGAAGTCAGGCGTGCCATGACAGGCAGGGGTAAGTGAGATGACGCGCGTACTGATCATAGAAGACAATCCCGTGAATATGAAGCTGGCGGCCTTCTTGCTGCAAAACGCTGGCTATAAGGTGCTACAAGCTGTAGACGCAGAAGCGGGATTGCAAATTGCCCGCGATGAATTACCCGAGCTGATACTGATGGATATGCAGTTACCTGGCATAGATGGCATCACCGCTACCCGTCAGCTAAAAGCCGATGCGGCAACTACCCATATCAAGATCGTTGCCCTGACTGCTTTTGCCATGAGCGGTGATGAAGATCGCTTTCGCGCAGCCGGTTGTGATGCATATATGGCAAAACCGATACGCTATCAGGCGTTTTTGTCCCTGGTTGAGTCCATACTCAAAGCTTGATCAGGCGGAGACAAGCTGGGACAAGCAGAAGCAAGCGGAGTAAACTGCTGGCATCAGAACAAAGGTGCTCCATGAAATTTGAACATTTAATTGAAATCAATGACTTGACCAATCCCATGGTCGAAGTCATCAGTCGCGAACAATTGTGGCGTGGCCTGGTCTTGCGGGCAGAAATGCCAAAACTGTTTGTCTCTTACCTCGATGATGCCAGCATCATGGACCGCAACGAAGCCAGCATGACACGCACCCTGAAGTACGGTGCGCTGGAAATCACTGACCGCGTCAGCTTTGTCCATCTGGAACATGTGCATTACGATGTCGCGGCCCAGAAAGATATTCCCCAATCTTCCCTGCGCATGAGTATAGAAGAGCCACAACCACAGGCGCTGTTTGTGCGTTTCGTCTATGACAGCGGACATGCTGAAGCAGAAGATGCAGAAAACAGGATGTATAACGAATACCGCAAATCCGCCTATCAGGAAGCCGATGTAGAGACCATACGCATCATCCGCGAACTGGCCGAAAGCGGGCGGCTCGATGCCCTGCCATCCTGATCAAAGCGGTAATCAGCAGAAGGATTGCTGAGTCGCCGGCATTTCAGGGATAATGCGGCTCTGTCATCCCTCTCACTTATCATTATTCCAAGGCTCCCATGACCAAGCGTACCACTCCTGCAAGCAAGAAGCCCGTCCTGGCCAAGCAGCCCCTGCCTGCCCCGGTACAAACCACACGTTTGAAACGCAAGCAATTTGCCAGCACTGGCGATGTGCACATTCAGGGTGATGCGGTGATTGCCACTCAGTTCATCGTCGGTGGCGATTGCCTCATTGATGGCGATTTAGAAGCGGAAGAAGTGTTTTGCCTGGGCAAGCTGACGGTGACTGGTGACATCCGTGTGCAATCCTTGTATGTCGGTCATGCCCTTGATGCAGGTGGCAATATCGATGTCGAATACCTCATCAAAACCGGTTGCAGCGCCGACTGGATGGCACGCATGCTGGAACTGGACCAACGCAAACCAGCAGCCGATGGCAGCAGCTATATGGATATTCTGGTGCACCCCGCCATCCTGGCAAGGTATGACCATCATGATGCCTTTGGTGGTTTTGGCGATATCCAGGCACTCGGTTATGTGGCCTGCGCCGACCTCGATTGCCATGGCAATGTACAACTTGATGATGTGCTGGAAGTCGGTGAAATCCAGTTTGTTGGCGGCCATTTGTCAGCAGCGGCCATCCATGTTGCGGGTGACTGCAATTGCCAGGGCGAGCTGTTCAGCGAAACCGATATCCAGGTCGAAGGTGCTCTGTTTGCTGCCAACCTGATATGCCAGGGTAACCTGGATGTGGTCAGCATCCATAGCCAGGGCGATATCAGCACCTGGGGTTATTTGCGTGCCACTGGCGAAGTCAGCAGCCTGCGTGGTGAAATCCACTGCGGTCGCTGGATCGCCACCAAGGGCAGCATCTATGCCGCCAAATACATCAAGTCCGGAGAGTCCATCGTCGCTGAAAAAGGTATCAGTTGCGGTGCCGATTATGGCATCCTGGCTGCCACCAGCCTGCCGCGCTCACGCTGGGCCACGCATGGCATGGTATCTGCCGTCAGCAAACCCCGCCTGCTCTTGTCTGGCCAGTTTGTCGAAGGCAAAAAGCTCAAGCATATCGATGCGCTGGAAAAAAAACGCGAAACCGAACTGGATTGGGAAGTACCACGTCGCCTGAAGCGTGAAATGCTGCCAGCCTGAGGCTGATTTTTGAATAATTGAAATGTGGTATCGCAAGGTGCTGAAAACCATCGTTTTCAGCACCTTTTTTAATGGCATCTATACGCCAGCATGACTTTCACTGACCAGCAGGCGTCGTAAAAAATAAATACCCAGACCGGCTGCCAGCAATACCGCGGCATACACGCCCGCGCTGGGCTGCCAGGCGATATTCACCCCTCGGGTCACAGAGGCTCTGTACAGATAGATCGTCACCCCGTTTGAGCACGCATGCAAGATGATACCTGGCCACAAGGACAGGGTCTTCTGATACAGCCATGCACAGACCACGCCTACTATTGTGGCACAGAGAAACTGGTATATATTCAGATGCGCCAGGCCAAACAGGCAGGCCGAACCCAGTATCGCCACCCAGCGTGAATACAGATGTAAAAAACTGCGCAGGATAATGCCACGGAACAGCATTTCTTCCAATACGGGGGCGACCAGGCAGGCCGTGATGATGGAGTGCACCCCATTGTTCATCATCTCATCAAACATTCTTTGCTGACCAGCTGGCACGGGTTGCCATGCTTCCAGCAAGGTCCCCAAAAAAACCAGCAACATGTCCAGTCCTGGCAGCAACAATAATATAGGCAAGATCAAGAGAAAAATACTGCCTTTGGATTTACCCGCAGAGGAATGAAACAACTCTGTATAGCTCAAGCCCTTGTAGTGCAATATGGCCGAGAACAAGACAGCATTCGACAAGACCGCAATGACACCATCGATGTCTTCCGCCCCCACGCCAGTCCAGGACTTGGTGTCATGGACCAGGATAGCAATGATGAACTCTATGCCCAGCAAGAAGACGATGAGGAAAAAAGCTTCCAGCCCTGAAGGGAAATTTTTGTGTTTTTCTTGCATCGTCAGTTACCGTATCAGCCTGCTCCAGCCTACAAGCTGGATAAATCCAGGTCTGGCGTAAACTCACCATCCACTTCCTTGATGATGGCTTGGCCTGCGATGGTCTGCTGGCCATTAAAACTGAGGGTAGGCCCGCCATACAGATTCCAGCCCTGATTCAGGGCTGCTGTCACACGCAGGCAAAAAGCCTTGTCGTCCGGGCCAGTCAGGTAACGATAGAGTTTCATGATGAGTTTGCTATCCAGATAATATGTTCAAGCTGAGTGCTTCATTATATTCGATGAGTACATGCTGGCTGGTTGCCGCCTCTTTGCTGAGTATCAATTTTTTTCAATGTGACAATATGCATCTTCAGGTTAAAATTGTCCCCATTCCTGACCCGCTCGCATACTCAAGCAAACCGTCTTTACTACTGGAATTCGTCGAATTTGTGCAAAAATTACAAGATCTTTTACAGCGATGGCAGCAGCGAGGCGTATATACCCGTTTATTCATACCCATCTTTGTATTGATCGTCATAGTCAGTGGTTTGCGTTACTACCTGATGATAGATGGCGAAGTCAGGGATGCCCGGCAAAGGCAGAGCACAGAATTGCGCCACAGCGTACATTACCTGATCCCGGCACTGAGCAGCTTGTCAGAGCAAGCCAATACGCCAGCCATACGCAATTTGCTGGCCCAGGAAGTCGCATCCAGCCCGGCCATTTGGCGCATCAGTTGGCAATACCGGCAACAAGAAATCCAGCAGCAGGATGAAGTTCCCCCTGCATCTGCAGTACCGGCATGGTTTGTCAGGTACTTGTCTTTGCCAGCAGAGAGTGTGGCCACAGAAGTCAAACTGCCGGATGGTGAGGTAGCGCTCTTGCGCCTGGACAGCAGTGCAGATAATGAACACCTGCATATCTGGCAAAAAGTCATGAGCCAGGCAAAAATTTCTGTGAGCATTATTTTCACGATTTATTTCTTGCTGGGTTTGATACTGCGCGCCAATGCGCGCAGCCTGCATAAACTGGCGGAAGCCAGCGACAAATTCAAAAAGGGCCAGCATACGATACGCATGGCCGTTACTGGCACAGCCGAGGCGCGCGCCCTGGCGCTCACCTTTAATAGCATGGCGACCGAAGTACAAGCCTTGCTGCTGACACTGCAGCGCAGCCAGCGCGCCAATAGCGAGCAACTGCACTTCACCTGGCAATTGTTGCATGCCCTGCCCATCCCTATTTTTTTCCAGGACCAGCATGGCATCTGCCAGCGCATCAATCGCGCCTGGGAAGAATTGTTTGCCTTGAGCGCCATCGATGTAGTCGGACGCCCCATGCCAGTGCTGGCCCTGCACGCCAGCAAGAGACCGCCACAAGAAAATGGCCACGACAAACTTGTCATGGAAATGCAAATACAGGCAAACGGGAAAATTCTGGATGTGATTTACTACCAGGCCAGCTTTACCAATGTCGAAGGCCAGGCCACCGGCAGCATAGGAGCACTGATAGACATCAGTGAACGCAATCAGGCGCAGGCCACCCTGGCAGCAGAAAACGAGAGAGTGGAAACCACGCTGGCATCGATAGGTGATGCCGTCATCAGTACCGATGTCCATGGACGCATACTGATGCTCAACAAGGTCGCACAGCAAATTTGTGGATGGAGCCGCAAGGAAGCGCAGGCACATGCACTGACAGAAGTGTTTTCTCTGGGTGATGAACAACAGCACCAGCAACTGGCAGGATTTTTGCAAAAAATTTGCCAGAGCAGCGACATCTTGCAAGCGAATAATCAAAGCCTGCATGCGCGGGGTGGCCAACGCTTTACGGTCGACTATACGGCAGCTCCGATACGTCAAAAAAATGGCAAGGTCATGGGTTGTGTACTGGTGTTTCGTGATGTCAGTGAAAAGCAGCAGCTCATGCAGCAACTGAGCTGGCAGGCTGGCCACGATGTCCTGACCGGACTGGAAAACCGCGCAGCACTGAACGAACGTTTCAGCGCGGCGATACAAGCCGCACGCACCCAGAAAAAGTGGCTGGCGGTTTGCTTGCTCGACCTCGATCATTTTCAAGCCATCAATCAAAGTCACGGCCAGGAATTCGCCAACAAATTATTGCAACAAGTCGCCCGTCGCCTGGAAAACAGCACCGCCAGTGAACATCATGTGGCACGCCTGGGTGGTGATGAATTTGTGGTGTTGTTGCAAAACCAGCGCGATGTCGCTGGTGTGGAATTGAACCTGGCCCTGCTCCTGGCAGAACTGGCACAACCCTATCAAATAGAGCAGCACAGCATCAGCCTGTCAGCCAGCATAGGCGTGGCGATTTATCCGCGCGACGATGTCAATGCCGATACCCTGCTGCGCTGCGCCGACCAGGCCATGTACCAGGCCAAATTAAATGGCCGCAATCAGTTTCATTTATTCGATGCCGAGCAAGACCAGCAGTTGCGCACCCATCATAATCAGCGCACCCGCATACGCCAGGCTTTGCAGCAAGGTGAAATGCGTCTGTACTTCCAGCCCAAGGTGAATATGCGTCAAGGCCGCATTACAGGCATGGAAGCCTTATTGCGCTGGCAGCATCCCGAACAGGGCATAGTTGGCCCGCTGCATTTTTTACCGCTGATAGAACATACGGATTTGATCATCGATGTCGGTGACTGGGTCTTGCATCAGGCCATGGCACAATTGCGCGCGTGGAATGAATCGCATGCAGATTGGGTCATCAGCGTTAACATCGCCGCACGCCATTTTCAATGCAAGGATTTCGTCGCACGCCTGCGCGGGATACTCGCCGCCTATCCTGATGTCGCACCAGAAAAACTGGAGATAGAGATACTGGAATCTGCCGCCATACAGGATATCGGGTATGTGCGCGAAGTCATGCTGGCGTGCCAGCAAATTGGTGTCAGTTTTGCACTTGACGATTTTGGTACCGGTTATTCCTCACTGTCTTACCTGAAGCGACTGCCAGCCGATACCTTGAAAATCGACCAGAGCTTTGTACGTGACATGCTGGAAGACAAGGATGACCTGGCTGTCATCAGCGCCATCATCGGCCTGGCCAGTGCCTTCAAGCGCAGCGTCATTGCAGAAGGTGTGGAAACCGCAGAGCACGGCGTGGCGCTGATGCGTCTGGGTTGCGATCTGGCCCAGGGTTATGGCATTGCCCGCCCCATGCCAGCCGCACACATAGCGGCATGGGCAAAAATTTATGTACCCCCTGTCATCTGGGGGCATGGCAAAAACCTGGAATGGGAAAGTGCGTAAATACTCATCTTCCTTACCGGCTGCATTCACTTGTGAAAACTCATATGCAAACCATATCTGGTGCTTGTAGTTGCGAGAAAATTTTCTACCATTGTCCTTCACCAGCATTGCAAGTCGTGATTTGCCACTGCGGCCTGTGTCGCCGTATGACGGGAGCCCCGCTGTCTGCGTACGTGGTAGTACAGGCCGCAGAATTATGCTTTACTCGAGGTCAGGCAGCGCTGTCCGCCTATCCAGTCACAGCGCAAACTACTCGGCATTTTTGCCGTCACTGCGGCACGCCTGTTTACAATTCCAATCCGGAAAAATATGCTGGCCTGGCCATGCTCTATCTGGGTACGGTCGCAGTGCATGAAGAACTGGCGCCGCGCCTGGCCTTGTATTGTGAAAGCCAGTTAAGCTGGCTACAGGTAAGTGACGATTGCAGGCAGTTTGCGCAGGCACCTACTCGTCCGCCCAGGCAACAATAATTACACTATTTAATTTCCATTCAAATTTTCTATAAAGTTAAATAACCTTTTTTTGCAAAATTTCTATAGGAAAACCTATTCAGTTCATCTAGATTGTAAGCATGGTAGCACTTGCAAATGCAGCCATCCCTGCCCACTTGACAACATGGAGATAGGCAATGAGAGGTTTATTGATAAAGTTCATGATAGTGTTGTTTGGCTTAGTTGCTGGCGGCACCGCCAGTGCGAATGAAAAGGCGACAGAAGAACAGGCCGTTGCCTTTGTTAAGAAGGGCGTGGAATACTATAAGAAAAATGGCAAGGAAAAAGCCCTGGCAGCGTTCAGTGATCCGAATGGTGAATTTGTCAAAGGCGAGTTGTATTTTTTTGTGTACGGTGCCAATGGCGATGGCATCGTCCTGGCACACGGGCAAAACCAGAAGATGATAGGCAAGCAACTACTGGATATGAAAGATGTAGACGGTGTCTATTTGATACGCGAAGCCAACAAGATAGCCGTCAGCCCGGAAGGCAAGGGTTGGGTCAGTTATAAATGGCCCAATTCCATCACCAAGGCACTGGAGGCAAAAAAATCATATATAGAACGCGTGGGCGATATCTGGATAGGTTGCGGTATCTACAAATAAATCCGTTTAATCCGTTTGCCATCATTGTTAGCAGCCAATTCTTCTACGCCATGGGGGAAGCAGTGGCTTCCCCTCCAAGCTTATAGCGGGCGGCACTATCCAAACTTGTTCTGTACGACCAGCTTCATGCCAGGGAGAGGTTAGTGTGGAAATTTCTTGTCAGCTTGCTTGTCGGTCTGCTTTTGAGCAGTGTCACGGCAGAGTCAAGGGCCGAGCGCAAAATCAGGCGTCCTGATGAAGTCATTGCCCTGGTCCAGAAAGCCATCGCTTTCCAAAACCAGCATGGTCGTGAACGCACATTGGCAGAAATCAATAATCCCAAAGGCGTGCTGGTTGACGGTGAGTTGTATCTGTTTGCCTTTAATTTGAAGGGTGATGGCATCACCCAGGCCAACACCGCGTTCCCCGCGCTGGTAGGAAAGAACTTGCTGGATATGCGGGACCCCGATGGTATTTATATTATCCGGCGCTTCCTCGATGTCGCCAATGGCAAGAGCGGCAAAGGCTGGGTAGATTACAAATGGCCTGGCGCCACCCGTGGCAAATTCGTTGAATTGAAAACATCGTATATAGAACGTGCTGGCGATTTGTTTTTTGGTTGCGGCATACCCAAGGAATGGGCCCGATGATGCGCTGGCGGCAATTGGGAAATCCACGCACCGTACTGCTCTTCTTCGTGGGATTAACTTCCATCGCCATCTTGTTGCAAACTGCCTGGGCCATTTTCGAAGATCGCCGTATCACTTTGGCATCTGAGCGAGAAAATGGCCTGGTTGCTGTGCGCTTGCTGGAAGAACATGCGCAGCAGCAATTGGCCACAGCTTCCATCCGGCTTGATACGGTCGCCAACGGTGTGCAAGCCATCCGTCAGGAAAAAGCGAGCGACGATGCCGCCATCCATGATGTTATAGAAGAAACCTTGAAAAACAGCCGCTCTGCCGGTGCCTTGCAATTCGCCAATCGCCAGGGTGAACGCTGGGTCAGCACCATGGATTTCCCTTCCTATGTCTTCAATACTGAAGAAAGGGATTACATGACATGGTTGCTGCAGCGCCCACAATATCGGTTGGTAACGATAGGGTCCCCTTTGCAGCGCTTCATCGATGCGGAGCTGGTGCTGCCCCTGGCACGCAATCTGTATGATCGCCATGGCCGCCACGTCGGCTTGATCAGCACAGAAGTGTCGCTGAGTTATTTCAATACAGTGTATGACCGTGTCGCCAAGGATAGCCAGGCCCTGGTGCAACTGGTGTCTGATAATGGACTGGTGATCGTCAGCTCGGCCTCTGCCGGGCGCGAATTCAGGCAAAACAAATTACCGGCACCGGTTTTGCATGCTTTGCAAGCCACAGCGGTGGAAGGCGCATTTGAAGCCTACCATGACGACAGTCAGCAGCACTTGTATCAATATGCCTATCGCAAGGTCAATGGTTTTCCAGTTACCACTTTGTTTGGACGTGAACTCGATAAGGTCTTGGTCAATTGGCAGGCCCGTACCAGGGACAGGCTGTTTTTTTCCGGTATTTTCATCGTCTTTCACTTATTGCTGACCTGGTACCTGGTCTTGCATATGGACAAATTGCAACGCTCGGAAAACAAGTTGCGGGCGAGTGAGGGCCGCTTTGTGGATTTATTTCAAAGCTCGCCGGTACCGCTGGCCCTGATGGCCGTCGACGATGATGTGCTGATGGAAGTCAATAATGCCCTGCTCCTGCAATTCGGTTATACCCGTCTGGAATTCCTGGGCAAGACCCCGCTACAGCTCGCGCTTTGGAAAGACCCTCAGGCACGTGCCCCTTATCTGCAGCAATTACAGTCACAAGCTTTTGTCGACAATTATGAAGCCTTGCTCCGGCAAAAGAATGGCAAGATCATTACCTGCCTGTTATCGGCACGCATGCTGGAATCCGAGGGACAGAAAGTAGTGATTTTTTCGCCCATTGATATCAGCAGGCAACGTGAAGTCGAGAGCGAAATTCGTCAGCTCAACGAGCAATTGGAACAACGTGTCGCCGACCGTACCGCGAATTTGCAGGAAGCGCTGAGTTCCATCACTGCCATGCAGAGTGAGCTGGTGCGCACCGAAAAAATGGCAGCACTGGGCATGCTGGTTGCTGGCGTCGCCCATGAATTAAATACACCGCTAGGTAACAGCCTGACCGCTTCCAGCAGCGTGCAGGCCTATGCTGATGACTTGCTGGAAGAATTGAAAAGTGAGCGCCCGCGTCGTTCCATACTTAACTCTACCGCTGAACTCATCCATAAAGGCGGCTTCATCGTCATCCGTAACCTGGAAAGAGCCGCCACCCTGGTCGCCAGTTTCAAACAAGTGGCGGCAGACCAGTCCAGTGACCGCAGACGCAGTTTCGACTTACAGCAAGTATTGCAAGAGCTGATCGTGACAATAGAACCCATGTTCGTCAAACAGCATCAACTCCACCTGGATCTGGAAGCAGGGCTCAACATGGATAGTTATCCTGGTGCCCTGGCACAGATCATCACCAACCTGGTCAGTAATGCCATCGTCCATGGGTTTGAAGGCCGGGCAGGCGGAACCATGCAACTGTGCAGTCGCCGCTTGCCAAATGAAGAACTGGAATTGATCTTCACCGACGACGGCCTGGGTATCGCCCCTGAACATCTGAGCCGCATCTTTGATCCGTTTTTCACCACCAAACTGGGGCAGGGTGGCTCGGGGTTAGGAATGAATATCGTCTACAACCTGGTAACTGGCACTTTGGAAGGAAGTATAAAAGTAGAAAGCCCATCTGGCGCAGGCACCCGCATCATCATCCACCTGCCCTTGAAAGTCAGGGGTAAGCACACAACGGATACAGCAGAGACTGATATTCATACAGCCTAGGTCAGTATGGTCCAGAATGCGATCAGGCAGATGTGTCCCGCACACAACACAGACTAAAAAAACAGGCATATGTCAAATGCACCAGAGCTAGCCGCAGAAATTAAATTGTTTGTCTTATGCCGCAAGGGCTGGGCACGGAGCCACACTATAAATTTGCCAAAAATAAAAAAAGGGCTGAAAAAAATCAGCCCCTTACCTCATGCATACCAGCCTTATTTGCCTGGATACTTGATGGTCATTTCTTTCAAGAGATTATCGGCATGATCGACTTCTTTCATGACCCATAGCATATAACGTATGTCGACATGGATCGCACGTGTAATGGCGCTATCGAAATACCAATCCTTGGTGATGGACTCATAGGTGGAATCAAAATTCAAACCCACCAGTTCACCATTTTTATTCAAGACCGCAGAACCAGAATTACCACCGGTGGTGTCGGCGCTCGACAAGAAATTGACTGGCACAGTCTGCAAGACATTATCCTTGAACAGGCCATAGCGTTTTTCCCTGACCGCAGTCAGCAAACTTTCTTGCATATTGAAGGGTGACTTGCCTGTGTGTTTTTCGACTATGCCTTCAACAGTCGTGAACGGCCCCTTGCTGATGCCGTCACGTGGTGAATAGGGGGCTACCGTGCCATACGTCACGCGCAGGGTGGAATTGGCATCAGCATATACTGGTTTGCCTTGGGATTTTTTCCACTCGATGACGGCTTGCATATATTGGGGAATGACACGTTCCAGATTGCCGTCCAGTTCCTTGTGGTGGTTTTCCAGCGACATACCGGTGTCATGCAATTTCACCGCCAGGCGGATAAAGGCATCGTCCGATTGTTCGAAAGCCTTGCGGTCCTTGCTCATCCAGGCCAGACGCTCGGCAGTTTCACCCATGCTGCTTTGCTGATACAAGCTGGCAACACTTTCAGGAGTCGGCAGCAATGCATCCAAGCCTTTCGGATGGGATGCAGCAGGCAAGAGGTTATATCTTTGCAAGGCCGCCGTAAACCTGGCCTGATCCACATTGGGCAAATAGGATTGCTCCAGGCGACTGAGTTTGCCGGCAATAATAGCCATATCCCTTTGCTGGTAGCCAGTATAGCGTTCTGCATCCGGTTTTTCGCTTTCTATGGCCAGGCGATACAGCGTGCGTGCACTCTTCAGCAATTCACTGGTATTGGCAACGTTCCAGGCGAACTCTTCGTCCGACATGGCCATGTCGGCAGCGATGATGTCATCCAGTTCCTTCAGCAAATTCTTGTTACTGCCATGCTGGGCAAACCATAGCCGAAACTCGGCGTCCTGGCCATCTTTGATGGCAGCGATATCTTTACGGGCAAAACCGTCAAGCAAGCCCTCGGTTTTTTTCAATCCATTATTGATACCTTTGACCACGCTCGCATAGCGTACGCCAGCACCAGCGTTGCCCTGCGTCGCAGCAGCAATTACAGCCAGGTCGGCCTTGGATTCTGCCACCTTGGCGGGATAGCTGACATCGCGGGCAAAGCGTATTTCTGCTGGCAGCTTGTAGCGGCTGGTACGGCCAGGATAACCGGCCAGCAGGATAGGATCGCCCTCCTTCAAGCCCAGCGCAGATACCACCAGGAAGTCTTTGGACTGATATGGCACATTGCCGGCAGCAGGGTCGGCAGGGCGGCCATCCTTGCCTACATAGGCACGCAGGAAGGAGTAATCGCCAGTATGGCGCGGCCATTCAAAATTATCGACTTCACCGCCAAAATTGCCTACCTTGTCTGAGGGCGCATATACCAGGCGCACGTCACGTATCATCATCTGGCGTATACGGTAGTACTCCAGGCCACGGTGAAAGCCCGGCACGGAACAGCGATAGGCCTTGTCTTGTTCGCATTCTGCAATCAGGGCCTTGATACGGTTTTCTACATGTTCTGTTCTGGCGCGGCCAGACATGGCGGCTGTCAAACCTTGTGTGACTAGCGCCGTGACATTTTCGACCTTGTCAGTGATATACATGCGGGTATCGGGACCCGCTGGCAATTCTTCTGCCATGGTCCTGGCCAGAAAACCATTGGCGATGTAATTTTTTTCTGCCGTCGAATTTCTTTGTATTGCCCCATAGGCGCAATGATGGTTGGTCACCGCCAGGCCTGTACTGGAGACGAAAGAAGCCGAGCACCCCCCTAGTGAGACCATGGCTGACATAGGGTGTTTGTTCAAATCTGCCAATTTTTCTGCTGGCACATTAATGCCTATGCGTTTCAATTCAGATTTAAGTTGCGGCAACTGATAGGGCTGCCACTGACCTTCGTCAGCATAAGCAGATGAAAAAACGCCAGCCAGGGCCAGCGGAAAAGCAAGGGTCTTCAACAAAATACACTCCAAATTAAATTCTGACAGCATGAGCACGAATCTTGGGCGGCAGTATAGCTGCGCCTGCCACTTGCAAGCAGACTGAACAGTAGGGCCAGTGAAGATTTTTCAATTTTTTAAAAAAATACGCACATCAATTAGCTAATTAGCATGAAATAGCTGGAATTAGGCGTAAATAGAGACATATCCCAGTTTAAATAGTTCCAGCATTTCTCCAGGCTTATGCAGGGTTTTCCATATTATTCCACTTAATGAAATAATTAATTAATAAATTAGTCTATTCCTATATTTCAAAGGAAGGCACAAACTGTAGTCCATGCACTTGCTCCCTATAGCACTTGCTACTACCCTACTTTGAATGGAAAAATCATGAGCCGCATCAATCTCGTCACTAAAGAAACTGCCAACGCTGAGCAACTGGCCCTGCTGGAAGCAATACAAACAAAACTGGGCATGGTCCCCAATTTTTTGAAGGCCTTCGCCAATTCACCCGCTGCCTTGCGCGCTTTTTTGGGCTTGCATGGTATCGCCAGTGAGGGCAGCCTGGACCCGCAAACCCGTGAGCGTATCGCCCTGGCTGTAGCACAGAAGAATTCCTGTGAGTACTGCGTGTCTGCCCATACTGCGATAGGTCGCGGCACAGGCTTGAATAATGAAGAAATGGCGGCCAATCGTGCTGGCAGCAGCCAGGATGCCAAAGCAGCCGTTGCCGTGAAATTTGCCCGCTCACTGGTCGAGCATGGTGGCGAAGTCACCACGGCAGAAATTCTGGAAATGCGCGACACGGGTTTTAGCGATGCGGATATAGTCGAGGTCATCACCCATGTAGGGATGAATATCCTGACGAATATCCTGGGCAAGGCCAGCCGCCTGGAAATTGACTTCCCTAAAGTCAGCCTCTGATTCCAGCAATACTCCCGTCCCGTAACAACAAGGAAATCATCATGTCACGCGCATTCGCCGATATCAGTTTTACCCCTAGCGTGAAAGCTGCACAAAGCCTGTATGGCAGCCGTGAAGCCAATCGAGGTTTTGAACTGGCGGAAGAAAAACGTGACTACTTGCTGGAACGGGACATGGAGTTCATCACTGCCCGTGACAGCTTTTATCAAGCAACGATTTCGCAAAACGGCTGGCCCTATGTGCAACACCGTGGTGGCCCGGCCGGTTTTCTCAAAGTCATTGATGATAAAACCATAGGCTATGCCGATTTTTCCGGCAATGCCCAATACCTGAGCGTAGGCAACCTGTTTGCCAGCGACAAGATCTCTTTGATACTCATGGATTACGCCAACCGCCGCCGCCTGAAAATCTGGGGCCGGGCCAGGATCGTCCATGAAAGTGAAGATCCCCGTTTGATCGCAAAACTGGAAATGTCCAGCTACCGCGCTCGTGTCGAACGTGCCGTAGTAATCACGGTGGAAGCCATAGAATGGAATTGCCCGCAACACATCACGCCCCGGTTTACCGATAAAGAAGTGCAAGCCATGCTGGCCAGCCTGCTGGCAGAAAACCGTCAGCTCGAAGAACAATTAAAGCAACAGCCCTCACCAGTAAAACTCAGCCGTCTGGGCCACGGTCCTCTGGAACTGGTCATTACTGGCGTGCGCCAACTAAGCCAGCGCATACGTGCCTATGAATTGCGTGATCCTAAAGGTGGAGACTTGCCTGTGGTGACTGCCGGTGCGCATTTGCGCGTACCAGTCTTGCTCGCAGATGGACAAGCCGGAACCCGTCAATACTCCATCAGCTCCGCTGCTGGGCGGCCGGAGGTATATGAAATTGCCGTACTGGCAGAGCCTGAAGGGCGTGGTGGTTCCCTGGCTGTGCATGGTCTGTATGAACTTGGCATGCATCTGCATTGCGACCTGCCGCGCAATGACTTCAAACTACATACCCATGCTGCACCGGCCATACTGATTGCCGGTGGCATAGGTATCACGGCCATCAAGCCCATGGCAGAGCGCTTGCAGGCCCAAGGCCGGCCATATGTATTGCATTACGCTGGCCGTCATCTTCAGGCCATGGCATATCGTAAGGAATTGCAGGGGCAGCTGGGGGCGTCCCTGCATCTGCACGCAGCTGACCAGCAGCAGCGTCTGGATATACCCCAGATCATGGCGGCAGCCAGCAAGGATAGTCTGATCTATGTCTGCGGCCCTGCCAGCATGATAGCCGCGGTGCTGAGTAGCGCCGCAGCATTGGGCATGGATAAGCAAAGGATACGCTATGAAAGATTTGCAGCACAGAAGTCAGCAGATGATGCAGAAATCCGGGTGGAGCTGGTGCGCAGTAAAAAAATCATCCATGTCCGTGCTGATCAAAGTATCTTGCAGGCAGTGCGCGCCCATGGTGTGGCAGCAGATGCCGAGTGTGAAACCGGCAATTGTGGTACTTGCGCCGTGAAACTGCTGGGCGGACAAGCCCAGCACAGGGATGCCGTGTTGACAGAAGCAGAGCAAAAAAACCGTATCTGCATCTGTGTCTCGCGTGCTCAAGCAGGTGAGCTGGTGCTTGATCTGTAAGTTTATTTTTGCAATGGCAGAAATACGTCTGTCACCATCAAGTGCTCAGGTACATCCGGGAAGAAACTGATACGTTGAAAAAACAAAGGAAAATCCCGTAAATTGCGTTCGCTTTGGGGCAACCAGTTGTTATACAAAAAACGTACCACATTGCCCAATTGTGCGTCGCTGCCTATATGCCTGATCACCGCACATTCTCCGGCAGGGATGATCTTGTTGACGATACCATGCTCATTATCTGCCACTGGTGCCGCTACTGCAGCAGCCAGATCAAAGCGATAATCGTCAGCAGGTGTCTGCTCAGGATCATCGTAGATGAGATTAAAAGTCGCACTGATGCTGGGTGGTAGTTTATTGAGCTTGCGCCAGGCAATGAATTGCTGGATGCTCTTACCCAATAGACTGGGAGCGCCACGGTGCTCCAGCACGGCTATGCGGGTTTGGGGGAAGTTCGTGATGCGCACGTCGGCGATTTGATACGTAGTAGGCATATGCTGTTCTCTCATGTGGTCTATGGTCAGATTGCTGTCCTGCCAGGCATGCCAGGCATGCCATTGTGGCTGTTTCCTGAATTGCGCTGGACTGAGCCCCAGGCTTTTTTTAAAAGCACGGGAAAAAGCCTCACTGCTTTCATAGCCATTCTCCAGGGCGATATCAATGACCTGTTTATGGCTGCGAAACGCTAGTTCATACATGGCTTTTTTAAGCCTCAATAGCTGCACATAACGAAATGCCGCCAGACCAAAGTATTCAGAAAACTGCCGGTGAAAATGGTATTTTGAGAAAGCTGCGACTTCACTTAAACGCTCCACCGACAGATCTTCATCCAGATGGCTGTCGATATACCTTAATACTCGCAGCATGCGCGTTTGATAATTAGATTCGCTCAATCATTTCTCCCTGACAGACTTCAGAATAGCCAGACCTCAGTGTTGTCGCATGATAGTTCTTGCTGTGTTTTGTTTTTTGGTTTTTTATTTTTTTAGTCAGCGCGGTGACGCAGCCTTTCCAGCAAAGCCTGCTCGCATAATTTGAAGAGCATATATGCAGCCATGGCAGCACAGGCGCACAGTATCAATTCCAGCAATTGCTGCAAACCACCTTCCACCAAACCTATCCAGCCATTATCGAGCAGGTATTCTGCATTCGCGCTGAACAGATGGACAATATCAAAAGACAGTTTGCCAAATACCACGAAGCTCAGGGTCAATATAAGAAAGCTGGTGATACTGTGCTGGCATAACCAGGTATAGAATTTTCGCTGTCTTGCCATGTGTAGTCCTTTCTATAGGCTGATCAACCAGCTCAGGTTTTCTCCACGATGTTTTTCAGGCTATGCAAGCCTTCATCGAATTTACTACCCACCATTTTATCCATGCTGAAGCACAAACTCATGAGTTTGGACATGAAATTGCTGGGGCCAAACATGGCATGGCTGACGACAGTGTGACCCTCTTTTTCTTCAAGGCGGAACTCGATGGTGTTTTGCGCAGTAAATGGCTTGTAGAAATTGATTTGCAGACGCAGGTAATCATGGGGGCGGGTTTCGAGAATTTCCATCTTGCCTTCGCCAAGATCTTTGTTACCCTTCCAGGCATAGATGGCTCCCTGCCCCTGTGCCGCACCGCTATAGATGCGCTGCACAGCAGGATCAGCTTTTTCCCATGGCGACCAGGCTTCCCATTCATGAAAGTCGTTAATCAGGGGGAAAATCTGTTCCGGTCTGGCCTGCAAGATGAGCGAACGCTCAATACGAAAATCATCTGGCCGGGTGGCGACAAACAATATAAAAGCGATTAGCAAAAGCAAGACTATGGCAGCAAGCATCATGGCAGGTCTCCTGAAATATTCAGTGATGATCCCGAGCGAAGGGAAGAATGCCTTCTAGCTTAATGCGCTTATCGTATTATTACCAGTCTGCCTTTATTATCAAGGGGACCATCAGAATTGATGAATACCCGCTAAAATAAGAATTTGGATACTTGGCATGCGAGCATGCCAAGAGTCGTACTTATCGCATTTACCGCATTGACCATACATCGCCATGCCTACGCCTAATTCTGCCTCACCCGCCAGCAACGTGCCTCTGTCTGGCCAGCTCATTATTGACGCCATCTTGCATGGCATCAAATGGGGGGGAGGCTCATCCACAGGCGCGACCGTCTCGTATAGCTTTCCCTGGACAAGTGGAGATTCTTATTTTTACGGCCTCACTCCTGCCGGCAAGTATTCCACACTGGAAGAACAAAAGGCCACATCCCATTTTGCCTTGACTGCAGAACAACAGCTTTCTGCTACCAAAGCCTTCCAGGCCTGGGCCGATGTCGCGAACCTGAATTTCGTCCCGGTAGCTGACAATATCAACAGTGCCGGTGATATACGCATCGCCTGGACCTCGGCCATAGATATGACGGTGTCGAATAAAAAAGCCTGGGGCTGGGCTTACCAGCCGAACAAAAGCTATCCTGATGGTGGTGATATCTGGATTTCGACGGAAAGCTCGGGCGCTACCAGTAAGGACTGGAGTACCGGTTCTTATAATTTCATGTCACTGATGCATGAGATTGGTCATGCGCTGGGCTTGAAGCATCCTTTTGACGCTGGCACGACCTTGCCAGCCGCCATGGATACACGACAGAATACCATCATGTCGTATACCAGCGTAGACAATGATTTGTTCCGCACCATCACCTATGACAGCAATAACAAGCCCGTGTTTACCTTCAAGGATGTCGTTCAGGAAACACCCATGGTCTATGATATCGCTGTCATGCAATATCTGTATGGAGCCAATAATAATTACAAAACCGGCAATGATACCTACACCTTTGATCCGAATACCCCATTTTTCAAAACCATCTGGGATGCTGGTGGCAATGACACGATTTCCGTCGCCAATTTCACGCTGGGCTGCGTGATAGACCTCACACCTGGCAATTATTCTGATATCCGCATGATATCTGCCCCCAATCCCAAGGGGTATACCGGCGGCACCGTCCCCACCTATGACGGCATAGGCAACCTGGGCATCGCTTTTGGTGCCTATATAGAAAACGCCATAGGTGGTGCCGGGGACGATCGCTTGATAGGGAACACACTCAACAATACTTTCACTGGCAACGGTGGCAATGATGCCATAGACGGTGGCCTGGGTCTGGATACGGCCAACTACAGTGGCTTGCACGGCGATTACACGATCACGGCAAGTGGCATCACCGCGGTCGTCAACGCTAAAACTGGTATAGAAGGTACGGATACACTAGTCAGTGTAGAGCGTCTGCATTTCAGCGATGAAAACATAGCCCTTGATATCAGTGGCACAGCTGGGCAGGCATACCGACTTTACCAGGCCGCCTTTGACCGCAAGCCAGACTTGAAGGGCCTGGGTTACTGGATCAATGACATGGACCATGGCTCCAGCCTGACTACAGTGGCAGCAGGTTTCATGCTCTCCCCAGAGTTCCAGAAAATATATGGCAGTGCGCCGTCGAACACCACCCTGATCAATAATTTTTACCAGAATGTCTTGCACAGGACGCCAGACAAGGCGGGGTTCGATTACTGGCTGGACCAGCTCAATACCCATAAAATTACTGCTGCCGGTGCCCTCGCCAGTTTTTGTGAAAGCGCCGAAAACCAAGCCCTGGTCATAGGTTCTATACAAAATGGCATTGAATACCTGGTCTGGCCGGCATAAATACTGCGTTTTACTCTTTCACACTGCAAAGCCCGCGACGCTGGCGGCAGCTTAACCTACAATGACGACATATCCGCCGGGCTGCTCATGAAAGAGCGGCCTGCTGTCGTCGTCTTCATACAAAATACATCCCATGTCAGAATCCACCGCCTTTAATACCCTGCCGCTATCCGCCCCCATGCTTGCCAATCTGGACAGCCTGGGCTACAAGGAAATGACAGCGATACAGGCAGCCAGCCTGCCCATCATCCTGCAGCAACAAGACCTGATCGCCCAGGCCAAGACCGGTAGCGGCAAGACCGCCGCCTTTGGCATAGGCATGCTGGCCAAGCTCAATCCCACTTATTTTGCCGTACAAGCCCTGGTGATATGCCCTACACGTGAGCTGGCTGACCAGGTCGCCAATGAATTGCGCCGTCTGGCCAGGACCATGCCAAACGTCAAGATCGTCACCCTGTGCGGTGGCACGGCCATGCGGCCACAAATTGCTTCACTCGAATATGGTGCCCACATCGTGGTCGGCACACCTGGCCGCCTGATCGACCATATCAGCCGCAACACCATCAACCTGAAAACCGTACAAACCCTGGTACTCGATGAAGCCGACCGCATGGTCGATATGGGCTTTTATGATGATATCTACGACATCGTCGCCGCCACGCCCACGCGCCGGCAAACCCTGCTGTTCTCGGCAACTTACCCGGACGATATACGCCAGGCCAGCGAACAACTGCTGCGCGACCCGGTGGAGATCAAGGTCGAATCCCAGCATGCCGCCAATCACATTGAGCAAATGTTTTATCTGGTCACACCAGAAGGGCGCAATACCGCTGTCGCCACGCTGCTGCATCATTACCAGCCGACATCCACGATTGCCTTTTGCAATACCAAAATCCATTGCCGCGAACTGACAGAAGAATTGCACGCTCAGGGTATCAGCGCCCTGGCCCTGCATGGCGACCTCGAACAGCGTGACCGCGACGAGGTCCTGATACGTTTCGCCAATCAAAGCTGCTCAGTCCTCGTCGCCACCGACGTCGCCGCCCGCGGCCTCGATATACAAACGCTGGGTGCCGTCATCAATGTCGATGTATCAAAAGACACCGAAGTCCACATCCACCGCATAGGCCGCACAGGCCGCGCCGGTGAAAAAGGCCTGGCCCTGAGCCTCGCTACACCGGGCGAAAAGAAGTGGGTCAAACTCATAGAAGAGTATCAGGGTGAATCCGTCAGTTGGGGCGATATCCACGCAATTGAAGCCGGCCCGGAAAGAGACCTGCAAGCCCCGATGATGACCATCTGCATCATGGGCGGCAAAAAAGACAAACTCCGCCCCGGCGACTTACTCGGCGCGCTGACTGCCGACCTGGGTTTGAAAAAAGAACAGGTAGGCAAAATCAATGTCTCGGAATTTGTGACTTACGTCGCCATCGACAGACAGGTTGCTGAAAAAACGGTAGATAGGCTGAGCCGTACCAATATCAAGGGCAGGCAATTCAGGATGCGGATTGTTGATTGATTGCGGTGTCATGAAATATCAACAGCAATTGGATTGATGGTGCTGTTGACGTTGCAGTTGATTTTCTGCAGTTCCCATGTGTCGATGCCTTTGCTGCAAGGCAGAAAATGGAAAAAGAAAGGCCGATGTTTGAGGTGTAGCAGGGGTTTCGGACAGCATGCTGTCCGCCTGCGTAACGGCAATCGCTTGCAAGCGATTGTGCGCCCTGCAAGGGAAGCGAGTTTTCGGACTTTCCCATTTTTTGACTTGCAGCAAAGGGGACACCCTTCAGGGGGCAGCGACGCCTGGGTCGCCTTTTTGGCACACCTTTTTGGCGAAGCAAAAAGGTGTGTAGCCGCCGGTCTACCACCGGCCTGCAATATTAAATAACGTAAGCAGGTAATTAAAAACCTAACTCAAAAATATCGCTTTTTTTTTTAAGGAATGCGTTAACAAATGCCGAGTGTTGGGCTAGCCTAGCGAGGCCCGGCCCAACCTACGAATCGAAGTTAATAGACATCACGGCATGCCACGAACGCCCCTAGATTCCTGCCTACGCAGGAATGACGTTAATGAGATTGTCAGTGGTTGAAGCAAACAGTTCCTATACCTGCCTCACCAACAACTTCCCTACATCCACATCCCCCGCCAATCTCATCCCAAAATACTCCTGCAACAAGGCCCTGTATTCATCCTCACCATGGATAGTATGCACATGCCGCCCGAGACTATCTGTGACTATGCACTTGTTATTCGACATACTGACACGCCCCGCCAAAGTCGCAATGGAACAAATCGATTTTTGCGTGAAATGGGATAAAGGCGAAGTCTGCTGATACTCACACATTTCAAAAAAATCGCTAATCGCATAAGCTTGCAAACTAAAGCGGTATTGCGCATGTCCGGCACCGCCATCCCTGGCCTGCATGAGCACGTGATGTTGCTCATCATCCGCAGCCAGATAATAATGCAGGCCCAGTTCATGCGAACCCTCACCACCTAATTGCAAAGGCGTACGGAAGCAATCGCCAAAGCCCACATCGGCCAGATAGTCTTGCCCACCCGCGTGCACCAGCAATAGCATATGATCAAAGTCTGGCCCATAGTCTTTGCCGTTGTGTACCCGGGCAGACAAGCGGCTGACGCTAAATCCCAGGGATTCCAGCAAGAGTGCAAAAGCCTGGTTCAGCTCATAGCAGAAACCACCGCGGCCTTGCTGCTGTAATTTATCCAGTAAAGCTGCCGTCGATAAATCGAGTTTTTTCCCCAGGCTGATATCGAGATTTTCAAACGCAATTTTTTGCAGATGCGCATGATGCAAAGCTGTCAGAGTCGCCAGGTTGGCAGTGCGTGGGCCCTGATATGCCAGCCTGTGCAGATAAGCTGAGGTTTGAGTTTCATTGAGCATGCAAGGCCTCTGTAAATTTGTCTATCGCCAGTAAATGCTGGGCATGGATAAATTCATTTTCGCAATGCGCATACAGCATGCCCTGATAAGCCATGCCCAGATAAGCAAAAGTCAGCTGGAACACTTGCTCAAAACAGGCTGCTGGCTCAGCATCACAACCCGTGCCCAGCAAGGCAGCCTTCTTGCTGCGCAATTGCCGTCCCAGGTTTTTTTCGATTTTCAGCAAATCAGAAATCCTGTCCATGAAAGTTTTCATGGTAGCACTGGGGGCGTACCAATACATGGGTGTAGCAAATATGATGCGTTCAAAGCCGAGTACCTGCTTCATGAGTGCCAGGAAATCATCTTCCCGGTTTTTGAATGCATAATCAAAGGGGGCGATCTGATATTGATTAAGATCGATAACGCTGGCTTTGAGTTTCCTGGCAACAGCGATGGCGAGTTCAGCAGTATTGCCTGTGCTTCTGGAACTGCCAACGATAATGACGGTGCTGGTTTCAGTCATGGATGCGATGAACAACAAGAAAAACTTGAATATACTCTGCTATGGCAATTCTTGCAGATCAGGCCTGCACAGCCATATTGCGCACCATGGCTGTGGCCGTCGCGCTAGCGATCAAATGCTCATCCTGATATAACTCAGCCGCCAGGAAGCAGATATCCTTGCCGCGCTTTACTATGCGCGCCTTGCCTTGTATCAGCCCCACTTTTGCGGCACGATGGTAAGACACATTCAGGTTCAGGGTAGGAGCAAATTCACCAATAGCCAAAGTGGCGGCTAATGCTGGCCCCATGCTGTCGTCCAGCATGGCTGCCAGAAAACCACCCTGGATATTGCCAGCCGGATTGGTAAATTCATGGACAGCCTGGAACTCGGTTTCTATCGTGCCTGCTTCTGCATCTATCTGCGTAAAGCGTATACCCAGGGTCTTTGCTGCCGGTGGCGTCGGCAATTCACCGGCCTGTATCTGCCAAAAGAAATTTTGCTTGCTCATACCATCTCCACTGAAAAGATGAACACAGTATAAGCCAGCGCAATATCAATTGCTGGTAGGCGACTTATGCACATAGCCATGCAAGGCATCTGGCAAGCTGCTGGTGGATATCTTGCCTAGTAAATGCTCCAGCTTCTCGCCATGCAATTGGTGTGGACGCTGCCACAGATAACGCATTTTGATGACCGCGCGCAGCATGGGAGAAAACCAGGCTATGCCTTGCATCAACAACCACGGCAAGGCCCTGGCTTGCAATGTGCGGCCACTCAATTGCTCGAGTGCGGCATGTACATCCTTGCCCGTGGCGGTGATACCGGGGTAATGCATGACCTCGAATGCAGGCAGATCTTGACGTTGCTCAGCAACACGCACGAATATCCTGGCCAGATCGGGCAGGTAGGCCCAGGCATGTGGCACATCATCTGGCCCCATATGAGTGACCACGCCTTTGGCGAGTGACTTGGTGATCGCCAAGTCCAACCAGGTGCCGGTGCCACCAATAAAATCACCAGCGCGCAAGATGACGCATCGCAAGCCTTGCTGTGTAGCAGCTGCCAGGCTTGCTTCCATGGCGATGCGTTGTGCAGCCTTGGGTGTATTGGCGACAAAGGGGGTGTCTTCTGCCAGCACCGCCGGTAAATCAGCACCGAAGTTATACACATTGCCGGGCACCATCAACAAGGCCTGGCTGGCGGTAGCGATGCGTATGACTGCTTCGGTGGTTGGGGGCAATAGCGTATCCCAGCGGGTATAGTCGGGATTAACGGCATGGATCACCACATCCACCCTGGGCACGGCAGCCAGTATGCGGGTGGTATCAAGTACATCGCATTGCAGGAATTCTATATTGCGCCCCGGCCTGTCATGGCTGGCTGTACGTGCCTGGGCAATCACGCGCCAGCCTGCTGCGGCAAAGGCCTCGACAGCACCCTGACCCAGACGGCCTTTCGCACCGAGTACCAGAACCGAAGGCAGTTGGACATTGCTCACTTTGCTTGCAAGATTCATAGGAAATCCCTTTTTATGCCTGTCAGCAAATTAGCTGATGAAAGCATTTTCAAGCACAGCCTATGCATTTACAATCGACATATATGGATAGATATTATTCAAATTTGCATACCGCTATTACAATCGCCATCAAGGAATACCATGTCCAAGCTCACTTTTGACCCCAGCCAGACTGACTGGAACCTGATACGCAGCTTTGTTGCTGTGGTTGAACAGGGTTCCTTGACGCGGGCAGCCGAGGTGCTGGGCCTGAGTCAGCCCACGCTGTCACGACAGATTGCAGAGCTGGAAAGCAGCGTAGGTGCAGCCTTGTTTGAAAGAGTGGCACGTGGTTTGAAATTGACCAGTAGTGGTGAAAACCTGGTGGAGCCAGCCCGCTACATGATGGCAGCAGCACGCTCACTGGGCATGGCTGCTGCCACGCAAAACCACGAGTTGCGCGGCACGGTCAGGATTACGGCCAGTGAAATGGTATCCGGCTTCGTCTTGCCATCATTACTAAGACAATTGGCCCAGCTACATCCAGAAATCCAGATAGAGCTGGTGGCCAGTAACCAGGTCAGCAATTTGCTGGAGCGCGAAGCCGATATCGCCATACGCATGGTACGGCCAACCCAGTCAGCCCTGATTGCCCGCCACCTGACTGACTGGCCCATAGGCATGTATGGACACAAAGACTATCTGGCGGGCTTGCCCGGCTTGCCTACTCCTGACTCGCCCACCTCGCTCGCAACAATGCAGAAATTCCGCTGGCTGGGACTGGATCAGTCTGACCAGTTTATTGCCGGATTTCGTGCAGCAGGTATACAAGTAGACCGCAGCTTTTTCGACTTTCGCTGCGATAATCATCTGGTCAACTGGCAAGCCATGCAGCAAGGGCTGGGCATAGGCATCGCCTTGCAATGGCTGGCAGAGCGCCATGCAGAACTGGAGCAGGTGCTGCTTGGGCAAGAACTTCCCGCCCTGCCGGTTTGGTTGACGACACACAGAGAACTCAAATCCAGCAAACGTATCAGGACAGTATTTGATTTTCTGGCAGAGGGCCTGCTACAGTACAGGTTTTAAATCACAATGAATTTGCAGGCTTTCCGTGGCATTCCTGTGTAATTGAAAACCCTGGGCAAGCAAGGCTGCCAGTACCATACTCAGTTCTTCATCAAATTTTTTGATACGCCTCGCTTGCCATGACATGGGAGTGAATACACTCAAAGGCAATAAGCGTACCCTTTGCCCATTGATGCTGAAAGAAACATCAATATGTGTACCATCAAGATCATGCCCATTGCTGCCGAAGATATCTTGTATTTCCTCTTTTCTATGACGATAAAGCAGGCCAAACAGACAGATCCCGGCACGCCGGAACGCAGTGCGGGCTCGACCCAATTCTGAGACACGAGGCTCGTAGGCGCGCGTCAGTATCAAACCCAGATGTCCGGGCAAACTAGCTTGCACAGCCTGCAATTTTTGCCAGGCCAAACTATCTATCAATACTTGTGTAGCAGGCCAGCGTGGCATAATACTGAGATTATTTTGTACGCCTGAGGAGAGAGAGATGATGCTCAAGATAGGTTTGGTAATAGGATTTAACAGCCACAGATAGTATATTGGTCTATATCAAATAAATACCAGCGCCCGCCTGCATTGACGAAGATCACTCTATAAGCTGGTTGATGCACGGCACTGTCGAACATGATACCGCGGTGCCAGGCTTCAGCGATGACAAAATCGACGACGCCATCATTGTCAAGGTCTATGCTGGTGATGCTGGCCTGAGAAAAATGCTCGGAGTTATTCGACTTTGCCTCGCCGTCGTATTGCAGTTTGACTGGCGCTTGCATTGTCACTTGCGCCATGCCATTCAATGCAGGTAATTTGTCACGGGTATAGAAATACAAAACCGCTTCATCCTTGGCTTTGGGTTCCAGCCTGCGCTGCGCCAGACTTTTCACGGGTTCGGTTTGCTCATCGGGCCCACCGTAACGAAAACCCTGCTTGCAGTTATCTGCGCCCAGGCTGTACTTTACATCCGAGCTGGCTGATTGCAATCGCCCACTGAGCATTACACTATGCTTGAAAATCGGCTTTTGCAGGAATACATCGACCTTGCCCAAATCCCACCAACCGATAATATTGATGCCTGAAGCTTCGTAATTGTCCCAATAAGGACCAGTGACAGGCTTGATGACATAGGGCATCTTGTATTGCCTGGAAATCTCTTCAGGG
This sequence comes from Undibacterium sp. JH2W, assembly GCF_049340425.1. NCBI lineage: Bacteria > Pseudomonadati > Pseudomonadota > Betaproteobacteria > Burkholderiales > Oxalobacteraceae > Undibacterium > Undibacterium sp. JH2W. Next base: position 285,220 of record NZ_JBMPOT010000001.1, on the reverse strand, counting down.
TTGGCAGAAGGCCTGCCCAATTCATCCAGGGATTTAAAATATGATGGTGCAGCAGCAGGCAAATCCAGTTGCCGCAACATGAGCAGCACACCGGGATAAAACAGGGAAGAATGCAAACGACTTGTAGCTGCTGTCGTCTGTTTACCCGGCAATTCTTCTGACCTTGCCAGCCTTAACAAATTTTCCCAAAGAGCAGGTGGCTGGAAAGAGGCGGAGTCTGGCTCTATGACACCGGCCATCATGCGTTGCTTCATGGCCTCAAACTCAGGTATAGGAAAACGCTTGAGTATTGGTCGTTTTTCCCAGACAAATTTGTCGTCTACGGTTTCCAGTGCTTTTTGTTGCGGACTCAGCATGGTTTCCTGGAAGTAGGAACCGGCATCTTGCAGACGCCTTAAGCTGGGTGCCATCCAGAAACTGCGAGCAGGAAAATAATTAGTGCTTTCGCCAGTACGGTGATAGCTATCAACAAAGTCTTCCAAACGCAAAGCCTTGTCACCCAATAAGTTGCAGGCCATAAAACCTTGCTGCCCCGCACCCCAGGTAATGGCGCAGAATCTGGTATTCGATGCAGACACATCCACCTGCACAGGCGTATTCACGACCAGATGTGTCAACACTTCTGCATTGGCTTCTGGTCTGGCACGGACATTGACCCAGGAACCATGTACCCAGCGTGCTTCGGTACTGGCTTGTACCACTATGGGAAGCGATAAAATACTGGCGGCAAATAGTGTTTGAGTTAACAGCAAGCGCGATAATTTTTTCATGGGCAAATCAGCTTAGTGATTGCACATACTCTAAAGCAAATGCTGCCATCACAGGAAATTTCTTGCTATGCACACTGGTCAGTGCCACCCATTCTTTCATGGGGCGGCCTTTGCCAGAGGGGTCCCATAAGACTGCACCAGCCAAAGCCAGTGCCCTGGTATGTGCATCACCTGACAATTTAAAAACCACGGTGTCTTTATGCTGTGCGATAAAGGCTTTGCCAAACATCTGGCCAGCATCCACTGAGGCCATGGTAAACAATTTCTGTATCAGTTTTTGATACTCTAACTGTGCTTCTTCCATGAATTCCTTTTACTATCAGATTGCTGCACAATGAATTCATTCATACTCATCGGCTTGCTTTTCAGTATTACGGATTTCAGCAGGATCGCTATATATTTTCCAGCAACTCCAAAGAGCCAGAATTTGGTACACCGGAGCCATGAATACCAGATCAACACGCAAGGCATGTACAGTGAATGTCGCTTCAGTATACGTAAAAATCCACCAAAAAACCGCTGTGACAGCAAACAGCATGCGATTACTTTTACTGTAGTTATCCAGACAGGCCGTGAAACTCATTAGCAATGCCACAAAACCACACGCAAAAGGATGAAATTCGAACCACCACCCAGGTGCAAAAAGAAAAGAGAACATGATCAGGATTGCCGTTAATATTGTTAGAAAAGATCAGCTTATTTCAAGTCGGAATGAACGGTTCGCGCCAGAATCTGGCATAGGATCAGGTGCGGCCACCCAGCCCAGTGATACATAAAGACTGACTGCACTTTGCATGCTGTCCCAAGTGTCCAGATGCAATGTTTTCAGTCCGCATTGTTTGGCGCGCTGTACAAGTTCTGCCAATAGTCCGCGGCCGATTCCTTTACCGCGAAAATCTTTATCCACATGAAAGCCAAACACTTTTCCTTCTTGCGCTTGCAGGCGCTCAAGTGCAACACAGCCGCAAATTTTCTGCTCAAACTCAGCGACCAGTTCCACCAAATTCTCACTGTCAGGCAAACCAGCCGAACCGATTGCAGCATCCAGGCCATTGAACTCGGCCGCAATATCAAAATCTGCAAGTGATGCCTGTACTAATTTTCTTATCTTTATATTGTCGGCTTCACGTGCACTTCTGAGGATTAACATGATTACTCCAATTGAATTCCCGCCTTCTCATTCTATACATAAGGTAAAGAACAATAGAGCAGCAGAATAATGCCATGGCCGAATTAAAGCAGGCTGGATATTAATGCGATGTGCTACAAAATATACCCAAGTATGTGGTCAAAATTACATTGCTCCACGTATAAAAAAAGCAGCGCATATTGCGCTGCTTTCAGATACAGATTACTAAGTAACTTGTTTAGCCGGCACCCAGATAAATAAACTTGAACAGGAACACCGCAGCTATCGCCCAGACTATCACTTTCACTTCCTTGGCGCGACCCGTGAATAGTTTTAATGCTGCATAAGAAATAAAACCAAATGCCACACCATGAGCAATAGAATAAGTGAAAGGCATGAACAGGGCAGTAATACCTGCCGGTATGCTTTCAGAAGTATCACTCCAGTCTATCTCTACCAGTTCACGCAGCATCAGGCAGGCGACATAGAACAGGGCGGGGGCAGTTGCATAGGCGGGTACCACGCCGGCCAGCGGCGCAATGAACAAGCAAGCCAGGAACAACAAGCCCACTGCCACTGCTGTCAAACCTGTGCGGCCACCAGCCTGCACACCGGCAGCACTTTCTATATAAGCAGTCGTGCTGGATGTCCCGAGGAAGGAACCTGCCACAATCGCAGTGCTGTCAGCCAGCAAGGCGCGGTTCAGTCTTTCCATCTTGCCATTTACCAGCAAACCGGCACGGTTGGCAACACCCATCAGCGTGCCGGTGGCATCAAACAACTCTACCAGGAAAAACACCAGCACCACATTCAGGATACCTACTGACAAGGCACCCATGATATCGAGTTTGAACAGAGTAGGATCGAGAGAAGGCGGCATGGATACCACGCCATGGAAGGTGTTGCCACCAAAGAAAAAACTCAGCACCGTCACCGTCAAGATACCGATGAGGATGGAACCGCGCACCTTGAACCTGTCCAGCGTGACGATCAAGAAGAAACCCAATGCTGCGAGTATGGGTGGCGCCTTGTGCATATCACCTATACCCACCATGGTGGCAGGATTGGCAACCACAATACCGGCATTCTTCAACGAGATCAGTCCCAGGAAAAGACCTATGCCCACTGTGATGGCAGTGCGTATCGATTGCGGTATGCCATTGACTATCATCTCGCGCAATTTGAAGACACTGACGGCGACAAACAAACAACCGGAAATAAAGACTGCACCCAGCGCCGCTTCCCAGGGTATGCCCATGCCCTTGACGACAGCATAAGTAAAGTAAGCATTCAGACCCATGCCCGGCGCCAGCGCCATAGGGTAATTGGCATACAGGCCCATGATCATGGTGCCTATCGATGCAGCCAGGCAAGTGGCAACAAACACCGAGTCCTTGGGCATGCCTGCATCACCCAGTATCGACGGGTTGACGAAAATAATATATGCCATGGTCAGGAAGGTGGTCAGGCCTGCCAGTAATTCAGTGCGTACATCAGTATTGTTTTCTCTTAACTTGAAAAATCTGTCGAGAAAGGAAAGCTGCGCAGGGCTGTGACTGACAGGCCTGCTTGTATCTTGTGCAGCCGGAATTTGCTCGGAAGTTAACACGTTTGTCTCCTCGATTATAAGTAAATCAATTTTTTTAATTTGTGAAAAGACGATAGCTCAATTATTTCCATATCAAGGCTAAGGAATTTCTATAGATGCTATTTGAATTTGAATATGTGCCCGACCCCATCAATTTTTCAACCAGTAATCTGGCTGCGCATAGATCGCCTTCAGTGTGTCTATGAAAAACCGCGTCTTCACCGGCAAATGCCGTTGTTGCGGGTACACAGCGACGATGTCGTATTGCGGCAGGGCATAGTCATCCAGCACAGTAATCAATTCGCCCGAGATCAGTTGCGCCTGTATTTCCCAAGAAGAGCGCCAGGCCAGGCCCAGGTCTTCGCAAGCCCAGCGGTGTAGTAATTCGCCATCATTGCAATCCAGATTGCCAGCGACCTTGATGGTCACAGGCTTGCCGTTTTGCTGGAAATACCAGCCGCGCTGTTGTCCACCCTGCAAGTTGAAGGCCAGGCAATTGTGCTGGGCCAGGTCTTCCAGTGTGCGCGGTATGCCATGCCGCTCAAAATAGGCTGGCGTGCCACAAACCACACGGCGGTTGCTGGCCAGTTTGACCGCGACGAAATTGGGATCAATATTGCCGCCTATACGTATGCCCAGGTCATAACCTTCACGTATCAGATCCACCACCCTGTCGGTCAGGTTGAAGGAAATCTGTACAGCAGGATTGGCCTTGACGAATTGCGGCGCATGCGGTGCCACATGCTTGCGCCCGAATGCGGCGGGGGCTGAGACGATAAGGTGGCCAGTGGCCTTGTGCCGTCCCTCGGATACCAGTTGATCGGCATAACCCAGGTCCGCCAGCAATTTGCGGCAATGATCGAGATAAACCGTGCCCTGTTCAGTCAGCGTCAGATGGCGCGTGCTGCGGTGCATGAGCTTCACACCCAGGCGTTTTTCCAGAGCATCAATGCGACGACCCAGCATGACCGGGGTAATGTTCTGGCCCAGCGCAGCGCGGGCCAGACTGCCTTTTTCGACGACATCGACGAAGGCTTCGATTTGGGTGAGTTTGTCCATGGTTTATCGCGGTTTGATTGCCAAAAACCCCTCACCACAGAGGCACAGAGGCACAGAGGCACAGAGGCACAGAGGGGGCCCAGAGCAAAGCTAAAGGCCTCTTTATTATTCCATACTTCAAGTATCGAATAAAGCGAGAATTTGTCTTCTTATCAGTGACCTGTTTTGCCTTTAGCATGTGTTTCAAGATCTGCATACACACAACTAATAGCAAAACTGGAGAGCAAAATGGCAAAGATGACGGCGGCGCAGGCGGCGGCTTATGTGTTGGAAAAAGAAGGCGTGCATCAGGCTTTTGGGGTGCCGGGGGCGGCGATCAACCCGTTTTATGCGGCTTTGAAGAAGCAAGGCACTATCAAACACATACTGGCGCGCCATGTTGAGGGGGCTTCCCACATGGCCGAAGGCTATACCCGTGCCCAGGCTGGCAACATCGGCGTCTGCATAGGCACCTCCGGCCCGGCGGGTACGGACATGATTACCGGCCTGTATTCTGCCCAGGCGGATTCCATACCCATACTCTGTATTACTGGCCAGGCACCGAGGGCAAGGTTGTACAAGGAAGACTTCCAGGCTGTGGATATAGAATCCATTGCCAAGCCTGTCACCAAGTGGGCGATAACGGTGCGTGAACCGGCTCTCGTGCCCATGGTATTCCAGCAAGCTTTTCACATCATGCGCTCTGGCCGCCCTGGTCCGGTACTGATCGACTTGCCATTTGATGTGCAGATGGCCGAGATAGAATTTGACCCTGACACTTATCAGCCGCTGGAAGTGTATAAACCCAAGGCCAGCCGCGCCCAGATAGAAAAAGCCCTCGCCATGCTCAATGATGCTGAGCGCCCGCTGATCACCGCTGGTGGCGGCATCGTCAATGCCAATGCCTCAGCCCTGCTGGTGGAATTTGCCGAACTGACTGGCGTGCCTGTCATACCTACCCTGATGGCATGGGGGGCAATAGCCGACGATCACCCTTTGATGGTAGGCATGGTCGGCCTGCAAACCAGCCACCGCTATGGCAATGCCACCATGCTGGCATCTGACTTTGCGCTGGGCATAGGTAATCGCTGGGCGAATCGTCATACAGGTTCCATTGATGTGTTTACCAAGGACAGAAAATTTGTCCACATCGATATAGAACCCACGCAAATCGGTCGTGTGTTTGGACCGGACTTTGGCATCGTCTCTGATGCTGGCGCGGCATTAAAACTTTTCATCGAAGTCGCCAGAGAATGGAAAACCGCAGGCAAGCTCAAAGACCGTTCTGCCTGGGTAGCAGATTGCCAGCAACGCAAACGCACGATGTTACGCCGCACGCATTTTGACAATGTGCCGGTGAAACCGCAACGCGTGTATGAAGAAATGAACAAGGCCTTTGGCCGCGAAACCTGCTATGTCAGTACTATAGGCTTATCACAAATCGCGGCTGCGCAATTCCTGCATGTGTATTACCCGCGCCACTGGATCAACTGCGGCCAGGCTGGCCCGCTGGGCTGGACCATACCGGCAGCCCTCGGTGTCTGCGCGGCTGACCCGCAACGCCAGGTGGTTGCCATCTCTGGTGATTATGATTTCCAGTTCATGATAGAAGAACTGGCCGTCGGCGCGCAATTCAAGCTGCCTTACCTGCATGTGGTCGTCAATAATTCTTACCTGGGTTTGATACGTCAATCACAGCGTGGCTTTGACATGGATTATTGCGTGCAACTGGCTTTTGAAAACATCAATGCGCCAGAACTGAATGGCTATGGAGTAGACCACGTTGCCGTCGTCGAAGGCCTGGGTTGCAAGGCCATACGTGTGACGGAACCCAGTGCGATTGCAGATGCCTTTGCCCAGGCCCAGCGCTGGATGCAGGAATTCCGCGTCCCAGTTGTCGTGGAAATCATACTGGAACGCGTGACCAATATCGCCATGGGTACCGAGATCAGCAATATTAATGAATTTGAAGAGCTGGCAACGGAAGATGGTCATGCGCCGACAGCAATAGCTTTGCTCGATTAAACAATTAGCGAAAAATTTTCAGGTGCCGGGTCTCCCCGTCCGGCACCCCGTGAACTCCCGCAGCTATGCTGCGGGAGGCTTACGGTCACTCATCTACAAGGATATGCGATGACCAGACTGGCCGCCAATCTCAGCATGTTGTTTACCGAACATGCATTTCTCGACCGCTTCGCCGCTGCCGCGCAAGCAGGTTTCAAGGCTGTGGAATTTTTATTCCCCTATGCTTTCGAAGTAAAACAGATCGCAGAAAAATTGCAAGAAAACAATCTGCAACTGGTGCTGCACAACCTGCCCGCTGGTAACTGGGAAGCAGGAGAACGCGGTATCGCCTGCCATCCTGACCGCGTGGAAGAATTCCGCCAGGGCGTGGACATCGCTATCGCTTATGCAAAAACCTTGAATGTCACGCAACTGAATTGCCTGGTTGGCATACGTCCGGAAAATATCAGCAAAGAAGATGCAGAGCAAACTCTGGTCAGCAATCTGCGCTATGCGGCTGACAAACTGAAGGCAGCGAATATCAGCCTGCTCATCGAAGCCATCAATACCTTTGACATACCCGGCTTCTTTTTATCTGGCACGCAACAGGCACTCGATCTGATACACGCCACCGGTTCAGACAATATCTTCGTGCAATACGACATCTATCACATGCAGCGTATGGAAGGTGAACTGATCAATACCATCAAGAATAATCTGGCGCTGATCAAACATATCCAGTTGGCTGACAACCCTGGACGCTTTGAGCCGGGCACAGGTGAAATCAATTACCGCACTATCTTCGCCACCCTGGCCGACATGGGTTACCAGGGCTGGGTAGGCTGCGAATACAAACCGCAGAACGGCACTGTTGCTGGACTGGGCTGGATCAAATCGCACGGCCTTTAATTATTTAAGATCTTAAGACCTCTCAACACTGAGACACAGAGAAAAAATAAAGAGAGTTTTTTAGTGATTTTCATCTACAGAATGGAAAGAGATTTTGGTTTTCTCATGACCTTCTCTGTGCCTCTGTGGTTAATGGTCTTCATCAAACAACAACGAAACTATCAGGAACTATCATGGCTAAAATTGGATTTATAGGTTTGGGTATCATGGGCGCACCTATGGCCGGGCATTTGCAGGCGGGTGGGCATAAGCTGTATTTGCACGACATCAAGAACCCGCCGTTTGAATTGATAGAACGCGGTGCAACCGTCTGTACATCAGGTGAAGAAGTCGCCAGGCGGGCTGACATCATCATCATCATGGTGCCGGATACACCGCATGTAGAAGCTGCGCTGTTTGGCGAAAACGGTGTTGCTGCTGGCCTCGACGCTGGCAAGATCGTGGTGGACATGAGTTCTATTTCCCCCATCGCCACCAAGGACTTCGCCAAGAAAATCAATGCCCTGAAATGCGATTACCTCGATGCGCCTGTGTCCGGTGGTGAAGTCGGTGCCAAGGCGGCAAGCCTGACCATCATGGTCGGTGGCCCTGAAGCTACCTTTGACAAAGTCAAACCCCTGTTCGAACTGATGGGCAAGAACATCACCCTGGTGGGTGGCAACGGCGATGGCCAGACCACCAAGGTCGCCAACCAGATCATCGTTGCGCTGAACATACAGGCCGTGGCTGAAGCACTGCTGTTTGCATCGAAAGCCGGTGCCGATCCGGCCAGAGTCAGGCAAGCACTGATGGGCGGCTTTGCTGCATCGCGCATACTGGAGGTACATGGTGAACGTATGGTCAAGCGCACTTTCAATCCCGGCTTCAGGATAGAACTGCATCAAAAAGATTTGAACCTGGCTTTGCAGGGGGCAAAAGCTTTGGGTGTATCTTTACCAAATACCGCGGCGGTGCAGGAATTGATGAATGCCTGTTCGGCGAATGGCATGCGTGGCCTCGATCATTCGGCCCTGTGCCGGGCGATAGAGATTATGTCGAATCATGAGATTGCCAAGGTTTGATCGTTGTTCGTCTTTGACAGTGGATACACGAAAAAAATTCATCTAGTGTCAAGCTGTTTGAGGGCATACTAGATTTTGAAATTATCTTGTAGGTTGGGCTACGATTTACCAGCCCAACACTGGGCCTTAAATTAACACGTACGTCATTGAACCGCCGAGTGTTGGGCTGATGAAGCGTAGCACAACCTACGATGTATATTGAGTGGGCACGCACTGCCCGTTTTTTAGAAAGCCCCAAATGACCACCCTAGCCCCACGCCAGTTCTTGCTTGACCTCTACACCAGCGCCGTCGCCGCCGTCAGCGCAGAGAAATGCCTGCCCGCCTTTTTGCCAGCACCACCAGCAAAAGGCCGCACCCTGGTCATAGGAGCAGGTAAAGGTGCAGCAGCCATGGCAAAGGTAGTAGAAGATCACTGGCAGGGGGAACTTTCAGGCCTGGTCGTCACACGCTATGGCCACGGTGCAGATTGCCGCAAGATAGAAGTGGTGGAAGCTGCCCACCCTGTACCCGATGAAGCAGGCAAGCAGGCTGCAGCGCGCATACTGGACATGGTGCAAGGGCTAAGCAAGGATGATCTGGTACTCTGCCTGATCTCCGGCGGTGGATCTGCCTTGCTGGCCTTGCCTGCAGATGGTATCAGTCTCGAACAGAAGCAGGCCATCAACAAGGCCTTGCTGAAAAGCGGTGCAGCAATTTCTGAAATGAATTGCGTACGCAAGCATTTGTCAGCCATCAAGGGCGGCCGTCTGGCGCTTGCCTGTGCACCGGCACGCGTGGTGACTTTGCTGATCTCCGATGTACCCGGCGATGAACCCGGCATCATCGCCAGCGGCCCTACTTTGCCCGATGCCACGACCTGCGCAGAAGCCCTGGCGATCTTGCGCAAATACGATATCGCTATTCCAGCAGAGATTTTGCAGCATCTGGAAAGCGGTAAAGGCGAAACACCCAAGCCCGATGATGCGCGTTTTGCAGGTCACAGCCATCATGTCATTGCTACGGCACAGGAAGCACTCGAAGCCGCCGCAGCCACGGCGCGTGCAGCAGGTATCACACCCTATATTTTGTCGGATGGTATAGAGGGCGAAGCCCGCGATGTTGCCCTGGTGCATGCGGCCCTGGCCAAGCAGGTGGCAAAGCATGGCCAGCCATTCCAGAAACCCTGCGTACTGATTTCTGGCGGTGAAACCACCGTCACTGTGCGCGGCAAAGGGCGTGGTGGTCGCAATGCAGAATTTTTACTGAGCCTGGCGGTGGCACTCGATGGTTACAAAGATATTCATGCCATCGCCTGTGATACTGATGGCATAGATGGCTCGGAAGATAATGCCGGGGCGCTGTATGCGCCAGATTCCGTCGCCCGTGCCGCAGCAAAGCAGATACGCGCCCGCAGCCTGCTGGAAAACAATGACGGCTATGGTTTTTTCAGCGCAATGGAAGACCTCGTCGTCAGCGGCCCTACACGCACCAACGTCAACGACTTCAGAGCTATCCTGATCTTGTAAGACATAACTCAAACATTCTACGACAGCAAGAATACGGTGCAGCGCGCCGGGACGGCTGCCGTCTATAACAAATGAAAGCAAGCCATGAAACGCAGCCGCAAAGCAAAGATAGTCGCCACCCTGGGGCCCGCCAGCAATAGCAAAGAAGTCATCAAAACCTTGTTTGAAGCCGGTGCCGATGTATTCCGTTTCAACTTCAGCCACGGCAGCCACGCTGACCATCAATTGCGTTGCAATATTGTGCGTGAAATCGAAGCAGAACTGGGTCGCCCTATTGCCATCCTGGCGGATTTGCAAGGACCGAAACTGCGGGTAGGGCAATTCAGTGCGGGCCGGGTCATACTTACTGCCGGGCAGGAATTCATACTCGATAGCGACAGCACGCCAGGTGACGCAAACCGGGTCTGCCTGCCACATCCTGAATTGTTTGCCGTCATCACAGCCGGGCAATCATTATTGCTCGACGATGGCAAGTTGCGTCTGCAAGTCATGGATAGTGATGCAAACACCATACGTACTCGCGTCATCAATGGCGGTGCACTATCTGACCGCAAGGGCGTGAATGTGCCAGATGCGGTATTACCCATCCCGGCGCTGACAGAGAAAGATCGGCGCGATCTGTCCTTCGCGCTGGATATGGGAGCAGACTGGATCGCCCTGTCCTTTGTGCAAAGGCCTGAAGATGTGGTGGAAGCCAGGACATTGGTGGCAGGGCGTGCCGGAGTATTGTCCAAACTGGAAAAACCAGCAGCACTGGACAGGCTGGAAGAAATTGTCGCAGTATCCGATGCCATCATGGTGGCCCGTGGTGACCTGGGTGTGGAACTGCCACCAGAGCGCGTACCCGGGGTACAAAAGCGGATCTTGCGCGTCTGCCGCAGCCATGGAAAACCGATAGTCATCGCCACCCAGATGCTGGAATCCATGATAGCCGCGCCCGTGCCCACCCGTGCTGAAGCATCTGATGTCGCCAGCGCGATTTATGATGGGGCTGATGCGGTCATGCTGTCAGCAGAATCAGCCAGCGGTGCCTACCCGGTTGCAGCCGTTGAAATCATGGACCGCATCATCTGCGAAGTGGAACGCGACCCCCTGTACAAAAACATGATCGCCGCCCAGCATGAAGCGCCGCAGAATAATAAGGGCGATGCCATCTGCGCCGCCCTGCGCTCAGTCACACAAATCGTCGGTGCGGTGGCGACCGTCACCTATACCAGCTCTGGTCACACCAGCTTGCGCGCCGCCCGTGAAAGGCCGATGGCACCGATACTCAGCATCACGCCGAAGATAAATACTGCCCGCCGCCTGGCACTGGTCTGGGGCGTGCATTCCAGCGTCAGCGATGTTGTACCCAACGAAGACATACTAGTCGCCACCGCCTGCCGCACCGCCTGGCAGGAGGGTCTGGCGCAAGTCGGCGAACATATAGCGATTACTGCAGGTGTGCCGTTTGGCCAGCCGGGCTCCACCAATCTATTGCGGATAGCCGAGATCTGGCCTCAGCATTAATGTGCATGCAATCTTACTCCCAGACATTGACATCGTTGGCTGTATGAAAATCTGAGCGCTGGGGATTGACGACGCAAAACCGGTGACCAGTCGGTGCTTCCATGACGACCCAGCGCTCCATGAGCTTGACGACTTTGGCGCCGAGTTTTTCCAGACGCTGGACCTCTGCTTCCTTATTGTCGGTTTCTATATCGAGATGGATGCGGCTAGTGTGCTCAACCTTTTGCAAGAGCATTTTCGGGCCAGTGGGAGTGGCTTCAAGGGCGACGTATTTTTCGTCCGCATCTCCGGCTGGATAAGCTAAAGTCGCAGCCCAGAAATCAGCTCCCGGCTTGATATCATCCACCTGGCAATCAATCAGAAAACATACCAATCGACTTTTATGCATATTGAGCTCCCTGCATGTGCGTGGAGGTACAGAATAAAAAAAAAGTATCAGCAGATTTAGTGCATAAAAAAAGGGCAGGCATTTACATGCCTGCCCCAACACCTTGTTACACTTTTCTTATAATGGCTGGTTTGCGACTAGCAAGCAGCCAGTTTTTTATCAGTCATAGGTTGCCGAAACATTGACACCTGCAAAACTCTGTCTTGCGCTCAGCATGATGTAATACCAGCGATTGGCCGTTGGATTACTGATAGTCACGCTTTCATCATTGCCGCTCTTGACGGAAGCATAGTCATAGATACCTGTGCTTGGATACTTGTCGAGAGCCACATACAAGTCCACGTCACCAGTACCACCGCTGGTAGTCAGTTTCAGGTTTTTCGCGCCTGCAGGTACCATGATGTAAGCATAAGCCTGGGTGCTCGATGCATAACCGCGTTTAACGCAGTTTTTACCCAGGTAGCTACCGGCAGGGCAATCTGGCAAACTGTTATCAACAGGCAGCGGTGGTTCACCAGCTGTAGTAGCAGCAGCGACCCAGGAGGTAAACTCATTGTCATAACGTGTGCCTATATTGCTCATATAGGTTTGATAGCCATCGTAATCCCCCACGCGGAACTTGGCAATAACCGCATCCACATCACTACGATGTTTTTCCATCATGAAGCGCGTCGCCATATAACCCCAGCTATAAGCGCGATTCACATAATCAGCCATGGAATAAGTGTTGCCGAAGATCTGGCTCAGCTTATATGTGCCGGTTTTTGCTGCGTCTATAGCTTTTTGGTTATTATTTTTTTGTGACAGGTATTCTGCTATACCTTCTATCCACCAGACTGTAGGTTTGGCAGTGCCAGCACTAAAATCACCTTTCATGTCGAAACGACCATCGAGGTAATGAACGTATTCATGTTGCAGATTCCATACCTGGAAGACAGGGCGCAGCCAGGATGCCTCGTGCGCAATGAAACGCGCCTGATTTGTAGGAGAACTTGGGTCACCTTCCATATACATGCCACCATTATTGGTGTCGATACCATACAGTATGGAGGCATATTTGCTGTAGTTGGTGTAGTCATCAAACACCACGACTTCCAGTGAGGTATTGTTATCCCCGGCTACAGGCTGACGCTTGCTTTGCATCATGGTGTGGAAATAATTTTCTTCTGTTGCCAGCATGGAGCAAGAATCCTGCAACTGTACAGTAGTCATGTCCTGTGCGCGAATCTTCAGACTAGGGCTGCAAGTGTAGTTGTTTTTCAGGATGGTATTGGCCAGCGTCGTCTCATAGTTGCAAGTGCCATATTCTGCACAATTGGCAGTGTCATAGTACTTGACTGCCGATGCTGCATTCAACCACAGCGAACTGTCATTGCCTGTCATGCTGGAGTGACTGAGCTGGTACTTGATCATGGGTTTGACCGCAGACTGCAGGCTGGGATACTGCATAAAGCGGAAAGCTTCATTCTCGGTGTCGCTGAGCTGGTATTCCAGGCTGGTGCCCATCAATGCTGCTTTATTGTTGACCACGAAATTGTTCAAGGCGGTCGCATAAGACACGTCACTGCGCAATACAGGCAAGGCATCAGGACGGGAGTGTCCGTAGAATAGGATGGTCAGGGCCGCAGTGTAAGCATCGGCAACCGTCGATGATTTCAATGCATCCGTAGCAGCGGGATTGGCTGGCGTATTGGTGTAGCGGGTAACGATATTTTTTACGCTGGACAAGAAGTTGGCTTCGTCATGCAGATTGGTGACCAGCTTCAGGGTCTCTGCCGCTGTGCTTGGCCCTACTGTATTGGTCTTGAACAACTGGTTGCCATCCACCAGTTGCTTGATAGGCCCGCGCATACTGGTCAGGTAATTCGCCGAAGGCGCAGGGATGATATCACTGCCCGCCAGGTAGTAACCGGCACGCAGGTAAATGATCAAATTGACCAGTGCCATGTTAGTGGCATTGTAGTTGGCTGCTTCTTGCGCAAAGCGATTGATGACAGCCGTGAAATTGGCAGGTGAATACACCTTCGCTGCATCAGTTGCATTCAGCGAGAACAGGCCGTAATGGCATTCATAGCTGGGCAAATTGACGATGTAGGTTGCCAGGGCGTCACCGCTATAGCCAGCCAGAGTGGCCATGTTTTTGCAATCGTCAACTGGTGGCGGTGCCATCAGATTTCTTTGCTTATTGACTATGCCCAGGTCCAGGCGCGTGGCACTGGTTGGTGGCAGGTTGAATTTCTTTTGCTCTGCCGTAGGTGGCAGACTTTGTCGCAGATGCGGCATAGGTGCTTGCTTCAAGCGCGTATGTTCTTCTGCATCGGCAGCATGAACCATTTGCGTCAGGCCTGTAAAGCTAAGCGCCATCAGCCCAGCCATGCTGGCTATTTTGTTTGGATATAACATGAAATACATCTCCCTGATTGTTTAAGAGTTTCGGGCAATACCATCCCCTTCAGGCTTTTTCATCCGTCAGTTTGTAGAATGACGTCGCCCGAATTTCTGGAAGCAGGTATTTACCGACTCCATATATGTCAAAGCAGCAGACATGCATCTGCATGCCGCTGCTTGCTTTTATCAATGCCTGCGCACGTAGTGAATTTTCACAGTCAAAGTTAAAGTGTCGGCCACTTACGCGACTATCATGGCTGCCTTGCAAATGCGCTCGATAGTCAGAATCGATACGCACAAGCATTGACCTTGCCTGGATACGCCGGTAAGTGCCCTGCACTTTCGCTTTTGCTGTTGCCGTCCACTAGCCTATTAAATAGCGCCGGACATTGTCTTTACCAAATGCAAATATCATTTGGTGGAAATATATTAGTAATATATTTTATAAATATCTAGGCCAAATTTCACAAAACCAGAAAATTGGGTGTTTATTTAGCAGGACGGAATTTTAAGTTCAAAAATTCCAAACAGAAAGAATATAGTTTTGAAAAGTTGTAAAAATACGTAACAAAAAAATCCTCTAAATTATTAGAAATTCACATTTTCATATTCAATGTCTTGATTGACAGAAACAGCTGGCAAATTTATGATCCCTGCCATGCCTACATTTTCTATCTCTCTTTTGCATGCTGTCCAACATCAGTCACATCGCTGGCTGGGAGAGCTATTGCTTGGATGAATGTTAAGCCCCATCACTAAGAAAGCCCTCTCAGCCTGCACAGAGGGCTTTTTTATTTCTGCTGCGCGAAGACCGGGTTGGATGCGCAACGGCTATGTTGCAATGCAATGATGGAGTGAAATATGGAATTAAGAATAGAAGAGCAAAGTCGTGGTGTCAGAATTTTAGTGGGTGACGAAGTCAGGGAAAGACGTCGCCTCTTGAATGCCCTCATCGATATCGCGGAAGCAAATGGTTTTAATGAAATCATGTTGCCCTCACTGGAACCGGCAGCTATCTACATTAATAAGGCAGGCCCTGAAGTGCTCTCACAGATGTATGTGTTCCCGGATAAAAAAGGCAGATCGCTATGCCTGCGCCCCGAAGCGACGGCAACAGTACAACTGCTCGCTGACAAACACTACAAGCAAAAGAAAAATCTGAAGCTCTGGTATTTCGAGCGTTGCTGGCGCTATGAAAAACCACAGGAAGGACGCTACCGCGAATTTTTCCAGTTTGGTGTCGAAATCATCAATCCTGACAACTCTTCCTGTCGTGAAGAGTTGCTGGCCATGGCAGAACAAATGGTGGCTTTGAAAAGCGGTGCTTATGAAGTCGCCAGTTCAGTCAAACGTGGACTGGATTATTACACTGAGGCTGGTTTTGAAATTTCTGTCCCTGCACTCGGTGCGCAAAAACAGGTAGTCGGCGGTGGCAGCTATAAGCAGGGTATAGGATTTGGTCTGGGTTTTGACAGACTGATGTTGTGCAATAAATAAAATCCATGCATAAGAAGGGGCTGGCCCGCGATTTGCGCTGTCAGCCTTTTCCTCGACTCTTCCCAATTATCCTCGCAAATGACCGTTAAACCCAATCAAGTTACTGTTAGTCGCAGCAGGCTATTGCCTTGTAAAAGTGCCTGCTATTCTGTCTCCATGGATGAAGGAAATCATCCGGCAGACAGGAGAGAAAAATGAATACACCAACAGAAAACACTTTGGTCACCCTTGAAACAGCCACTAACAGGAGCGATAACATGAACAGCACAAACAACAACCCAGTTCTGGATTTTGCCAAAAACCTGGCAGACACCCTGGTCTATGCAGGCCGCCATGCGCTGGACTGGGTATTGCAGGCATCATGGAAGAAGCTCTTGCTGACTTCTTTGCTGACTTTGATCACTGGCGGCATATTGCATTTATCATCATTGGCAAATGGCCTGGTGTTTGGCGCTATCATTGCCAAATTATTTGCTGATAAAGACAAGACAGCAAGCAACCCGCAAACTGAATAAGCCGCCTTGCAAGATAAGCGGTGAATGGAAATGGTATGAAACATCGTGACGATAACAAAGTACTCGACCTGATCATGGATATCACCGATACGGTGACCGTGATCTGGTGGAAGTTCTTTGACTGGCTGGCGGTAGTGCCCTGGTCATCTTTACTGGCCATCTCGCTGGTCGCCATGATAGTAGGTGGTGCCCTGGGCCTGGGTAGCCTGATGCCCGGGCTGGTGTTCGCTTCCTGCATTATCAAGAGCCTGGCAGGCGGCAAACGCAGTGCAGAGATAGCCGCCACTGCGGCAGCAACCCGGGCCGATGTAGAGGCACTGGAACGTCGCTTACTGGAAGCAGAAATGGCAGCGCTGCAAGCACAGATAGAGCCACACTTTTTGTTCAATACCCTGGCGCTGATAGGCCAGCTCATAGAAACCAATCCGGCGCAAGCCACGATAGTGCACCAGCACCTGATCAAATACCTGCGCTCGGCCATGCCACAGATGCGTGACAAGGGTAATGGCAAGCTGGGCCTGCAAATAGAGATGTGCCGTGCCTACCTCAACATCATGCAGGCGCGCATGCAGGAGAGGCTGACTTACCAGATAGACTTGCCGTCGGAGCTGGAATTCTTGCCCTTCCCTTCGATGATGATACAAACCCTGGTAGAAAACGCCATCAAGCATGGCCTCGAACCCAAGACTACAGGTGGCAATATCGACATCAAGGCCCAAATAAGCGAGGGACAATTACTGGTCGAAGTCACAGACAATGGCATGGGCTTTGACATGCATGCCGATGATGGCATGGGCCTGACAAACATACGTGAACGCCTGAAAGTCCTGTATTCAGGCAAGGCGCAACTGGTCATAGAAGCACCACAGGCTGGTGGTGCCATCGTCGGCATACTGGTACCTGTAGACAGCAAGGCATAAGCCTATTATTCTTAACAATTCAGCGTTTTGCATTCAGGGTAACCGCATGCCAGTTCAAGCCACAGCAATGATAGTCGATGATGAAAGCCCGATGCGCGACCAGCTACGTGCACGCCTGCAACAAGCATGGCCAGACTTGTCCATCATTGCCGAGGCTGCCAATGGCATAGTCGCCATAGAACAGGCCGAAGAACTGCATCCCGACATTATCTTTCTCGACATACGCATGCCGGGCAAGAATGGCATAGAAGCCGCCAGTATATTAGCGAAGCAGGCACTGGTGGTATTTGTCACCGCCTATGATGAATATGCGATACAGGCTTTCGAGCGCGGTGCCATGGATTATCTCTTGAAACCGGTAGAAGCCGACAGACTGGCTGGCACCTGCCAACGCCTGCAAGAGAGATTGCAACAGCGCCAGCAAGAAAAAATCGCGCCCACCAATGCCGCCAGCGACCAGGCCAGGCAGGTGGAACAAATGCTGACACAATTAATGCAGCAGCAAAGCCAGAAGCGTGAATACCTGCGCTGGATACAAGCCAGCGTAGGCAGCAGCCTGCGCATGGTCAGCACCAAGGAAGTCTTGTTTTTCCGTTCCGATGAAAAATATACCCTGGTGCAGACTGAGCAAGCTGAATACCTGATACGCAAATCACTGAAAGAACTGGAAGACGAACTCGACCCCAAAGAGTTCTGGCGCATACACCGCTCCACCCTGGTGCGCGTTTCTGCCATAGCCGAAGTCACCCGTGATTTCCGTGGCCGTCAATTGATAGGTTTGAAGGGCCATGCAGAGAAACTGGAAGTCAGCCGCAATCACACGCATTTGTTCCAGCAAATGTAGTATTCGGCTCAGAATGATCTTTGCTCAAACCTGATATTCAACACTGATATCTTTCCATTCACCAGCTTGTGTACATGCTTGCTACCGAATGAAAAACTCTTCTTCAACACGATTATTCAAATGTAAAAATTTGAAATAAATCTACTCCGGCATGTCAGCTTTTCCGATACTTCCAGCTTATAAAAGATACTTACAAAGGTATTTTTACTCTGCCAAGGAAGCCTGACATGTCCCAGACACCATTAACCACCCGCAGCACTTCAGCGGAAGCACAACTTGCATCCATCAACGCTGCCTTCCCCAAGCGACGCATGCAAATACTCGCTACCGGAAAACAGGGGGTGCTGATGTTGATAGGTCTGTCCATGACCGGGCTGCTTTTTCTGGTCGGTCTGATCTATATGACGGTGCCGGATTTTCTGTATGACTACAAAGTATCCAAAGACCCTGTCGTGGATGAACGCGCAGAAATCCACGGTAGCTGCAAAAGCCGCAAAGTGATCTTTATTGACTGCGATGTCAAAATCCGTTATCTGCCAACACCGCAAGATACCGTAGCACAGGAGATCAAGCACAGCTTCTGGTTTGTCAGCTTCCAGCCATCCATGTCCACAGTAGCCGTCAGGTCCAGATCCAATCCCAGCATGATCACGACGACCATGGCGACCGAACATATCACCAACCGTTTTTTCATGATACTGACTTTTGCCCTGCTGTTTGGATTCATTTCTTTCGGTTGCCTGTACGCCGCCTGGTTGAGCAATCTTTTTAATCGCCTGATAAAAACAAAACCGGGCTTGCTACCGGTGATGGTCAAAGTCAAAGACATACAAAATGAACGTACCGTGTACTTTGAAACCGATATAGATGGCGTGAAGAAAAAACTCCGCCACATCATGCGCAAGAAAGAAGGCCCGCTGTTCCTGCCGCATCAACAAGATATGGCACTGGCAATCAGGCTCGCTGGCACACCCCATGTCGTCATACTCAATGATGATCTGACGACACTCGATTTTACGGAGCAGGAAAGAAGTACACTGAGAGCAGCTATTGCAGCTTGAGTTAACAAACTGAATAAGAGTTCGCATGCATTTTGGATATGCATGCGAACCAGCAAGCAATGATCCTCTTCTAACTCATCCCGGCGGCAGTGCTGTGCTGGATACAGGCCAGCCTGCGCATGGTCGGCACCAAGGAAGTTTCGTTTTTTACTTCAATGCAAAATATAACCTGGTGCACGTCTCTGTTATTGCCTAAGTCACCTGTGATTTCCATGGTCGCAAGTTGATAGGTTTGAAAGGTCATACCGAAAAACTGTAAGTCCGTCGCAATCACACTCATCTGTTTCAGTAGATGTGACACTCACTTGATGAGATTGTCATCAGTCTTGAAGTATATTTTGACAGGCGCCAGATCAGGGGCTTTTTTCTGATAAGGGTAATGAAATAGTTCAGCCGCTAGGCGCCCATTGTTGGCACTGGGTACCAACATGATATGCGAGCCTTTGGCAATACCAAAATAGTTTTTCTTGTCACAGGCTTCGAAGGGAGTAGCAGGCCCCCAGGCGAGAGGACAAGCTGTCTGCCATACGACAAAGCCTCGCCAGTTGAGTATATTACTGCGACACTCCATCCCAAAACTGCGCACGGAAAAGGTCAATATTGAGGTATAGCCATCCTGCCCTTTTATAGTCAGATAAGCCTTGTATTGTCGGGGACTGAGCTGTTCTTCCTCAAACTCTACACTGGCCTTGGTGCCACTGCAATCCAGTTCCATGGGTTTGGGTGGCGCGGCAAAAGCAGCCACCGCATAGATGCTGAAACACAGAAAACATAAAAACTTTTTGATAGCCAAACTCATTTTGATATAGCCTCACTTTTTCTTGAACGTTTTATGCGACGGGATAATTTGCGTATATCTGCATCCGTATCATATGCCAGTTCTTCAAGAATATCGTCAGAGAGCACAGCATTGTCATTCAGAATTTCTAGTAAATCCCTTCTGTGTAAAGCGCAATTCATATTGTAGTACATGGCTTCCAGCGGTGCCTTGCAATCAGCCCCGGGATTCGCTTTGAAGATGGCGATGATGCCTTGTACCAGCAGATGCACTTCATCAAAATTCTTTGCTCGCCCTATTATTTCCAGCAACAAGTCAGCATCCCCGGCCTGATAGTTACTGACGAGCAGGTGCAGGTACTCACAGGGGATTCTCTCTTCCCGCAATTTTTTCAAAGCCAGGGCGCGGATGTCATCACCAGAAAAATGGCTGAGCGCAAGCACTGCATTATTCACTGCTACAGTTTGATGATTTTTTTGGCCACTCGCAATTTTTAGCAAAGGCGCGTAATCAAAAGGGAATTGGGTCGCGTAGAAAAAACGTAGATACTTGAATTTTCTGAGTTTCTCTTTTTCATCCAGAAAGTTTCGGGCAACTGTGATTATTTCTTCCGGGCTCATCTTCAAAGTGCGTACACTGCTAAACCCGGCACGTTTATTTGGGCGATTGATAATTTCCTCCACATCTTTCACCGTGTAGGCTGAAGGCTCTTTCCGGCGTGAGCGTTCGAAAGGCTCTATCGCAGATATCAATTTAAAATAGTTCTGGATGTAGGGATTTTCCTTAGCTGCAGACTCAAATTCTTTAAAGACATCCAGCGCAGGATTAGCGTCCTGAAACTCGTCTATATCCCAGCGATATTCATACCATGCCCATTCTTCTTCAGGGAGTTTGCCTATCTTTTCCGCTAGCTTGAATAATCCCTGCAAACCATCCATCTTCATGATCCGTTCATTTCCACAAAGCTCATAGCCATCTTCAAAAGATTTCTCGAAACGCTCAAGAAAAATATCGCGCGCATGAAGATTTCCATCCTGATAGAAATGCAGGGCAAGGTCACACAATTGATTCAGATCAGAGACGTCGGATTTTTTCTTTTTGAGTTTTTGAAGTACTGCTTTTTCTATCAAGGCTCTATTCTTAGCCCGCCTGATCATAGGGTATAAATAATCGGCTCTGCTACCTTCAGATTGAGCATCATTTGCGAGATTCCTGACGGATGCCGCAATGAGTTCTCTGGAAAAATCCAGTTGAGGATACGCCTTCATGAGCAGTATCGCCCTGCCTGTTCCCAGGTTCAGGGAATGGAAAAACTGCTTTTTCAGCTCTGTAATTTCAGCTGGGTTTAATGGAATCTGTTTTTTCATGCATGAGTTATTAAAGTCAATAACTCAAGCATACCAGCAAGTTCTGGATACACGAAAATTGTATGCTGACAGCGGCATTTTTTATACCACTGTCAGCATTTGGAAAGAGCAAGATCAGCTCAACGTGCTGCCTCAGCCAGTTGATGGGCAAGACGATTATGCCTTTCCATCACTACTGGTAAATCTATGGACGTGATTTGTCCATCACGCACCACGACACGGCCATTGATGATGCTATAAGCCACATCTGAAGGCGTACAAAAGACCAGGGCCGCGACCGGGTCATGCCAGGCACCGGCATAACCTATCTGCTTCAGGTTAAACATGACGATGTCGGCCGACATGCCGGGTTTGAGTGCGCCTATGTCGTCGCGGTTGAGTACCTTGGCACCACCCAGGGTCGCGACTTCCAGCGCCTGTCTGGCTGTCATGGCGTCAGGGCCAAAACCCACACGTTGCAGGAGCATGGCTTGCCTGACTTCGCCCAGCATGTGGCCAGAATCATTCGAGGCGCAACCATCGACACCCAGGCCGACACTGACACCGGCATCCAGCATCTTGCGTATTGGTGCAATGCCGGATGCCAGGCGCATATTCGAGCAGGGGCAGTGGGCAATGCCTGTGCCAGTGCGGGCGAACATATAGATGCCATCATCATCGAGTTGCACACAGTGCGCGTGCCAGACATCATGGCCTACCCAGCCGCAGTCCTCGGCATATTCTGCCGGGGTCATATTGAACTTCTCACGGCTGTAGGCGATGTCATTGGCATTTTCTGCCAGGTGAGTATGCAGTGAGACGCCATAGCTGCGCGCCAGTGTTGCTGATTCGCGCATGAGATCGCGTGAGACAGAAAATGGCGAGCAGGGTGCAACGACGATGCGTTGCATGGCGTGGCGGCTGCTGTCGTGATAAGTCTCTATCAGGCGCCGGGTGTCGCGCAAGATGCTGGCTTCGTCTTCCACTACGCGGTCTGGCGGCAGGCCGCCTTTTGACTGGCCCACACTCATGGAACCACGCGCCGCATGAAAGCGCATGCCTATCTCTTGCGCTGCCTGCAGGCTGTGATCAAGCTGGCAGCCATTCGGATAGATGTAGAGATGGTCGCTGCTGGTTGTGCAACCAGACAGGATCAGCTCTGCCATGGCGGCCTGGGTCGATACCTGCACCATCTCTGGTGTCAGATTGGCCCAGATAGGGTAGAGATTGGTCAGCCAGTTGAACAGCTCACCATTTTGCGCCGCAGGTATGACACGCGTCAGGCTTTGGTACATATGGTGATGGGTATTGATGAGGCCGGGCATGACAACATGGTCAGTCGCATCGATGACTTCTTCGGCGGTTTGCGGCAAGTCTGCGCTGAGGCCTACCTCAGCGATGACATTGTCGATGATGTATACCGCACCATTGCTGATTTCTCGGCGCGTGTCGTCCATGGTGACGACGACGCGGGCATTTTTGATAAGTAAGCTGGCCATAAAAATAAAATAACAGATAAATTAATGGTCGGAGCTGTGAGCCGCCGCCATGGCAAATGCCTTGGCTTCAGACTCGGCACCCTGACCGTTGAAAAACAGATTGAGCGTCACTGCCGCAATGGTGGCCAGCAAGATGCCGCTATCGACTATCGTGCCCAGCCAGTGCGGCAGATGAGAGAAAAACTGTGGTGCTACAAGCGGTATCATGCCTGCCCCTATGCTGACGGCAACGATGAACAGGTTATGACGCTGGTGATTGAGCCCGGCATTACCAAGTATCTTGATACCGGTGGCCGCCACCATGCCAAACATGACTATGCCTGCACCACCGAGTACATACACAGGTATCGATGCCGCCACATGCGCCATTTTGGGGAACATGCCAAACGCCACCAATATCACACCCGCAGCCGCGCAGACATAACGGCTGCGTACACCAGTAACACCAACCAGGCCTATGTTTTGTGAAAACGAGGTGTAAGGAAAAGTATTGAAGACACCGCCGATGACCGTGCCCAGACTGTCAGCCCGCAAGCCATTCGCCAGTTCTTCATTGCTGATGCGCTTGCCGGTAAGCTCAGACAGGGCGAGGAACATGCCTGTCGATTCGACCATCGTGACTATCATGACCAGGCACATGCCTATGATGGCACCCAGGTCAAAGCTTGGCATGCCATATTGAAACGGCATGATGAAGGCAAACCAGCCTGCCTCACCCAGGCCATCAAAACTGACCTTGCCCAAGACCAGCGAAACCACAAAGCCCGCCACCATGCCCAGCAAGACCGAGATATTGCCCAGGAAACCGCGCAAATAACGTGTCATGAGCATGATGGAGACCAGCACAAAGAATGCAATCGCCAGGTTCTCAGGCGCACCATAATTGGGATTGGGCTGCATGGATTTGCTTGCTGCATCAAAGATCATTGCTTGCCCACCCGCGGCCCAGTTGATACCCACGCGCATGAGGGTAATGCCGATGACGGTGATGATGGTGCCGGTAACCACAGGCGGGAAAAACCTGACAGCCCGGCTCATGAAGGGCGTAATAATGAGACCAAAAATACCGGAGGCAATCACTGCCCCATAAATGCTGAGTATGCCCAGATTCGGGTTACCCGCCATTGCCACCATGGGGCCGACTGCCGCAAAGGTGACACCCATCATGACAGGCATGCGTATGCCAAACTTCCAGATGCCCAGGGCTTGTATCAAGGTCACCAGGCCGCAACAGAATAAATCGGCATTGATGAGGAAGGCTATCTGGTCTTTGGGTAGGTGCAGGGCACCGCCGATAATGAGAGGCACGGCTATCGCCCCGGCATACATCACCAGCACGTGCTGTATGCCCAGAGTGAATAATTTTGCTGCTGGTAGCTTTTCATCTACCGGGTGTGTCGCTGTTTGCATCGTCTCTTCCTTGCTTGATGGTTTGGTTTTTTTGACACATCACTGCTGGGTTCTCTGACGGAATTTTTTGTCAGTGATGGCTGGAAATGCACATACTGAGCTGCTAAAGATTTAGGCGACTGGTAATCGGTATGACGGGGAAATGCATCATGTGCAAGACTCCTGGTTTGCCTTCCTGACGATGGTGTCGTCAGGAAAAGCGGCTACAAATACAGCCGAAACATATAGTCCGACTGCGCTTTTTACTGCTGCCTGACGAAGCACATCCTCCACGAACTGGAAGAAGACATCTCGTCAGGATTGATCTGCGTCGTAAAAAAATGCCGGTGAAAGCATATTCTTGCGTCGCCTCAAACCATGTTGCGCTATCAAGCACAAACATGGCAGCAGGCTCAAGCTCAGTCTTGGTCCTGCATCAGGTCTTCATTGCGAAGCTGATGCAGGCAATACTGAAAGTGGCGCCAGAAATCCTGGTAAAACGGGTACAGAAAAACCTCTCAACACAGAGACACAGAGGGGGCACAGAGGAAAAACAAAACAGAAAAAGGTTTTCTCATGCTTTTCTCTGTGGTGTAGCAGGGAATTCATGCGGCATGCCGCATGCCTGCGGAACGAAGACTTCTTGCAAGAAGTCTTTCCTTCCTCTGTGTCTCTGTGGTGAGCTCTTTGGTCCTAATCCCTACCCTTAAAACTCCTTAAAAAATCGAGCAAGATTTGGGCCGAGACTTCTGCATCGTCAGCGCTCATGGTTTCCAGTGGGTTGTGGCTGATGCCGCCGTTGCCGCAGCGGGTGAACAGCATGGCCACATCGGTCATCTTTGCTATCGCCATGGCATCATGGCCTGCGCCTGATGGCAATTCAAAGGCGGGCAAACCTGCCCTTTGCGTGGCTGCTGCCAGTTGCTGCATCAGCCATGGGGCACAAGGCGCTGCCGGGGCTGATACGGCTTTGACTATATTGACTTCAATATTGCGGCGCTGGCAGATGGCGTCTATCTTTGCCAGGATGTCATTCACCGCGGCATCGCGGGTAGCATCGTCAGCGGCGCGGATATCGAGCGAAAGATTGCAGGAGCCGGGGATGACATTGACTGAACCATGCGGCACCTGTAACTGGCCTACGGTGCCAACCAGGGACGTTCCATTGGCGCAACGCTGTTCTACATACAAAATGATTTCTGCTGCAGCAGCGGCAGCATCCTTGCGTATGCTCATGGGTGTGGTGCCAGCGTGGCTGGCGACACCTTTGAGTTGCACCTGATAGCGACAACTGCCGGCGATGGAAGTGACGATGCCCACTGGCAGGTCACGGCCCAGCAAGACCGGGCCTTGTTCTATATGCACTTCTACATAGCCCAGGATTTGTGCAGGGTCACGCGCTATGGCCGGGATTTGTTTGACATCATGTCCGGCGGCAGTCAGTGCTTCACGCATGCTGATGCCGTCTGCATCGGTCTTGTCCAGCAAGGCCAGGTCGAACTGGCCGATGACGGCATTACTACCGAGGAAGGTGCTTTTGAAACGCACGCCTTCTTCTTCAGAAAAGCCGATGATTTCGAAATTGAAAGGCAGTTTTTCATTTCTGTCGTTCAGATACTTGACGATGGCGATGGGTAGCAGGATCCCTTCGCGGCCATCGTATTTGCCGCCATTGCAGACGGTGTCATAGTGGGAGCCGGTCAGCAGGGTCTTGGCGTCGGTTGCATCAGACAGGTAGCGGCCCACCACATTGCCGACTGCATCGATATGCACATGCATGCCAGCTTCGCGCATCCAGGCTGCCAGTTGCTCTGCAGTTTTTTGGTGCGCGGCTGTCATGTAGGCGCAGGTCAGGCCATCTTCATCATCGCTCCAGGCGGCCAGGGTTTCTGACCATTGCATGATGGTGTTGCCGAATTGCAGAGTGTGTTCGAGCAAATCATTCAGACGCAGTTCAGCAATGCGGCCTATCTGGCGCAGGCATTCTGCCAGCTCGTCTGCACGCTGGTTTTTAAAACGACGCTGGAAGGTGGCGATGATGGTTTCCCGCGTAAAGCCCTTGCCATCCGGCCCTTTGACGGCGAGGATGAAGGGGAAACCAAACTTGCTGTTGTAGTCGGCATTGAGCTTGTGCAGTATCGAAAATTCTTCAGGGCTGCAATTGGTCAGGCCCGCCTTGGCCTGTTCACCGGTCGATTCTGCCGTCAATTCTCCGGCGATGGCGGCCTTGCCTGCCAGCTCGGGGTGAGCACGGATCAGGCCCAGTTGTTCTGCCTCCGTCGCCTGGCTGACCACGGTTTGCAAGGCCAGCTTGAGAGCCGTGATGCTGGCAAAGGGGCGGCTGGCGGCAGCCCGTTCAGGTATCCAGGGTGAATGTTCATAGATACCGTGCAGGATGTGCACAAAGTCTTGCGTGCTACAGTGGTTCAGGTGGTCCAGAGTTGTCGTCATAATTGCTCAGGCGTTGTGCCTGTTATTTGTACGTATTCATTAATGTGACCGGTGTTGTCCCGGCATGATGATGATGAAGCTTAAGCCCAATTCCGGCCTGCAATGTGCTGCTGTCTTCATGATCTGTATATCTTCGATAGTATATTGATAGACTGCTGGCAGTATAAGATTTGGCTGATAGCGCATTTCAAGTCATCAATATAGGAGATCAGTATGGGAAAGCTCAGTACACATGTGCTGGACATCACCGTTGGCAAACCCGGCGTGGGTGTGCAGGTGGAGTTATATGCCGTCAATGCAGGTGAGAAAACCCTGCTGAAGACAGAAACCACCAACCATGATGGCCGCTGCAATGCGCCCTTGCTGGAAGGTGACAGCCTGAAGCCAGGCCTGTATGAGCTGGTATTTGCGGCAGGCGATTATTTCGACAAGCAGGGCCTGGACCTGCCCAGCCCCAAATTCATAGACCGCGTGACCCTGGCTTTTGGCGTGGCCGATGCCAGCCAGAATTACCATGTGCCGCTGGTAGTGTCGCCATGGGCTTATTCAACTTACCGCGGCAGTTAAAAAAGCTATTTGCTCATCAGAGACTTGGCTGCCTGGGCAATCTGCTCACGCAGCCATCTGTGTTCTGGTGAATGATGGACGCGTTCATGCCAGAGCTGGTAAAAACGCAGTGGCGGGAATTTGATGGGGATGGAAAAAGTCTTGAGTTGCAGGCTTTTTTCATAAAAGCTCAGGTATTGCTTGCCTGTTGTCAGGACCATGTCGGACTGCGTCAGCATATGTGGCATCAGGCCAAAATAAGCAGATTCAACGACGACATTGCGACGCAGGTGCTGGCGTTCCAAGTGGGCGTCGATAACGCCATGATAACCGGACAGGAGTTGCGAAGGTGCGACATGCGGCAGGCTCAGGTAGTCTTCCAGCGTCATGTCGTCAGTGCCGGTGCGCTTGGCATACGGGCTGTCGGCGCGCATGGCGCACACGATGGGGTCTTCAAACAGTTTCGATAGATGCAGATGCTGCGGTGGCTCGTCCCAGTTGGCGATGACAAGGTCAAGGTCGCCGTCAGACAGGTGGCGTACATAATCGACTTCTGCCCCCAGGCCATGGATGACGATGCGGCTTTTGGGTGATTCACGGCGCAGGCGCTCGACGACGCTGGGCAGGAATTGTACATGCAGGGAATCTGGCGCAGCGATGTGGAAGGTCTTGCTTTCCTGCTGGGCGACGAAGGGGACCTTGCGTTCAAACAAGAGCTCTGTTTCATCGAGTATGCGCTTGGCAGGCTTGAGCAGGGTTTCACCATGCGGGGTAGGCACCATGCCACGGCCACCACGTACCAGCAATTGATCGCCAGTCAGCTCGCGCAGTTTGCGTAGCGAGGCAGAAATCGAAGGCTGGGGCTGGTTAAGCTTCAAAGCCACGCGGGAAACGTTTTTCTCACTGAGCAAAAGATACAAAATGCGTATCAGATGCAGATCGAGATGATTGGGTAGTTGTGCCATGCTGATGCCTGTCTTCAAACGTATATCGAAATCTGTATTTTTAATATACTTGGTTTTCAATGAAGTTTGTAGGGAAAAAGTTTATCGTTGCCAGACTTCACCAAGTTTTTTGCTATTAATGCTGGACCAACGGCACCTGCCCTTGGTCTAACTGCGGCAATAGGAGACATTTGCAGCAGTTAGATACATTTTGTGGTTTTTTAGCACTGACATCGTGAATAATAGGAAGGTATATTCCTCAATAACACCGGTCGCAGCGGAGCTTCGGTTCGCGACCACTTTGGGATATTTTTATATCCCTCTCGTCTGAAGAGCCCCGCGGAGGCAGACGAGCTTCTAACATGAGAGAAAACATGGAAGCTTTTTTACTTGCGTATGGCACTGAGTGGTTGAACCTGATCGTCCGCTGGCTGCATCTGATCACAGGCATTGCCTGGATAGGTGCCTCCTTCTACTTTGTCTGGCTGGACAATAATATCCGCCCGCCCAAGCCCGGTTCTGAACTGGCCAACAAGGGTGTGTCCGGTGAATTGTGGGCCGTGCATGGCGGTGGCTTTTATAACCCGCAAAAATACCTGATCGCCCCCAAGGAATTGCCAGAAGAACTGCACTGGTTCAAATGGGAAGCCTATGCCACCTGGCTGTCTGGCTTTGCGATGTTGTTCATCGTTTATTACTTCAATGCGTCTGCGATGATGATAGACAAGTCCGTGGCTGACCTGACGAGCTGGCAAGCCATAGGCATAGGCCTGGGTACGCTGCTGGTGGGCTGGACTGTGTATGACCTGCTGTGCCGCTCACCGCTGGGCAAACGTGAAGGTCTGCTCGGCATCATCATGTTCGTGTTCATTGTGGCGGTAGCTTTTGTGTTGTCGAAATTCCTCAGTGGCCGTGCTGCCTATATCCATGTCGGTGCCATGATAGGTACGATGATGGTCGGTAATGTGCTGATGCTCATCATTCCCGGCCAGCGCAAACTGGTCGAAGCCATGCAGCAGGGTAAATCGCCTGACCCTATCCACGGCCAGAAAGCCAAGCAGCGCAGCGTACACAATAATTACTTCACCCTGCCGGTGCTGTTCATCATGATCAGCAACCATTATGCGATGACGTATAACCACGAGTACAACTGGCTGGTGCTGGCGATCATCATGGCGGCGGGTGTCTTGATACGTCACTTCTTCAACCTGCGCCATAAGGGCATTACCAACTGGGCTTACCCTGCGGCTGGCGTGACTTTATTGCTGGCCGTGGCGATTGCGATTGCCCCCAAGCCGCCAGCGAAAGTGGCAGCGCCTGACCCTGCCCTGTCGGCGGCAGAAGCAGAGGCAGCGCAGTTCACTAAAGTACAGGGCATCATCCAGCAGCGTTGCGTGTCTTGCCATTCAGCTGCACCTACCCAGCCTGGCTTTGCCACTGCACCTGCCGGTATCAAGCTTGATACGCCAGAACTGATCAAACAGAATGCGGTCAAGGTGAACTTACAAGCGGTGCAGTTGAAGGCCATGCCTATAGGGAATATGACACAAATGACGGAAGAAGAACGTGCAGTCGTCGGTGCCTGGTTCCAGGCTGGTGCCAAGTAATCCAATAAAAATTTAGAAAGTACAAGACATGAATAACTACGAACAACTCGACGCCTGGGTAGATGCGCACTTTGACGAGCAAGTCAAATTCCTGCAAGAACTGATACGTGTTCCTACCGACACACCACCCGGCAATAACACCCCGCATGCAGAACGCACCGCTGACCTGTTGCAAGACATGGGCATCAGCGCAGAAAAGCATGCTGTACCAAACAATGAAGTCAAAGAAGCAGGCCTGCAAAGCATCACGAACCTGCTGGTACGTCGCCAGTATGGCCCAGGCAAGATCGTGCTGCTGAATGCCCATGGTGATGTGGTGCCACCAGGCGAAGGCTGGACCAAGAACCCCTACGGCGGTGAAATAGAAAACGGCAATATCTATGGCCGTGCCACAGCAGTCAGCAAATGTGATTTCTCGACTTATACCTTTGCCCTGCGGGCGCTGGAAGCAGTGGCCAAACCAACAGCAGGCACGCTGGAGTTGTTATTTACGTATGATGAAGAATTCGGTGGCGAAGTCGGCCCCGGCTGGATGCTCAAGCACAATCTGATCAAGCCTGACCTGATGATTGCTGCCGGTTTTTCTTACCAGGTTATCACGGCGCATAACGGTTGCCTGCAGATGGAAGTGACGGTACATGGCAAGATGGCGCATGCAGCTATCCCTGACTCAGGTGTCGATGCCTTGCAGGCAGCAGTCAAGATTTTGAATGCCCTGTATGCGCAAAACACGCTTTACAAACAAGTCACATCGAAAGTCGAAGGCATCACCCACCCTTACCTGAATGTGGGAACGATAGAAGGTGGCACCAACACCAACGTTATCCCTGGCCGCGTCACGTTCAAGCTGGATCGCCGCATGATACCGGAAGAAAACCCGGCAGAAGTCGAAGCGACTTTGCGCAAAGTTATTAACGATACCGCGGCTGAATTTCCTGGTATCAGCGTCGATGTAAAACGCATACTGCTGGCAAATTCCATGCGCCCATTGCCAGGTAATACGCCTCTTGTTGATGCGATACAAAAACACGGTGGTGCGGTATTTGGTGAGGCGATTCCTGCTTTGGGCACACCCTTGTATACCGATGTGCGCCTGTTCTCGGAAGCAGGCATACCTGGCGTTATCTATGGCGCGGGGCCACGTACTGTGCTGGAGTCTCATGCCAAGCGCGCAGATGAGCGTTTGCATCTGGAAGATTTACGCAAAGCCACCAAGGTCATTGCGCGCAGCCTGGCGGATTTGCTGGTGTGATGTAGGGTGGCGTTCGTTGCATGCCAATTAGAACATGGTATGCAACAAACGCCGCAGAAGCGACGAATTCAGGATTGCTGCTTATTGAAAATGAAAGCAAGCCCGTATGATTAGCATCAAGGCAAAGGAAATATCAGACAAGTCGTTGTCGCGTGCGCATATATCTTGCCTGCGGCATCGACGATACGGCCTTCTGCCGTACCCACTTGCTTGCCCACCTGTATGACCTTGCCCTCAGCACGCACCGGGCCAGTCTTGCTGTTCATGGCGCGTATCAGGTTGACCTTGATTTCCAGGGTGGTGTAACCGATACCGGCTGGCAGCATGGATTGCACGGCGCAACCAACGGCAGAATCGAGCAGGGTGCAGAAATATCCACCGTGTACGCTGCCCAGCGGGTTGTAATGCTGCAAACCCGGCGTGCCCTGGAAGACGATGTGACCTGCTTCACCCTCTACCGGAATAAAATCCAGGGTCTTGCCTATATGGGCAATGGGGTAATCACCATTCAAGATGCCACGCAGGAAATCAATGCCGCTGACGGCTTTTAATTGTTCCAGACTTAAGACGCCGGGTTCTGCCATGCGGGCGCGCACTGCAGCTTCTTGCTCTTGCCATTGCTGTAAGACCGTTGCTGCATCACGACTCATCATGCATCCTTTCTGGGGAACAAGATCATTTGAGTGCAGCGGAACAGGGCGATAGTCTTGCCTTCGTAGCTGACGACGGCGTCCCAGACCTGGGTAGTACGACCCAGATGCGCGCCAGTGGCTACGACGCTGATCGTGCCTTCACGAGCCGTGCCCAGATGATTGGATTTCAGTTCTAGGGTGGTAAAGCTTTGTGCACCTTCTGGCAGGCTGGCGATGCAACCATAACCGCAGGCGGTATCGGCCAGGGTCACGACACTGCCAGCATGCAGATAGCCATTTGGGGCCAGTAAATGTGGCTGGACCGGCAATTCTGCGGTAACTTTGCCTTTTTCCACGCTCAAAATCCGTATTCCCAGATGGCCGGGCAGGAATTTAGTGCCAAACTGGTTGAGGCGTTGCGCCTGCTCTTCTGCTGCAGTGTTATTGGCTGTATCTGCTGTGCTCATAATCTTTTCCTGTGATGTGCAGTCTGCATTCTAGTTATTGCAGGAAAAGGCGGACAGTGTCAGTATTGACTCTTTCTATGCAGATTACGACAAATGGCACATATAGAGGTCTGGCTCTATCCCCAATGCATGGCTTCTGCGGTCACCGGGCCGCTGGATGTGTTCGCGGTTGCCAATGCCATCTGGGCTATCAAGAACAAGGATGAGGTAGGCCAGCTGTTCAGTTGGAGTCTGCGCTCCATTGACGGCGAGTCTGTCGTGACACCTTCCAAAGTCTGCCTGAGCGTCGACGGTGCCATACTTGCAGACAGCAAGGCGGACATAGTCTTATTGCCGGGCATCTATATGGAGAATGGCGTCGCCGGGCTAGCGGCGGATTTACATGCCATGCGCGGGCTATTACCGACTTTACGCGCCAGGCATGCACAGGGCAGCGTACTGGCGGCCAATTGCAGTGCCACTTTTTTATTGGCTGAAGCTGGTTTGCTCAATGGTGGCCATGCCACGACGACCTGGTGGCTGGAGCGCGCCTTCAAGGCACGCTATCCGGAAGTCAGCCTGCATCTTTCCGAAATACTGGATGAATATCAAAACATACTGACCAGTGGTGCCGCCACCAGTTACCTGAACCTTGCTTATCATCTGGTGGAGCGCTTTGGTGGCCAGGATATTGCCAGCGGTGTTGCCAAGACTTTGCTGATTGATGCCAATCGTGCATCGCAAATGCCGTATATGCAATTGCTGAGCATGACCCAGCAAGATACCCATCAGCATGAGAATGTGCTGGTGCAACGTGCACAGAAATGGCTGAGCCTGAATCATCATCTGCCTTTTCGCCTGCCTGCCCTGGCAGGGCATCTGGCGGTTAGCGAGCGTACTGTGATACGCCACTTTCACCAGACCCTCGATACCACGCCAGCCACCTATGCCCAGCAAGTCAAGATGGATGTTGCCAAGCGCCTGCTGGAAACCACCACGCTGACCCTGGAACAAGTGGCCGAGCGCACGGGTTATAGCGACCCCAGTTCCTTCCGCCGCCTGTTCAAACGACATTCGGGCTTGTCGCCAGCCAGTTATCGTGAGCAATTCAGGCCAGCGAAGAGAGTCTTGAGCACAGTTTGAGCTTCACCTGCGGATATCTATTCAACATTCAGCACCAGAACCATGAAGGTGTATTAATATAGAAAAGGCATATCAAACATTTATCTTTATTTCTTTGTGGAAATTCATGCTGACTTCCTCTATATAATGCCATCATGCATAAACTACCCGGAAAAAGAAAAGTCTCTTATGGCTCTGATCCCATAGCGCCAGCAGTTCCTGCTGCACCACTGGATCAAGCCTTAGTCACAGATAAGTCTACTGACCCGGCAGCAAGCAACCCTGACCTCGGTGAAGTGATTGCCGTGCAAGACCTGGCAGCCTCGCAAAACCCGGCCATCGCCGACACCCTGGCCAAATTCAATGTAGTAAAAACGCAGCTATTGCGTTCCCATAACCGCTATCTGGTGAAGTGGGAAATCGCCCTGATTCATGAAGGCCGGGATCAAAAAAACAGTTATTACGGCAGAATCAATGATATTTCCGAGAATGGTCTCAGCATGTTTTGTGACTACAATGTGTTTTTTGATGGCAGGGTCAAACTGGTCATGAGCTTACCGCCTTTGCATATAGGCGCGGTAGCACAAAAAATCGAAGTCGAGAGCAGGATGGTGTACACCATACTCTCGCAATATGCCTTTCGCATAG
The DNA here is from genome assembly GCF_049340425.1 of Undibacterium sp. JH2W. Lineage (NCBI taxonomy): Bacteria > Pseudomonadati > Pseudomonadota > Betaproteobacteria > Burkholderiales > Oxalobacteraceae > Undibacterium > Undibacterium sp. JH2W. The sequence goes on along the minus strand of NZ_JBMPOT010000001.1, from coordinate 251,432 downwards.
GCCTGGAATTCTTGCGTTTTCACGATGGTGAAAAGAAAATCCTGATGGACAGGCTGGAAAGCAGTAATGCTGCACTCAGGCCCAGTCTGGCTTGATTCTGCTTTTATTCTGTTTATATTCTGTTTATATTCTGCCTACCTCGCGCTTAATCCCCTCCGCCACAGCCGCCACCGCAACCACCAGAGCAGCCCGAACTGTCCCCCCCGCTGTCACTGCTGCTATCGGCACTGCTGCCGCTATCGTGACTGGTGCCGCCAAAATCATACGCAGTATCACTGCTGCTGCCACCATAAAAATCGCCGCCACAATACACTGTGCCATCACCATTCTTGCGCAAGGCGCTACAGTCAGGCTGGTAGCGAAAGCCGTCGGCGATATTCCACTTGGCATCCAGGGCAAACAACAGGGGCAAGCGGGTGGCGCGGCGCGGGTTGATGTTTTCTTCGAGGCAGGCAAACCACCAGGTACGGCGCAAGCCTTCATTGCTGCGCTGGCTGCTACCCAGTACTGCTGCCGGTGTATGGTGCATATAGCGACCAAAAGCCTGTTTGCAAAATTGCTCATAATTTTTTGTATATAGTATAAATTCGTGCCACAAGTCATCGACCACTTGCGAAGGCATGGAAATATGCTTGTAACCGGATTTCAGGTAGACCAGGAAAAACTGCCGTAAAGCCCTGGCGACCAATTGCTGGTCTTTCAGATGCAAGTCCGGACGCTGTTTGTGTAGCCTTTCCAACAGTCCAGGTGGAAACATATAAGTGCGTATATAGTCAGCTCGCGCCGCCCGCCGCCAGCGCATCCAGACCATTAACAGACTGACAGCCAGTACCAGGACGACGACACCAAGTAATATGGGCATAAGTATTCTTGCTCTTGATCAATAGAATTTAACAAAAACTTGCGCCATGCACGCTTTGCGCAAAAGCAATTTTGGCATAGTATGGAAACAAAGTGATTTAGTTAGCCAGACATAAACTGCCGTAGCTTATTCTAAGCCTAGTCTGCGATACCAGATTTTCTATTCCCCAGACTCTGATATGTTGTTTTATGAAAAAGTTTTTTCTAAGAGGCTAATCTGAAATCTTTACGACATACAAATCAAATCGGCAACTGAGACTGACAGTCCTTGGCATGCGCCTTGCGTACCGAAGCTTAAGTCCTTTGAATTGAAGAATTCAGGTAAGCACGACCTCGTAGCAATGTATTTCTTTCTTGGAGATTCACTATGAATTTGCGTCACTTGCGCATAGGAACCCGACTCGCGGTGGGCTTTGGGGTGATACTCGCTACACTGGTACTGATACTGGTCATCGATAGCATCTTCAGCGCCAGTAACCGCAAGGAAATGGTTGCGGGCCTGGAACTTTCGCACAATAAAAGTGAGCTCGCTGCCAGTATGAAGAGCAGCATGCTGGAAGGTGGCATTGCCATACGCAACATAGGCTTGCAAAGCGATATTGGTGAAATCGACAAGCAAAAAGCCATCTCCAAAAAGCAACAGGCCCGCTTTGCCGAAACCCGTGAAAAACTGATTGCCCTGGGCCTCAGTGCAGAAGAAAAAAAGATAGTCGATAGCGTCGCAGAATTCGACAAGCAAGTGGACGTGCCCATCAAGGAAGCCATGAAAATGATGCTGGCATTCAATGGTGAAGAAGCCGTCAAACTGATCGCCACCCAGGTTGACCCTTTGCAACAAAAAGCTTTGCTGGAGATTAATAAATTAGTCGATATTCAGGACAAGGCTTCTGCCGAGCTTTCCGCCACGGCAGAAAGCAAGGGCAAGCAATTAACCCTGACCCTGTTCGCCATAGGCGCGGTGATCTTGCTGTTTGGTGCAGGATTTTCTATCTTCCTGACGCGCAGCATCACTACACCCTTGCGTGATGCGGTTGTCATCGCCAAGCGTGTTGCTGCCGGTGAACTGACTTTCCGTGAAGCGGCTGATGGTACTGATGAAATCAGTGAATTGCTCAATGCGCTCAAGGAAATGAGCGATAACCTGCACAATATCGTCAGCGAAGTCAGGCAGGGCACAGATGCCATCGCGATTGCTGCAGTAGAAATCTCGACCGGTAACTCCGACCTGTCTTCACGTACTGAAAACCAGGCTGGTGCGCTGGAAGAAACCGCTAGCTCCATGGAAGAAATCACGGCCACTGTCAGACATAATGCCGACAATGCCAGACAGGCCAATGGCCTGGTCACCTCTGCCTCCAACTTCGCCATCAAGGGTGGTGAAGAAGTCGGCAAAGTTGTCCACACCATGAACTCCATCAAGGAGAGCTCACGCAAGATTGTCGATATTATCAGTGTTATTGATGGCATCGCCTTCCAGACCAATATCCTGGCACTGAATGCCGCGGTAGAAGCTGCCCGTGCCGGTGAACAAGGGCGTGGCTTTGCTGTAGTGGCCTCCGAGGTGCGTAATCTGGCGCAGCGTAGTGCCAGTGCCGCCAAAGAGATCAAGACCCTGATCGGCGATTCTGTAGAAAAAGTCGATACCGGTGGCAAGCTTGTCGATGCGGCTGGCAAGACCATGAATGAAATCGTCAGCTCGGTCAAACATGTGGCACAAATCATGTCTGAGATCACGGCAGCGGGCCAGGAACAAAGCTCAGGCATAGAAGAAGTCAATCGCGCCATCAATCAGATGGATGAAATGACGCAGCAAAATGCGGCGCTGGTGGAGCAAGCTGCTGCTGCGGCAGAAAGCATGGAAGAACAAGCCAATAACCTGGCCAGGGCAGTATCGGCCTTCAAACTGGATGCTTCCGGCAATCACATACGCCGGGTGCAAGCAGTTAACCTCAGTTCCGCCAGGAACGACTATACTGAGGAAGAGCCATCCTTGATCAAGGCAACTGCTGGTAAACTGGTAAGGGCACTGGGTTTCAATAAAAATTAGCGGGCTGTGGGGCAGATCCCTGCTTTCTGGTCTGCTCCAACAAGCATATTATGAACAAGTCGGAAGCATTAAAGAGTATCGTTGCGCAAGCCAGCAAGGGCGACTTGGTTTTCCCTACCAATGTGAATGCCTCGCTGAAGATACAACAGGCACTCGACGATCCTGATTGCGGCATAGAGACAGCCGCAAAACTGGTCATGACTGAACCCCTGATGTCTGCCCGCGTGGTAGCCATTGCCAATTCAGTAGCCTATAACCGCTTTGGCGGCGGCGTCACCAATATCCGCACTGCCATCACCATACTCGGCTTCAATACCCTGCGCTCAGTGACCGCTGCCGTGGTCATGCGCCAGCTCAGTGCCGCAGTTTCCGACCCTGGCATACGCAGCAGGATGGATGCCCTGTGGCGTCATTCTGCCTATGTTGCCGCCCTGGCTCACCTGATCGCCCGCAAGGTCAGCAAGGTCGATGCAGAAACCGCCTTGTTTGCTGGCATCGTGCATGAGGTAGGTGGGTTTTACCTGCTCTCACGCGCTCAGGAATTCCCGGCCTTACTGGATGTCGATGCGACAACGAGCGTGCCAGATGCGCTGACCGAAACCGATGAAACCTTCATAGGCCGCGCCGTCCTGAACAAATTGCTGGTACCCAAGCGCGTGGTATCTGCTGTTGAAGCCCTGTGGTATGGCATGCGTGTCATGCCACCGGAAACCCTGGGCGACACCTTATTGCTGGCCAATGAATTGGCAGCAGTCCCATCACCGCTAGACCCACGCTCGCCAGAAAGCATACGTCAGTCGGCTTCAGAAATTGATTTTGCCGTCGGCGAAGGCACCTTGCTTTCCATCCTGTCTGAATCGGCTGAAGAAGTTGATGCCCTGACTGCCTCCCTCATCAGTTAACACCGATAAAAATACACTCAGGCAAGCAGATAAGCGCTTAGCAACGAAGTTGGCAGAAATTCGGCATAATAACTGTCGCATTTACAATTTTTGTCCTGTAACAGCAAGCTGCCCGGCTGCAAGCCCCAGCCTGCTGTGTCCCTGCCATCTTCCAAGGAAAAACCATGCAATTGAAAAGTTTGCTTCGTTCTGGCCTGTTCAGCTCTTCCATCCTGGCTGGCATGGCCGTGTTTGGCATCCCCGCCATGAGCGCCCATGCTGCAGCGCCCATGGTTAAAACCAGTGCCCCCGGCTTTTACCGCAGCATGCTGGGCGATTTTGAAGTCACCGTCTTGTCGGATGGCGCAGTCCCACTGCCAGTGGACAAGATACTGACCAATACCACGCCAGAAAAAGTCGGCAAGGCACTCAGTAAATACCATTTGCAATCCCCCGTGGTGACTTCAGTCAATGCCTTTCTCATCAACACCGGCAACAAGCTGGTATTGATAGACAGCGGTGCTGGAGCCTTCTTTGGCCCTACCCTGGGCAAGCTGCAGGCCAGCCTGAAAGCCTCCGGTTACCTGCCTGAGCAAATCGATGAAATCTATATCACCCACATGCATACCGACCATATCGGTGGTCTGGTAGATGGTGACAAGGCCGCCTTCCCAAATGCCATCGTGCGCATAGACCAGCATGACACCGATTATTGGTTAAGCCAGACCAACCTGGACAAGGCCACTGGCGACGCCAAGGGCAGCTTTGAAAAATCCATCGCCATCCTGAAACCCTATGTACAGGCTGGCAAGCTGAAAACCTTTGAAGGTGATACTGAACTGGTACCCGGCATCAAGGCAGTCGCTTCACATGGACATACTCCTGGCCACAGCATCTACAAGGTAGAAAGCAAAGGGCAAACCCTGGTCTTGTGGGGTGACCTCATGCATGTCGCTGCCGTGCAGTTTGAAGATCCGTCCGTCACCATACAGTTTGACAGCGACAGCAAGGCCGCCTATGCGCAAAGGCAAAAAGCCTATGCTGATGCAGCCCAACATTCCTATCAGGTGGGCGCTGCTCACTTGTCTTTCCCTGGCATAGGTTATATACGCAAAGAGGGCAAGGGCTATGCCTGGACGCCTTTGAATTACGCTCCACTGCAATAATTAGTTCCCCCTGGCAGATTAGCCCATCCTCCTACACAAGCAACATCGCCAACACATGCTGCGCCGCCATGCGGGCGGCAGGTGTTGGCTTTTTAATTGTCTTGCCACTCATAGAAAGAAATTCATGCAGTTATCACGCCCGCTATTTTCCGGTGCATTTTATTCCACCGCTCTGGCGGCCCTCATCAGCCTGACTGGGCTAACGCCAGTTGCCCAGGCAGCCGCGCCGCTGGCAAGCACGGCGACACCCGGTTTTTATCGCAGCATGCTGGGAGATTTTGAAATTACCGTTTTGTCGGATGGCACATTCCCATTCCCGGCAGCACAAATGCTGACGAATACCAGTCCAGAAAAAGTCAACAAGGCCCTGGCCAGGTCGTATTTGTCCAGCCCGGTGATCACTTCCGTTAATGGCTTTTTGGTCAATACCGGCAATAAACTGGTGCTGATCGATACTGGTTGTGGCAAGTTCTTTGGCCCCAGCCTGGGCAAACTGCTGAGCAATTTGCAGGCTGCCGGTTATCAGGCTGAACAAGTTGATGAAATTTATCTCAGCCATTTACATCCTGATCATATCGGTGGCCTGGGGGAGGGCGACAAAGCAGTTTTTCCAAATGCCACTGTGCGGGTAGACCGCCAAGATGCTGAGCATTGGCTGAACCCGGCCAATATGGCCAGGGCCCCCAAGGAAATCCAGGCTTATTATGAAAGAGCAAGCAAGGTATTGCAGCCCTATGTCGAGGCCAACAGACTGAAAACTTTCGATGGCAATACTGAACTGCTGCCAGGCATCAAGGCGATTGCCAGCCATGGACACACTGCCGGTCACAGTATTTTCAAGCTGGAGAGCAAGGGCCAGACCCTGGTCTTGTGGGGCGATCTCATGCATGTTGCGGCAGTCCAGTTTGAGACACCAGCAGTCGCCATCCAGTTTGAAGAAAATAGCAAGGCTGCCACGGCACAAAGACAAAAAGCCTATGCTGATGCAGCGCAGCATGCCTATCTGGTTGGTGCTGCTCATTTATCCTTTCCTGCCCTGGGTTATGTGCGCAAAGAGGGCAAGGGCTATGCCTGGACGCCTTTGAATTATGCCCCCTTGCCATAATCTGTATTGTCGTCAGCCTGATTGACAGTACCCGGCAAATCGGACACAGTGCAAACTCTGTCCTTTGCCGGGTTTTTCCATGAATCCTGATCCTGAGTATCAGAATACCGCCACATCAGCGCCGCTAATCACGGACGATTTTGACCTGCGCCACCTGCCTGCAGATTTTTACCAGAATCCCTATCCCTATTACCACGCCTTGCGCGAACAGACACCCGTGCGCAAGATGCCGGATGGCTCTTACCTGCTGACGCGCTATGCTGACCTGGTGCATGTGTATAAGGATGCCAGGACCTTTAGCTCAGACAAAAAGCTGGAATTCAAACCGCGCTATGGTGACTCTCTGCTGTATGAACATCACACTAATAGCCTGGTCTTCAATGATCCGCCGCTGCACACAAGAGTGCGTCGCCTCATCATGGGTGGGTTGACACCGGCAGCCATGGCCGATACCGAACCCGGCCTCATCAAACTGGTGGATGGCTTGCTGGACCAGATGGAAAGCAAGGGAGCAGTCGATCTCATCAGCGATTTCGCCTCTGCCATACCGGTAGAAATCATAGGCAATTTGCTGGCTGTGCCGCATGATGAGCGCGAGCCTTTGCGCGAGTGGTCACTGGCCATACTCGGTGCACTGGAACCTGCCATCACGCCAGAATTTTTTGCCTACGCCAATCAATGTGTCGCTGAATTTCTGGATTACCTGAAACAACTGGTGGCACAGCGCCGGCTGCATCCAGGTGACCCCAGGACCGATATGCTGACCCGCCTCATAGAAGGCGAAACCAATGGCGAAAAGCTGACGGAAACCGAGCTCTTGCAAAACTGTGTATTCCTGCTCAATGCCGGGCATGAGACCACCACCAACCTGATAGGCAATGGCCTGGTCGCCCTGCAGGACTGGCCTGCACAAAAAGCCCGCCTGATCGCCCAGCCAGAAATGATCAACACCGCTATCGAAGAATTCCTGCGCTTTGAAAGTTCCAACCAGTTAGGCAACCGCATGACGACGGTGGATACGCAAATTGGCGATGTCGCTATCGCCGCTGGCAGCCGTATCAGCCTGTGTATAGGCGCAGCGAATCGTGACCCCTTGCAATTCCCTGAGCCCGACCAACTGGATATAAGCCGCAGCCCGAATCGCCATCTCGCATTTGCATCCGGCATACATCAATGCGCGGGTATGTTTTTGGCACGACTGGAAGGCAGGGTGGCAATTTCCCGCTTGCTGGCGCGCTTCCCCGATTATGAATTAAGCGCAGCACCTGTCAGAGGTGGGCGCGCTCGCTTCCGCGGTTTTTTATCAATACCCTGCAAACTATAAAATGACTCACAACAAAAAATACGGAGAAAAAATGAAGACAAATACCAACATCAAGAAAAGCCTGCTGGCACTGGCAACAGGCCTGCTCTGCATCAGCGCCCAGGCACAGATCAAGATAGGCGTCACCATTTCATCAACGGGCCCAGCGGCCTCTCTGGGCATCCCCGAGAAAAATGCGATTGCCATGCTGCCCAAGGAAATCGCAGGAAAAAAAGTCGACTACATCGTCCTCGACGATGCCTCAGACACCACCCAAACCGTGACCAATACCCGCAAGCTGATCTCGGAAGAAAAAGTCGATGCCATCATAGGATCAACCACCACGCCCAATTCCCTCGCCATGTTGCCTGTCATCGGCGAAGGCAAGACACCGACCATCAGCCTGGCATCCAGCAATCGCATCATAGAACCCATGGATGCCAATAAAGCCTGGATGTTCAAGACGCCACAGACCGACACCATGATGGCGATTGCGATCGCCGAAGACATGAGCAGGAAGGGCATCAAAACCATGGGCTTCATCGGTTTCTCGGATGCCCTGGGTGAAGCCTTTTTGGTGGAAGTGACCAAGTATGCCGAGCTCAAAAAAATCAAGGTCGTGGCGACTGAGCGCTTTAGCCGTAATGACAATAGCGTCGTCGGCCAGGTCTTGAAACTCATGTCCAGCAACCCTGATGCCATCGTCGTCGGCGCTTCCGGCACACCCGCTGCCCTGCCACCCAAAACCCTGGCAGAACGCGGCTACAAAGGCCGCATCTACCACAACCACGGCGTCGCCAACAGCGACTTCCTGCGCGTCTGCGGCAAAGACTGCGACGGCACCTTCCTGCCCACCGGCCCGGTTATGGTCGCCAGACAACTGGCCGATAACAACCCCGTCAAAAAAGCTGCACTGGATTTCTCCAACAAATTTGAAAGCAGCTACGGAGCAGGCAACCTGGCAGCCTTCGCCTCCTATGCCTGGGACGCTGGCCTGCTGCTGCAACAAGCCATACCCCTCGCTTTGAAAAAAGCCGCGCCTGGCACCCCAGAATTTCGCGCTGCCTTGCGCGATGCCCTGGAAGCGACGCAGGGCCTGGCCACCACCAATGGCGTCGTCAACATGAACAAATCCGACCACCTGGGCCTCGATCAAAGGGCACGCGTCATGGTGCAGATCAAGGGTGGGAAGTGGGTTTATCAAGCCGAGTAGGATGAGGGGAACTTGAGCTGGGTAATCAACGTCAATTACAGCAATAGTTGTGGATCTTGCTGTTGACCCTTCGCGGTTCTCATGTGCCTGTGTTCCTATGATATAAATATAAGCCAGCACGCTTGCTGGCTTATATCATTGCCTTGGAAATACCTTGATGCAAGTTAATTCACTGATAGACAGAATACCTCTGGAAGTTTCGAAGCCAGATGATAATAATTTAATATGTATCCTGTTGTGACGCATCACAGAAAATATGCTAATCTACACTCATGACTACTGCACTTTCTCCTATCGTTTCCGAGTTCGCCACAGCAGAAGAAGCTGAGGTATATGAAACTTGGAAGCGTGCAAAAATCGAAAAATCCATGGCAAGTACAACGCCAAGGTCTCCCCATGATCAGGTAATGGCAAAAGTTCAGGCTATCATCGACGCAAAACAAAAAAAACATGCTGAATCTTCATTGGTCAAGCCAAGCTGAAGACGATCTGTTAACGATCGTTGATTATATTTCTGATCATAGTTTGATTGCAGCGCAGCGACTGAAAGATGATATTGAGTTTGCTGCCTCTCAAATTCCAGCACATCCATATATATACAGAACAGGGTCGGTGCGTGGCACTCGGGAACTCGTAGTCAGTCCAAATTACGTTGTTGTATACCGAGTTACTGCCGACGCGATAGATATTCTTGCCGTCATCCACACTCGTCAGTCGTATCCGTAAAACACGACACAAGCACTCAACCGCTACACTTAGATGCGGCAATGGCTACACAAAGAGCCATCCATTTCCTCATAAAACCGAGAGCAAATCACACTCGTCTCAATAATGTGGCGGCCTCTCATCCACCACCGCAGTCCTCTGGCTGGCCGCCACAGCCACTTCCCGCAGGCGCGCTGCCATCGCCGTGCACAGCGCTTCGAGTTCATCAATTTTCTTTTGCTGTCTGTAGACTTGTGTATTGAGGGTATCGACCAGATCATCCTGGCGGGTCAGGCGTATTTCCAGGTCTATCAGTCTTTCTTCTGTCGTCATGGTGTCGCTTTCATTTAATCAGGCGCACAGTATGCCATACCAGTCTGGTATGCTAGTGGACTGGTATTCTCTACTTACAAGCAAGGCATGCAAGTGGTATGCCCTGATTTGTTAAAAAATAAAAACCTGTTGACCCGCTTTGCCTGCGCTTGCATGCTATGGATATGAAAATTACTCACCTTACCCCACGTCCTCTCCTGTCATGCCTGTTCGGCATACTGGTCTTATCTTCCTCTGCTGCCAGTCTGGCCAAAGAAGCCAGCAAACCAACAGCAAAGCTACAAAATAAGCCGGTAGTCATGGCTTATTATGCGCTGGAAAAAGAAGAAATCAATCACTACGATGAAGGCAAGGTCGCCTTCCCGGTTTCTGCCATCAAAGCAGAAAAAGCGCGCATGCTGACACATTTGAATTTTTCTTTCCTGACCATCAGCGAAGATGGCAAATGCGTATTGGAAGAAGGCACCAGCTTGCCAGCTGCAGCAAAAATCTTTCGAGAATTGCAAGGCCTGAAAAAATATAACCCGGATTTGCGCTTGCAGTTTTCCATAGGTGGCTGGGGCAATAGCAATGATGAAAGCCCTACCGTAGGCCGTTACCGCAAGGCTGCTGCAACAACAGACAACAGGAAGACACTCACGCAATCCTGCGTAGGCATGGTGCGTGAATATGGTTTCGATGGCATAGACATAGACTGGGAATATCCGCGTGCAGAAGATGCCCAGAATTTTGTTGATTTGCTCAAGGAAATGCGCACGCAACTGGGTCAGTTGAAAGCAAGCAGGCCAGACACCAAGCTGGCCCCGCAACTGACGATCGCGGTTGCCGGTGGCGCTTTCAATATGGCGCGCACTTACCTGCATTTGCCACAAATCGCCGCCCAGGTTGATTACATCAATCTCATGAGTTATGACTTGACTGGGCCGTGGGAAAAACTGACGAACCACAATGCTCATCTGTTTGGTGATGCGCGTGAACACATGTTTGATAATCCCTTGCGCGCCCTGGCCATCAAACCGGCATTGAGCAAGAAAGCACTGGAACAACGCTTCCCTTCCCCTTTGCCCTTGACTGTGGATGCCACCGTGCAGCAATACCTGTATGCCGGTGTGCCTGCCAGTAAACTGGTGCTGGGCTTGCCATTTTATGGCCGTGCTTATTTCCAGGTAGAGGCCGGAGAAAACCGTGGCCTGTATCAAGCCTTTGTCACACCTGCCGGTGATGTCTATGAAGGCGACCCCAGCCTGCTGGTGGGTTGCGATGCCTGCACCGCCCGCAAAGATCCGCGCATGCCTGGCTATGGTGAAATCAAAAAACTGCTGGCCGCCAACCTGGGCTACCAGTCTTATTTCAGTACCGATACCAAGGTGCCCTGGATATACAACGCTGAAAAGAAAATCTTTATCAGCTATGACAATGAAGTTTCTTTTGCCTACAAGATCGCTTACCTGAAAAAATACAAACTGGCCGGTGCCATGTTCTGGCATCTGGGGCAGGATGATGAAGAGGGAAGTTTGTTGCGCAGTTTGTATACGGGCTTAAATCCGGAAGCAGGTTTGCAGGGTGGCTTGCATTACGAGCCGAAATGAGAAATGCCGAGGAAAATTTTTCTCTGTAGGAGCGGCTTCAGCCGCGAATGCCCGACACGGTAAACTGTTCGCGGCTGAAGCCGCTCCTACAAAGTAAAGGAAATTTTTCTCAAGTCATCTGACAAAAATGATTAGGTTTATTCGCTCTGGGATTCCCTAGTTAATATTCTCTACCCAGATTTTTTCATTCCCATGATGATCTGCCATGGTTTCCAGCGCGCCCTGAAAAGCCTCGTCGCCCGGGCTTTTCAGGGGATAATTAAAGCGTGAAATATTCATACCAGATAAAGCGGCATATTCAGCATTACTCAAGACATTGCTGCCACACCAGATTGCGATATCCGTCGTTTTTCTGAGTGCAATCAATTCATCCAGACCATTGCGTGTCAATGCAAGGAAAACCATTTTTACTCTTTTCTTGAAGTAAGAAGTTGCTGTTCGTTGATTCAAACTCCAGACATGTTTGACGATTTTTCAGGCTATATCCGTTAGCTAAAAAAAGCCCTTTGCTGAAATCTCATTCCCGCCAAGATCTGTTCGACTCTGTCTTGATTTAGTCGCCCAATGTAATCGCCAAGCTGGCTTTTCTCTATCGACGACACCTGAGAAACCACGACCACACTTTGCTTGCTCAGACTACCCTCACCCAAGTCCAGCATGACATTACCCGGCTCGGTGACCCGCTTGAGATTGCTGGTGAGGGCGCAGATGACGACGGTCGCTATGCGCGAATGATTGAAGACATCATCCTGTACAACAACATGCGGATGGGCCAGGGCAGCAATATTGCCACGTTCTTCATCAGGGCAGGCCCAGTAAATCTCCCCGCGGTTAATCATGGGCTGCATGCAGCACCGTATCGAACTGCTTCAAGAATTGATCCACTGCCACCGTATAGGCATTATCCAGGCCCAGGTTTTTATTGATGTCGGCATGGCTAAGGCTTTGCGGCAGCAAGACAGCCTGCATGCCCAGGGACTTGGCTTTATCAACGAAAGCACCTGCCTGGGCACAGGGCTTGTCTGGCCGTATGCTGGAGCAGACAGCCAGGAAAGGTGCAGCACTCTTTTGCAATTGCAGGCTGGGTGAAGTGGCTTGCCAATAGGCAGGGTCGGTACCAAAGGCTTCATCATAAAAACGGTAATGTTTTTGCTCCATGATCTTGCTGATATCGTAGGCTGCACTATCGAGTGAGATCGTTGCCAGCCAAGCAGAAGCACCGGCTTTGCTGGCGATAGATGGTGAGCTGGCCAGCAGCGACACCAGGTGAGCACCGGCAGAATGCCCCATGAGGATGAAGCGATTGCGCGAGCCACCCCATTCTGCCGCCCTGGTTTGCGCTGCCGCCAGGGCCTTGGCCACATCATCTGCCTGCTCCAGTGGTTTGATTTCTGGCAGCATGCGGTAATTGATGGAGATGAAGATATAGCCCTTGGGCAGCCAGTGTGCCAGCTTGTTTTCAACCACGCCACGGGCTGTCTTGCTGCCTATCTTCCAGGCACCGCCATGCACCATGAAGATCACCGGCATGTGTTTCTGGCTGGCCACATTGGTGGGCAGGTAAACATCCATGGTCTGGCGCTGGTCGCTTCCATAAGAGATATCACGCAAGACTTTGGTGCCGGCAGGCAGGCCCTGGGGCGCCAGGTCTGCAGATTCCGGCTCAGTCATTTCATTTTTTTCCGCCGCCTGCTCAGCCCTTTGCTCTTTTCTTTCCTGGCGTCTCTCCATGAGCTTGTCACGCAGTACACCTGCGCTGGCTGGGGCAAGTGGCAATGCCAGGCCTAAAATCAGGGACAGCACCAGTACCGACAAGGCAGGACGGGTATTAATAGCAAGAGGGGCTAATTCAGGCATCATGTACTCCGGTGTGAAATGGCAAGGCTTTACGGCAGGGCTTTATTCTAGTTAATTTACGCAAGATTTGTTACTCCTGCCCACAAACTAGCAACACTAGCCGTGGCAGGTATGCAAAGCAACCTCAGTTTGTGCGAATATAGCAGGCATCGCCAGTTTGGAGCGCCTCCTATGTTGCTGCCCTGCCTTCTGCCACTCTGCCGCTGCCAGCCGGAGGCAAGGTGCTAGGCTATTTGCGCAACTTGTTCAGACGTCTCATCAGGGGGCGGGCCTATGACGACGATGCACTGCAAGCAGTAACCGTCTTCAGCGAACCGGAAGATATCGTCGCGGAGGAGGGGGCCTGGCAAGCTGCGTTTGATGTCGATTCACGTTTTTATCCATGGTTGCTGGGAGTGCATGGCAAACAAATACAACATGGTGCTGAAAAACCCTTGCTGATCGCACTGGACCGCCTGGTGCGGGCTGATTTCAGCAATACCCGCCACATACCGCGTGTGCCCAGCGTGCTGCCGCAATTATTGAAAAGCTTGCGCAATGAAAATGTCTCTGTCGATGAGCTGGCCAACCATATTTCCAGAGATGTGACTTTGTTGGCCGAGATCATCAGTGAAGTCAATAGTTCTTACTATAGCCCGGCAGACAAGATCAGCAATCTGGACAATGCCATACGCTTGCTGGGTATCAATGGCTTGCGCCTGCTGGTGGCACGCACGGCTTTCCGGCCCTTGATACAGCTGCAGTCGGGGCGTATCACCAGCGTGGTGGCCCCTGTGATCTGGGAACAGTCAGAAAAATGCGCACAGGCTTGCCGCTTGCTGGCGCAAGAGCGGGGCCTTGATGGTTTCCACGCCTATCTGGCGGGCCTCTTGCAAAACATCGGTCTGATCATCGCTTTTCGCAGCCTCGATCAAATCATGCTGGCGCCTGTCATGCCACTGGCAACCGAATTTCGCCTGCGCTTTTTGCACATGGCGCATATTCTGTCTTATCGCATTGCCAAAGAATGGGATTTCCCCGATGCCGTCATGCAAGCCTTGAAAGCCCAGGTCAGCCACGAAGGCGAGTTGCAGGATCTGGGGCTGGTACTCAAACAGGCGAGTGATATCAGCAAAATCAGATTGCTGGTGAACGCTGGCGTCATCAGCAAAGATGATGATGAATTATGCCTGGCGACAGACGCAGAAATGCAGCACTGTTTTACAGCACTGCATTTGCAAGCAAAGGATGAAGCTTAAAATTTCCTGCGTCCATTTTCAAAACAAAAACTTCCGTCAATATTGTCGAAAGCAGTGTCGAAAATCTTTGTTTTAAAAACGGGCGCTCGTCAAGCAAAAGTCCTTTTGCACTTGCCAGCATCCCTTGTGGTTTTGGCGATTGCTATCGCACAAGAAACACATGCTCATCAGCCTTGTTTGCGGGATGCAGCTTTTTCTGCCAGTTGCTGACGCTCAAACTGATCTTCTTTATCCATCGTCAGTTTCTCTTCAGCGGTCAATCTTTTTGCGCTGATCAAGACAGTTTGTGTGATGTCCTGAGCTGCATCAAATGCCAGTTTTTGTTCTTCGGTCATACGTTTGGCAGAGATGGTCACGCTGGCGATATTCATACTGGCTTCGGCATTGCCCTGAGTGAAAGCAGCAGTAATTGCCAGTGCGCCAGTCAGCAATGCTGTAGACAAGATCAGACCAGTTTTGAATGTGTTGTTGATGGTGTTTTTCATTTCGTTTTCCTCTTTGTGGTTGGTTGATGTGTGTACTGTAGAACTTGCGCTGTCAATCTGCGAGGGCTATGCGACGAAATGCAGGAAACTGAGATCGAAGTGTCAAAAACACTTCTTCAACGATTTCTGAGACAGATAATCCGGCAAGAAAAAAGTGAGTGAAGGACGATAAGCCAAAGCGCCAGAGTGAAAAGAGTAGTGGCAAAAATTTAGGCTGGCGCAACAGGGGGAAACACAGAGAATTTGTCGGTGAAATAAGCAGCAGGCAAGGCACAACGGGATTATTACATTCATGTGAATTAGAAATGTGACGCAATAATGACATTCACAATTCATATATCAGACATCTAAACATGTCATTGGATTAGCAAGTTGCCTTCTCGTATCATGATCTTGTTTTTAATCAACCAAGGAAATAAACATGATCACCGTTATCGTTTTTGCTCAAATTCTGGCAACTATCGTTATGCTGACTGCTGCGCTGACAGACTGATTGTTATTGCACCAGTTTTCATCCGTTTCACTGATTAGTTATTGTTGTTATCGTTGTAGTGCTTGTTGAACTTGTAATTCTTATTGTCATTATTGTCTCAGGCATGTTCATGCCAGTTTAGTAAGTTTCACTACCAGCATATGCGCGACCAAGCGGTGTCGCGCAGAGGCGAACCGGATTCATGGCAGGCTGCCTGCACTAGAGGCGTACAATAGCGGTTTTAGCTGCTCCCGCCTCTTGTGCCATGAACATCCTGCTAACCACCCTGAATGCCCGTTATTCCCATGCTTCTCTGGGATTACGCTATTTGCTTGCAAACATGGGCGAATTGCAGCCTGTCACCCAGATACAGGAATTTGTCATCGGTGCACGCAGTACCGACATCGTCGAAAAAATCCTGGCCTTACGCAAAGCCGACGAAAAATTCATCGTCGGCTTTGGTGTCTATATCTGGAATGTCGTGGAAACCACGCAAATCGTCGCCGTCTTAAAACGTGTTGCCCCCGAGGTGGTGGTGGTACTAGGTGGCCCCGAGGTGTCGCATGAAACTGCCGACCAGGAAATCATACGCCTGGCCGATTATGTGATTACCGGTTGGGGTGACGTCAGCTTTGCCAGCCTGTGCCAGCAAATCCTGCAAGGCCCACAACCACTGATGAAGGTGCATGCAGGCGTGCAGGCAGCCATGGCTGACATACAGTTACCTTATCACCTGTATAGCGACCAGGATATCCGTCATCGCACCCTGTATGTAGAAGCTTCACGTGGCTGCCCTTTCAAGTGTGAATTCTGCTTGTCTGCACTCGACAAAACAGCCTGGCCTTTTGATATAGACCTGTTCCTGCAAGAGATGGAAGGCCTGTACCAGCGTGGTGCGCGCCTGTTCAAGTTTGTTGACCGCACCTTCAACCTGAATATCAAAACCAGTTTGAAGATCATGCAATTCTTCCTCGATAAACTGGAAGCAGCACCGCATGATCCTGTGTATGCGCATTTTGAAGTGGTGCCAGATCATTTGCCGGATGCCTTGAAAGAGGGCATACAAAAATTCCCTGAAGGCAGCCTGCAATTCGAGATAGGCATACAAAGCTTTAATCCGGAAGTACAAGCCCTGATCAGCCGCAAGCAAAATAATGAAAAGGCTGCCGAGAATATACGCTGGTTATGTGAGCATTCACATGCCCACTTGCATGTAGATTTGATTGCCGGTTTGCCGGGCGAAACCATGGAGAGTTTTGCCCAGGGTTTTAACAGGCTGGTGGCGCTGGGCCCGCATGAAATCCAGTTCGGCATCCTGAAGCGCCTGCGCGGCACACCTATCATCCGTCATACCGCCGCCTATCAATTGGCCTTTGATCCGCAACCGCCTTACACCATCCTGGCCAACAAGGATATCGCCTTTGCTGACATGCAAAGACTGATACGCTTTGCCCGCTATTGGGACATGATCGCCAATTCGGGACGTTTTTCCCACAGCCTGCCCTTGATACTGGCAGACACTGCGTTCGAGAATTTCATGGCCTTGTCTGACTGGCTGTTTGCCAATACCGATGCAACCCATCGCATTGCCCTCGACAAGCTGGCAGCCCTGGTCAACAAATGGCTGCTGGAAGTCCACGGTACGGCAGCAGAAGCGATACAGCTGGCCATGTCGAGTGACTATGCTGGCCAGGCCATGCACAAGCAGGGTAACAAGGCTGATCCATCAGCGCCACAAAGGCAGACCAGGAAAGAAGCAGCAAAGGCTGTACCGCAAAGGCAGGCACGCCATATGGCAGCATAAGCGGGGAATACGAGAGACTTACTTATCGCTGATGAGTATGCGGCTAATCTCACCGGATTTTCTCCCGGCCAGGATAGCCGCATTGAGCTTGCGTATCCATTCTTCATACTGGGCACCAACGGCAGCGAAATGCAATTCATCAACCAGCATGGGTTTGGGTAACACCTTGAAGCCCTGTTCCACAGCTTTATCCGTCGTGCTGGATTCTTTGCGCAAGATGCGCAGCAGTAATTGCTCGACCTCGTCGGCCTGGGCACGGCGGTCACCAAAAATCATCACATCCATTCTTTTATTGATGAGTTTTTTCAGGCGTGCACCGTGTGAACCTACATCTTCTTCCACCTGGAACAAAACATTGCGCTGACTATCAAATTCATCGCCATAACTGGTGCCACGGATAACACCGACAGTCTTGCCTTTCAAGTCCAGCATGCTGTTATAAGTGAAGGTGGCATCACTGCGTGTGACCAGCCAGACATAATTGGCGTAAATGGCTTCGGAAAACTGGTAAGTTTGCAGGCGCTCACGGTTTTTTGACAGGCCAAAAACAATGCCTTCACCCGTCCTGGCATTGATCAATAAACGTGTCCAGGGATAACGGCGAATTTCAAATTTAATTTGCAGTTGATGCTCAAAATAATTCAGGAGCTGGCGGATTTCATCGCGTATGGGCACGATCTCACCGGCTTCATTGCGCAATTCACGTATCAGTAAAACCAGCTTCTCTTGTTTTGCAGGCTCATTTGCTTTGATTGGCGTAGAGACGAAGCAAGCAAGGATAAAAACAAGCAACAGCCATACCGGTAGCCAATATCTGCAAGCGGGTTCTGGGCGATCTGGCTGGGCAAAGGCAGGCATAGGTGATTACTTCTTTGTCAGCTGTGCTTCAGGCAAATTTTTCCAGTAAAGTAGCCAGTCGCCTGGTACTGGCGATGGCTTCTTCTGTAGTCTCTGCTTTTTCTGCATGGGTGACAACTGCACTGGTCAGCAAAGTCACGAAAGAACGATCCAGCGCCTTGCGTGCTGCCGACATCTGTTGTGCTACTGCCTCACAATCAGCAGGCACGGCCGCCTTGGCGATGAGTTTTTGTACGCCGCGCAATTGCCCCTCGACCCTGGCCAAACGGTGCAGCAAGTCTTTTTTCTGCTGCTCGTTCAAAGCCGTACCCTGAATTATTTTTAGTGGGGGAGTATCCGCCATGAAAGTGCTCCTTTGCTATGGTGATGATGAATCTGATACTACTACTGAGTATCCTACACTAGTCAGCTCAAGAGGGGGAAATGGATTTGCACACGTAAGCCTGGCAATTCTGCATGGCTCTTTTCTTCCAGGCTGGCATCTGCCAGATTGATGTCACCGCCATGCAGCTTGACGATATCATGCACTATGCATAAACCCAGTCCGGTACCACCCGGATTGATCGCTGAACTGGCAGCGGCGCGGTAAAAAGGTTCAAACACTTTTTCACGTTCGGCCTCGGCGATGCCAGGACCCGTGTCCTGAATATCGATGTGCGCCTGCCCATCGCCCAAATACAGCTGCAGGAGTATGCGCCCGCCTTCTGGCGTATAGCGTATGGCATTGTCGAGCAAGTTGCTGAGCATTTCATGCAATAACAAGGTGTTGCCACGATAAGGAATGGCCTCATCCGCTTCCAGCGCCAAGTCTATTTGCTTGCGCACGGCAGGCATGGCGAGTTCCAGGCAGACCTCTTGCGCCAGCTGGTTCAGCAAGATATCTTCCAGCTCGGCCACTACCGCACCATGCCCGGTACGTGCCAGTGTCAGCAAGCGGTTCGCCAGATGGACCGTGGCATCGGTGGTCTGGGCGATGCTGGCAACAATCTGCCGCATGGCCACCACATCATTTTCGCGCAGCGCCAGTTCGGCCTGGGTTTTCAAGACTGTCAGGGGAGTGCGTAACTGGTGCGAGGCGTCGGCGATGAAACGCTTTTGCCCATTGATCAGCGTCTGCAGCCGCGCCATATAGGCATTCATGGCATTCACCAGCGGGCGAATTTCCTTATGCACGAGATTGACATCGAAGTCAGACAAATCAGTAGGCTCGCGCGCTTCTACATCGGCACGCAATTGCATGATGGGGGCCAGCACGAAGCGCAAAGCCACCCAGACCATGAGTGCCACTGCCAGCACCAGGGCAGCCTGGCGCAACAGGGTGTCGATGAGGATCTTGCGTGACAGGCCGCGCCGTGCATCCAGGGTTTCGCCGACTTCTATCAGGGCGATGCCACGCATCTGGTCGTCATACACGGGTTGGTGCAGGGCAGCGATACGCACCGCCTGGTCCTGATAATCAGCATGAAAAAAATGTACCAGGGCAGGGTAGATTTCTGAGCGCGGTACATTTTTGGGCAAATCAGGCAAGTCTTCATAGCCCGACACAAATTCACCATTGACGCCAGTGACCTTGTAATACAAACGCCCCAGGGTATCTGTTTCAAAACTGTCTAGTGCCACATAAGGTACATTGGCGACCACCTTGCCATCGACGATTTGCACCCTTTCTGCCAGCGCCCTTGCAGAAGCCAGCAGCGAGCGATCATATGCCAGGTCCGCTGCATCAAGCGCATTGCGATACACAGAAAAAGCATTCAGGGCTACCAGCAAGACCAGGGGTATCAATAACCAGCGCAGGAACTGCCCGCGCAAACTCCCGAGTCGGTAAGGCCTGCTCATCAACGTGCTTCCAGCAGATAGCCTATGCCACGCAGGGTAACGATGACGACCTTGCCTGTGCTGACGGTATCGAGTTTTTTGCGCAAGCGGTGGATGTAGATTTCTATGGCATCGAGGTTGGCATCATCATCGAGGGCAAACACTTCATCAAACAGCTTGTCCTTGGACACTGCCTGGCCGGGGCGGCTGATGAGGGCTTCCAGCACGGCATATTCACGCGGGGTCAGCGACAGTGGCTGGCCGTCATAATGAAACTGCCGTATCACGGTATCAAAGCTCAGTGCTCCACAAGTCAGGGTCACGGCTTCATTACCCTGGGCGCGACGCAACAGGGCTTTGACACGCGCTTCCAGTTCAGCCAGCTCAAACGGTTTGGGCAGGTAATCATCGGCACCGGAATTCAAGCCCTGCACCCTGTCATTCAAGCCACCGCGGGCCGTCAGGATCAGCACAGGCGTCTTGCTACCCCGCGCACGCATGCGTTTCAGCACATCCATGCCGTCCATCTTCGGTAAGCTCAGGTCGAGGATGACCAGGGCATATTCCTGCGTATGCAAGAGCGCATCGGCATCCGCCCCGTTCATGGCAGTTTCCACGGTCAGATGCGCATCACGCAAGGCCTTGGCCAGCCAGTGGGATAACTCGATATGATCTTCAACTAATAGTATGCGCATACACAGCCTGTTCACTCCAGATACCCACTAGGCTACCAGCCAGATTCAAAAGCGTCACTATTTCTGTAACTATTTCTGACAAGAAAACCGGGCAGATTTCAATAAACGCATCGCAATCCTGCCGGGCTTGACCTAAGATAAATTTATAAACTTTATGTCCAACAAGAAAATCTTATGGATTCAATAACAGGAGGCAGGAATGAAATCGATATTAACAAAGTTGCTACTATGGCAAAAATTTGTACTATTGAGTGTAATAGCCTTGATTTTGACTGCTATACCTACGGCTCTGTATTATCTGGAATCCTCCAAAAACCTGGATGCTGCGCTGGCTGAAAAACAAGGCTTGCCGGCCATGACCCTGATACTCAAAACTGTGCAACTGACGCAACAGCACCGGGCATTGTCTGCCCTGGTACTAGGTGGTGTCAGTAGCGAAAAAGATAAACGGGAAAGCAAGCAAAAAGAAGCCGATACCTCGTATGCTGGCATGGCTGCCATAGTCAAAAGCATTAACGACAAAGCCATCACCGAGGCCTGGAACAAGGCTGAACAAGACTGGGTTATCCTGCGTGAGCAGGTTTCCAAAGCTAGTATCAGCGTGCCCGACAGCTATAAAGCCCACAGTGCACTGATGCCCAAATTACTGCTGGTGAATGATCTCATCGGTGATTATTACGGTCTCAGCCTGGACCCGAATATAGACAGTTATCAATTGATACAGGCGATGTACTATATCCAGCCCTATCTGACTGAAGAACTGGGGCGCATGCGTGCCAAAGGGGCTGGGCTGCTGACAAAAAAAGAAGCCACAATAGAGGACAAGATGGTGGTCTCTGACCTGATTTCCAGATCAAATGACCGCACCCAGCAAATGAATAACTCCTTCAACAAGGCTGTTCTCAGCAATCCCGATATAGAGAAAAAACTCGGTGCCGTCATGAAAGAAGCAACCGGGCAAGCCACAGGTGCGATGAAGCTGGCAACGGAAAAAATTGCCAAGGCCGAGTCTCTGGAATTTTCATCGGTGGAATATGTACAGGTGACGACCCGTGCAATTGATGCCCAATTCCAGCTCAATGCAGATGCCAGCAAGGAATTGCACAATATACTCGATCAACGCATCAGCGATTTTTATCAGCTCAGATGGACCATGATCATCTCTATGCTGGTAATGATCTGCGCAGCTGGCCTGTTTGCCAGGGCTATTGCGCGCTCAGTCAGCGTGCCACTGGAACAAGCCATCGTGGTAGCCCAGCATATCGCCAGTGGGGACTTGCGTTTTCCAGCCGATGCCTGTGGCGGCAATGAAACCGGGCGGCTGTTGCAAGCGCTGGAAGACATGCGCACCAGCCTGATAGGTATAGTCGGTGATGTCAGGGATAGCATAGAGAATATCAACAATGGCACACATGATATTGCCAAGGGCAATGTAGATCTGTCAGCCCGTACCGAGACCCAGGCTTCCAGCCTGGAAGAAACCGCCTCGTCGATGGAACAGATGACGGGCACAGTGAAACAAAATTCCGACAGCGCCAGGCAAGCCAATCAACTCGTCAATGATGCCAGCAAGGTCGCCACCGAAGGAGGTGGCATCGTCGACCAGGTCATCCATACCATGGAAGCCATTAATATCAGTTCCCGCAAAATATCCGAGATTATCGGCGTCATCGATGGCATCGCCTTCCAGACCAATATCCTGGCCCTGAATGCTGCCGTAGAAGCCGCCCGCGCCGGGGAACAAGGCCGTGGCTTTGCCGTAGTCGCCGCCGAAGTCCGCAACCTGGCGCAGCGCAGCGCCACCGCCGCCCGCGAAATCAAGGGCCTGATAGGCAGTAGCGTAGAGCAGGTCGATGCCGGTAATGAACTCGCCAGCCATGCCGGTAAAGCCATGAAAGACATCGTCGCCAGCGTCAAACGCATTACCGATATCATGTCGGAAATCGTCGTCGCCACCGTAGAACAAAGCACAGGCATAGAACAAATCGACCTGGCCATCACCCAGATGGATGAAATGACCCAGCAAAACGCCGCCCTGGTAGAACAGGCGGCAGCAGCTGCCGAAGGCTTGCAGGAACAATCGCAGGCGCTGGTGCAGACGGTGAGTGTGTTTAAGTTGTAACCAGGCGGTACTTTGCAAGTAGCCAAGGGACGCGCAAGTGTCCCTTTTTAACATGTTGAAAAACTGCACATAAGCAAATATGGGTAAAGCTTGTATTGACGTTGCTTTTGAACTTTGCAGTTCCCATGTGTCGACGCCGTTTGTGCGGTACAGAAAATGGAATGAGAAGAGCCGCTGTTTGAGCGTAGCGAGTTTCGGATCTTCCCATTTTTATACTGCACAAACGGGAACCCCGCAGGGGTGGCGACGCCTGGGTCGCCTTCTTTTGCTTCCTTTTCTTGGCGAGACGGAGTGTGTCAAGGAAGTAGCCGCCGGTCTATCACCGGCCTGCAATCGTAAATTACGTATGAAAGTATCTAAAAATATAAATGTAATACGTTGCATGGCATGCTAAGAACGTCGCTGGATTCCTGCCAAAAGCATGCAGGAATGACGTTAACAAGAATGCCCCTTATGCATGCTCATACATTCAAATAGCCAAACATCACAAATCTCCCAGAAGCCCAATCATTGCAAGCAAACTGAAAGCCTCCAGGCCCTATGCTCCCTTACAAAAAAAATTCCGGAGACTACCATCATGAAGCCCTTACGCCTCAGTTTCTTCCTGCTCGCCTGTTTTATCTGCCCTGCCCTCGTCAGCGCAGAGGGTAAGATCGTCATAGGCCAGTCCGTAGAATTATCCGGCCAGGCCACCGGCAAGGAAAACCGCGAAGGTGCACAATTGTATTTTGATGCACTGAACCGCCAGGGCGGCGTCCATGGCAAAAGCATAGAATTCATCAGCTATGACGATAAGCGCGATCCTGTATTGACCAAAGAAAATACCCTGAAGCTCATCAATGTAGACCATGCGATTGCCCTGTTTGGCTACCGTAGCACGCCGACCATAGAAGCCATACTGCCACTGCTGGACCAGCATGCAGTACCGCTGGTTGCACCTTTTTCTGGTGCGCAAAGCCTGCACCAGCCCCTGCATGCCCAGGTGTTCAATCTGCGTGCCAGCTATCAGGATGAGGCAGCCAGGATGGTAGCCTCGCTGGCCGATTTGAAGATCAGCAAGCTGGCCATCCTGCACCAGGATGACAGCTTTGGTAAGGACGGTTTGTATGGCTTTGTCAGAAATCTGGAAAAACGGAGTATGCGTGCTGCTGTCATCGCCAAATATGACAGGAAAGAAATGAAGCTAGATGCTGCTGTTGCCAGTATCGCAGCGACGACTCCACAAGCCGTGCTGATGGCCTGTACACCGGCTGCCTGCGCTGATTTCATCAGGCAAATGCAAAAATTGGGGCAAAGACCGCAATTTTTGATGCTGTCGAATGTCAATTCTGATGATTTCTTCAAATCCCTGGGGGCAGAAGGACGCGGCATAGGCGTCATGCAAGTCATGCCTTACCCACGTGACATAGGCATACCTGTGGTCAAGGAGTTGCAAAAAGCCTTGAAATCAGCCAAAAATCCACCGCCTTTGTCCTATGCTGTACTGGAAGGCTATGTTGCCGCCAAATTAATGACTGAAGCCTTGCGTCGTGCCGGAAATAATCCAGATTCAAAAAAATTGCTACAGGCGCTGGAAAATATGCGCAATGTCGACCTGGGTGGAGTGGAAGTCAGTTATAGCCCCAAGGACCATGATGGCTCGCATTTTGTAGAGTTGACCATCGTTGGTAAAAATGGCGTGATATTGCGGTAAGCTGCTGTTACCTTCTATTGTTGCATTCGATTATTGCATTCATTAGCCCCCATTTTGTGAAAGCGTACTGAAAGATTCAATTCGGTATGATCCATGTAACCCATCAACCATGGTCTTGTCATGCACATCCGGCCCATACATCTGAGTTTATTGCTGAGCAGCCTGCTGGCCTGCTTGCCAGCGGGTGCAGCACTACCTGTGATAGCTGCAGATAAGCCGGCACTGGCCATGTGCATAGTCCCGGCCAAACCAGGTGGTGGCATGGACCTGACTTGCAAGCTGGCGCAAGCGGCTACGGCAAATCAAGCCATGCAAATCAGTTATTTGCCTGGCGGTGTCGGTGCTATCGCCTGGACCACCATCATTTCGCAGAGAAAAGCTGAAGCCAACACCCTGATCGCCTATTCTGGTGGCTCACTGCTGAACCTGGCCGAAGGCAAGTTCGGTAAATCTGATGCCAGCCATGTGCGCTGGGTGGCAGCCATCGGTACCGACTACGGCATGATTGCGGTACGCAAGGACTCCCCCTACAAGAACCTGCGCGAATTAATGGAAGCCATCAAGAGCAGGCCCGCCAATATCGCCATCGGGGCCGGTGGCACCGTCGGTAGCCAGGATTGGCTGAAGATGGCCCAGGTTGGCAAGCAGATAGGCATAGACTCCAAGTCCATGCGCCTGGTGGCCTTTGAAGGAGGGGGTGAGTCTTTCACTGCCTTGCTGGCTGGCCATGTGCAGGCAGTATCCGGCGATGCCTCTGAAGCCAGCCTGCATGCCCGCGATGACAAGATACGTGTGCTGGCAGTCTTGTCTGATGCCCGCCTGCCTGGCCCGCTGGCCCATGTGCCTACCGCGCGTGAACAGGGTTTTGACGTGACCTGGCCCATCATCCGCGGCGTATATATGGGCCCACAGGTCAGCGACAAGGATTATCAGAAATGGGTCACTTACTTCCAGCAAGCCATGACCACCCCAGCCTTTGAGGAGCAAAGAAAAATTCACGGCCTCTTCCCCTTCGCCATGACAGGCAAGGAGCTGACTGATTACATACAAAAAGCCGTCAATAATTACCGGTTGCAGGCAAAAGAATTTGGCATGGTGCGTTAGGCACCTGCCAGCCCCGCATATCTACTAAAGTATCAATTAACAATAAGCAAAACAGGAGAAGACAAATGCAAGCAAAAAATTACTTCGTTAAAAGCATGGCCGCCCTTGCTGTAAGTAGCATGATGATATTGAATGCCCAGGCACAGGTGCCAGCTGGTTATCCAGCCGATTATGGCAAGATCGTCGACGGAGCAAAAAAAGAAGGCAAGCTGGTCATTTATAGCGCCACCGATACCAAGGCTGTGGAACCGCTGATCAAGGATTTTCGCAGCATGTATCCAGATGTGCAGGTTGAATACAACGATATGAATTCCACTGAAGTGTATAACCGCTATATCTCGGAAATGGCAGCCGGTGGCAATAGCGCCGACCTGATGTGGTCATCTGCCATGGATTTGCAAACCAAACTGGTTTCTGATGGCTATGGCCTGGTCTACGCCTCACCAGAAATCAGTGGCATACCACAATGGGCGATCTGGAATAATGCAGCCTATGGCACGACATTTGAACCAGCAGTCTTCGTCTATAACAAGCGTCTGGTGACGGCTGATGAAGTGCCAAAGACCCATGCTGAATTTGCCAAGCTCATCAATAGCAAACTGGATAAATTCAAGAACAAGGTTACGACTTACGATATCGAAAAATCCGGCGTAGGCTTCATGTTCATCACCCAGGATAGCCGTGAAAACAAGGAATTCTGGGATTTGGCAAAAGCCTTCGGCAAAGCCAGCGTGCGCGTGCAATCATCCACCGGCACCATGCTGGAACGCATTTCTTCCGGCGAAAACCTGCTGGGTTACAACATCCTCGGCTCTTATGCCCTGGTGCGCGCTGCCAAGGATCCGTCGATAGGTGTGCAAATCCCTAAAGATTACACTCTGGTCTTGTCACGCGTGATGTTCATCAGCAAGGCCGCCAAGCATCCGAATGCAGCCAAGCTGTGGCTGGACTACACCTTGTCCAAACGCGGACAGACCATGATTGCGAATGAGGCCAGACTGTATGCGATACGTGCTGACGTCAAGGGGGAAACCACGTATTCTGACCTGGCAAAACTGATAGGTATAGGCCTCAAGCCCTTGCCAGTCAACCCCATGTTATTGCAATACCTTGATCAAAACAAACGCCTGGCTTTCCTGAAACAATGGAAAGAAGCCGCAGGCAAAAAATAAGCCTTACAGACTATTGCAATGTCTTTGCATACAACTGACATTGCAAAATGCATTTGGTGGTCTGTTTCTTCCACCGCTACCACAAACTACATTCTTATTGGGCCAAGCATGAGTACCCTGAGTCTACCTCCGCGCAGCCGGTGGTCGCAATTCAACTGGCCGCGTGGCCTGGTTGTGACCCTGACGCTGCTGGCAATATTTACACCACTGTCACTGATTTTATTCCAGAGCTTTTTGAATGCGCCTTTTTTTTCGCCGGTAAAAGAACTGGGCCTGGATTCTTATCGCTTCATCTTTGATGATACTGATTTCCGTCAGGCTTTCTGGAATGGCCTGATCCTGGCTTCTGGCCTGGCTGCTATCGCTGTCCCACTAGGTGGCTTGCTGGCTTTCCTGATGGTACGCACAGATTTGCCAGGCCGTAGCTGGATAGAGCCTATGTTGCTGGTGCCTATCTTTGTTTCGCCCATGGTGATGGGTTTTGGTTATGTGGTATCCATGGGGCCGGTAGGTTTCTATACGCTGTGGGTCAAGCAGTTGACCGGGGTTGAGCCATGGAATATTTATTCCTTCTTCAGCATCGTCCTGATCGCTGGCCTGACACATGTACCACATGTTTATCTGTACTCATCTGCTGCCCTGAAGAGCCTGGGCTCAGACGTGGAAGAAGCAGCACGGGTAGCGGGTGCCTCACCTTTCCAGGTGGCCATGCATGTGTCCCTGCCTATGATCATGCCTGCGCTGGCCTTTGCCGCAGTGCTGGTATTCTTTTTGGGCTTTGAAGTGTT
This sequence comes from Undibacterium sp. JH2W, assembly GCF_049340425.1. NCBI lineage: Bacteria > Pseudomonadati > Pseudomonadota > Betaproteobacteria > Burkholderiales > Oxalobacteraceae > Undibacterium > Undibacterium sp. JH2W. The sequence goes on along the minus strand of NZ_JBMPOT010000001.1, from coordinate 224,123 downwards.
TGGTCTGGTGCTGGTGTTGGGTGACCCGGAAGGGCATCTGGTGTTGGCAACTTATTTGTACAAACTGACCAATAAGCTGGGAACACCGTCTTATCACCTGATGGCAGCTGCCGCTGTCTGCCTGGTGGCAGTGACCATGCCACTGGTGATGGTGCAGCGCTGGTTGCTGAAATCCGCCAATAAATATGTATCGATCAAGGGCAAGGGTTCACGCCAGAAAGCACTGCCACTAGGCAAGTGGAAATGGCTGGCTTTTGCTGTACTGGCAGCCTGGCTGATCTTCACTATCGTGCTGCCATTGTCAGGCATAGTCTTGCGTGCCTTTGTCTCTTACTGGGGTGAGGGTGTCAAGCTGGCTGATGTGATCACGCTGCAGCATTTCAGGGATATCCTGGAACAACCTTCCTTGATGCGCGGTATTTTCAATACCGTGTTGATAGGCATCATAGGTGGTGCGCTGGCGGTGATTTGCTATGCCGGTATTGCACTGGCCATGCATCGCAAGCCAGATGGCATTACCCGTTTGCTGGACTATAGCGTGCTGGTGCCGCGTGCCATTCCTGGCTTGCTGGCCGGCCTGTCTTTCCTATGGGTATTCCTGTTCGTGCCCAGCTGGCTGGAAGGTGGCTTGAAGGGTTTTGATAATGCCTTCTGCATCTGGCTGATAGAAAATGTGATACCGCAATTGCGTGCTTTGCGTTCGACCATCTTCTCGGTTTGGATAGCTTATTCCGTCGTATGGATGGCTTATGGCCTGCGCCTGATCTCTACTGCCTTGCTGCAAGTTGGCCCTGAGCTGGAAGAAGCAGCGCGTGCCGTTGGCGCCAGTCGTGGCCAGGTCACGCGTGATGTCACCCTGCCACTGGTCAAGTTTGGTTTGCTGGGTGCATGGCTGATGGTCTTCCTGATTTTTGAACGTGAATATTCAACTGGCGTGTACTTGCTGTCGCCAGGCACTGAAGTCATAGGTGCCCTGATTGTTTCGCTGTGGGCGGGTGGTTCTGTTGATCTGGTGGCGGCACTGTCCTTCATCAATATCACCCTGGTTGCCATAGGTTTGGGTCTGGCCCTGCGCTTTGGCGTCAAGCTTAATCACTGAGTTAGTCACTAAAGTAATCACTGATGACTTCCGATAAAAAATTTCATTGCATAGCAATACAAAAATATACGAGAGCACACTATGTCTGAATTAAGCGTACAAAATCTGACCCTGGAATACGGTTCCGGTGCCACGGCCAATCCCATCCTAAAAGGGGTGTCGATGAACTTGCAGCGTGGCGAAGTCGTTGCCTTGCTGGGCCCATCCGGTAGCGGCAAGACCACCCTGCTGCGTGCCGTGGCCGGGCTGGAGTCACCCAAGACAGGCACCATACACCTGGGCGAGCGCGCCATGTTTGATGGCAGTAAAGGGCTGGAAGTACCGGCAGAACAGCGCAACCTGGGCCTGGTATTCCAGTCTTATGCCTTGTGGCCACACAAGACGGTATTCGATAACGTCGCCTATGGTTTGAAATTGCGCAAACTGGGCAGTAGCGAAATCAATGACAAGGTCAAGGATGTGCTGGGCCAGCTTGGACTGGGCCATCTGGGCGAACGCTTCCCGCATCAATTATCAGGCGGCCAGCAACAGCGCGTGGCGATAGCGCGGGCGCTGGTGTACAACCCACCTGTCATCCTGCTGGATGAGCCGCTGTCGAATCTGGATGCCAAGCTGCGCGAAGAAGCACGTGCCTTCTTGCGTGAACTAATCGTCAGGCTGAATTTGTCCGCTTTGATGGTGACACATGACCAGGGCGAAGCCATGGCAATCTCTGACCGCATCCTGTTATTGAACAATGGCGTCATAGAACAACAGGGCACGCCGCAAAGTATGTATGAGACACCCAACACACTATTCACCGCCGAATTTATGGGTAGTAATAATAAATTGAAAGGCAAAGTCGTACAGAAGAATGGCGATACTGCCACCATCAGTGTCAATGGTGAACAATTGAAAGCCACGGTGCGCGGCAAGAATGTGGGTGAAGATGTCACCGCCATCATCCGCCTGGAAAAGGTCAAAATTGCTGACAGTCATATCGAGAATGCCATCAAGCTGCCGCTGACCACTTGTATGTACCTTGGTGACCGCTGGGAATGCCTGTTCGGTCATGCAGAAGGTGGCTTGCGCGCCTATTCGCCATTCAAGCTGGATCAGGGGGAATATTATCTGCAACTGGATGCAGACAAGCTCTGGCTGTACTAAGAGAGGCGTATTCAAATCTGAGCGGAACAAATCGAAACCAGCCCACACTGTGCATAACAGTGTGGGTTTTTTGTTTTCCCGGGGAAATAAATAGTCTTTGAAGGCATACTTAGGTATCACCTCTCTTGCCGGGACAGGCATATGCGGTCATCATGCCTTCCTACATCAGACTGACCTAACAAAGATGCCTATTTTTCGCGCCTGGCTGTTGATCATTTCTCTTCTGTTTCTGCCAAGCTGGCATCATGCCAGCGCAGGCACGTCCCTGCGCAGCTTGCAATTCGAACATATCAAGACGAAACAGGGGCTGCAAGCCGGGCCGATTACCGACATTGTGCAAGACGCACAAGGCTATATCTGGATAGCCGGACAACAAGGCTTATCACGCTTTGATGGGTATAAATTCAGCATATACAAGAACCAGGCAGATGACCCTTACAGTCTTGACGATAACTGGATACGCAGCCTGCATGTGGATAAAATTGGACGCTTATGGATAGGCAGCAATCGCGGTGGTTTACATCTGTACGACCGTAAAAAAAATAATTTCAGACGCTATAACTCCCCGGAAGCTGGCAATGGCAATAATGCCAATAATTCCCTGCGCGCCATCATCAGCGATGGCGAAGGCGGGCTTTGGCTGGCCAGCAGAAATGGCCTCAAGCACTTCAATCCCGAGCGACAAGAATTCAAGGTCTTCCAGCATGATGCTGGCAAAGTGGATTCCTTGGTAGATGACAAACTCACTTCGCTGGCAATGGACGCAAGTCAACATCTGTGGATAGGTACGACCCAGGGCCTGGACAGAAAGAAATATGGCAGCAGTCAATTTGAACACTTTCAAATTTCCACAGCGGCCTCACAGCAAACCATACGTAGCCTGCTGATAGACAGCAAGCAACGCTTATGGATAGGCACCAATGATTCACTCGAATTGTGGACACAGATACAAGGCCTGCCGCAACGCCGACGATTTGGCAATGATGAACATTGGCTGGAAGGTGTGACTCTTAAAATTTGCGAAGACAGAGACTCAGGTATCTGGCTGGGTATGGCAGACAAGGGCTTGCTACAGTGGAACGAAGTCAGTCAAAAGTTCAGTGCTTTTCAGCATCAGGCTGGCATACCTGAGAGCCTGTCTGATAACCAGATCGAAGCGCTGCATCAGGACAGGAGTGGCTCGCTATGGATAGGCACCTGGTCAGGTGGTATCAACCGGGTTGACCTGGCCAGTGGCGGCTTTAATAATTTTGCTTACCGGCCTCCTGGCGTGGGTATAGAAGCTGACAGCAAGGTATCGAAGATTGTCTCTGAAACAGATCAACTCCTGTGGATGAGTACAATGGGTAAGGGAATCAAGCTCTTCGATCCCTACACTGGTAAAGAATTAAGAAATGTAAGACAAAGCAAAGCTGGTGACCAACGTATAGACGACGCCGATATCGTCAACACCATGCACAAGGACGGAAATGGCAAAATCTGGGTAGCAACGCGCGCGGGGCTGGGCCATATAGATCAACAATCGAGCCAGCTGATACTGCGCGCTTACAATAAGAATGAGCCGTCCTTAAAGTCTTCTATCAATGAAATGGATTCAGACAAGGCAAATCACCTCTGGATAGCCAGTATCAACGGCCTGATGCAACTCGATACAAAAACTGACCAACTGCTCGCCTACAAACACCGCTCAGATGATCCTGCCAGTATCTCTAGTGACTATGTTAACTCCCTGCTCATCGGTGACGACGGACAGTTGTGGGCCGCTACCATCAAGGGTTTAAATTTGCTTGATACCCGTACTGGCAAGTTTCGCAGGTTTCAGCACAATGCCGCGGACAGCCACAGCCTGTTACACGACAATGTACTGCATGTTTTCTCTGACAGTAAAAAGCAAATATGGCTGGGTACGGAAGCAGGTCTGAGTAAACTGGATGGCTGGAAAGACCAGCAGGCGCAATTTATCAACTATCCCAGCAAACAACCTGTCAATTGCATATTGGAAGACAGCCAGGGCTTGATATGGATGAGCCAGGAAAATGATATTGCACGTTTCAATCCTGGCAGTGGTGAATTCAAGAACTATACTTATGAAGATGGCTTGGGAGAATTAGGCTACTACCAGAATGCCTGTCACAAGGATAAACAAGGTACCATGTATTTTGGCGGACCTTCCGGACTCATCAGCTTCCAGCCAGAAGATATCCGCGATAATCCCAACGCGCCTCAAGTCTTGTTGACGGATTTAAAAATCTTCAATCAATCTGTCAGTACAGGAAAATTTCCTGAAGGCTTTTCCATGCAGGGACAAATCCAGGATGCAACAGAAATCACACTGAAACATCAGCATGCGATTTTTTCCCTGGAGTTTTCAGCTCTGCATTTTGCTGATACACAAAGAAACCAGTTCGCCTATCAGTTGCAGGGCTTCGACCAGGGCTGGGTCATGACAGATGCCAGCAAGCGTTTTGCCAGCTATACCAATCTGGACCCTGGCACCTATATCTTCAAAGTGAAAGCCGCCAACAAGGATGGTGTCTGGAATGAAACTGGCAGGAGCTTGAAGATCACCGTCTTGCCTCCCTTTTGGCAAACCATCTGGTTCAGACTGGTCCTTGGTTCCTGCCTGTTGGCCATCATCTGGCTTGCCTATTTGTGGCGTGTGCGTACATTGATACAACAAAAACAAGCCCTGGAAGCTGAAGTCAATATCAGAACCACGGAAGTCAGTGCACAAAAAGAAGAGCTGGAAAAAACCAATCAAGCGCTGCTCAGGGTCAATAAACGGCAAGAAGCACAGCAAAGTGAATTGACACGCTTCCTGGCTGTGGCCAGCCATGATTTGCGCCAGCCCATGCATGCACTGAATTTATACCTGGGTGCACTGAGTAATTTTGAATTGCCTGCAACTGTGAGGCCTGTGCTCAATAACCTCAGGCACTGCGCCCGCACCATGGACGACATGTTTGCCAATCTGCTGGATTTATCACGCCTGGACGCGCAGATAGTTGAACCACAATGGCAAGAGTTCGCCATCGCCGAAGTGCTCGGAAGACTGGAAGTGGAATTCATGCCACAAGCGCTGGTAAAGGGCTTGCACTTTCATATTGAACATAGCATGGCCGTAGTCAACTCTGACCCTGCCCTGCTGGAACAAATACTGCGCAACCTGATCGCCAATGCCATACGCTATACCCCTGCCGGGCAAGTGATAATCAATTGCACGGAAATCTGGGATCAACTGCAAATTACTGTGGAAGACAGCGGCATCGGTATTTCCCTGCATGACCAGGAAACCATTTTTGAAGAATTTTTCCAGGTAGAGTCACAGCGCAGCACCAAGGGCATGGGCCTGGGTCTGGCGATAGTGCAAAGGCTGGTCCGTCTTTTGCATATCCCAATACAACTACGCTCACAACCTGGCCAGGGCTCAACTTTTGCAATCAGTTTGCCACTCTCCATGAGTCAGGAAATGAGGGAAAAACAAAGCCGTGGCAAGTCCATCGCAACGGCATCCTTGCTGGAAGCCTTGATCGTCGTCATAGAAGATGATGAAAGCATACTGATGGCCATGCGCGCCTTGCTGGAGCAATGGGATGGCCGTGTCATCACTGCAACTTCAGGGTCACAGGCACTCGCCATGTGCAGTGAAGAAATCAAAATCCCTGACTTGCTGATTTGTGACTACCGCCTGAACCTGAATGAAAACGGCATTGATGTCGTCAGTAACTTACGGGAGGAATTTAATTATCACATCCCCGCCATTTTGATTACCGGCGACATCTCACCACAACTGGCAGAAGATGCCAAAACCGCAGAATTGGTATTGATGCACAAACCCATACAGGCAGAAGTTTTGCATGAAGTCGTGTCGCATATGATAAATGAAGCGAAGCAGTAATTTTCAGCTATCCGGCTCTGGCATCACCATGGATACCTGTATTTCCGGGAGAAAAATTTACATCATGTTTACGATTCCTCCCTATTCTTTTTAGAGTATCTTTACGCGGCGACTGCTAATCTTGTTTTGTGTCAAACAACACGAGATTATGATGAATCAATACCCTGGTCACACATCTGAAAATTATTCAGATGTATTAAAATCATGCAAGCGCGAGAAATTTTTATTTGAAAATCATCGCGAGCGTAAAAGCGCTTATGCCCTGCGCCAGCCACTGGTCACCTATAAAACACCAGCGAAATTAGTACAAGATGATTTCGTCATGCGCATCACGGTAGACTCTGCCAGCATTACTGCATTGCGTCATCTGATACTGAAATCCTGCGGTGACCTGGTTCTCTTCATGCGTGTCAAACCTATAGACCATGCCAGCAAGATGAAAGTCTGGCTATGCCTGAGCAAATCCTCGGTCGATACCATCATCAGCCACATCATGCGCGCCTTGCCGCAAGCTGAATTCGGGAAAATTACACCGCTGATCGCGATCTGATTTTAAGACACGCCGACAACTCCAAATATTTAAAGAGATCACTATGTCTATCTACGAAGGCATCTGGGTTCCGCTCGTCACGCCATTTAAGAATGGCCAACCTGAGCTGGATAAAATACAACAACTGGCCACGCAATTGATCGCTGCAGGTGTACACGGCCTGGTGGTCTGTGGCACTACAGGCGAAGCTGGGACTCTGACAGAGCATGAGCAACAACAGCTGCTTACTGCCGTGCTGGAAGTGACGAAAAATTCCTGTCCTGTGCTGATGGGTATGAGTGGCAGCGACACGCGCTTGCTGGCAGAAAAAGTAGCGTCCTATACCAGTCAGCACCTGTACGGTTTTTTACTCAGCGCCCCCTCTTACCTGCGACCTTCGCAAGAAGGTGTACGCTTGCATTTTGAGACCATTGCCAGAGCGACTGAGAAAGATATCGTCCTGTATAACGTGCCGGCGAGGACAGGGGTGAACATAGACTTGAGCACCGTCATCGCATTGGAAAAACAAAAAAATATCGTCGCCATCAAAGAAAGTAGCGGCAACCTGACGCAAATGATGGGGCTGGTGAATTGCAGTCACCTAAAAGTGTTATGCGGTGACGATGCCATGTTACTCGACACGCTGAGCATGGGTGGCCAAGGCGCGATTTCTGCAGCGGCGCATGTCAGGCCGGATTTGTTTGTGCAATTGTATGAACTCATGCGCACTGAACATTTGCCAGAAGCCCAGGCCTTGTTTGCTGAAATACAGCCACTGATACGCTTATTGTTTTCTGAATCCAATCCTGCCCCTGTCAAGGCAGCACTGGCGATGCAGGGTTTGATACAGGAAGAACTGCGCCTGCCCATGACAGCCATGTCGCTTGCAGGGAAAATCAAACTCGCGCATGAACTGGAGAGACTGGCGGCTTTACCTTTGCCTGTCAAAGCCAGGAGCTTGCCCAGCCCAGTTATCAACAATATCCGCTCGCTGCGCATGGTGCGCTGAGCACACCGAAATTACCTATGATCATCACCATTGCACATGGAGCGGGAGACTGCGCCAAATCCATCGTGGCCGACAATCTCGCTACCTTGCGTACCCAGTCAGGCAGCAAACTTATCTTGCTCGATAACGACGCCCGTCACTCATCCCTGGACTGGAGCCGCGCCCGCCGCCGCACTACTGACTGCACACCAGTCAACGTGCGCAGAGTCAGCGGCAAGGGCATGCAGGCTGAACTGGAAAACCTCGGCTTTCACTATCAGGATATCGTCATTGATGCAGAAGCACGCGACTGCATGGGTAGTCGCAGCGCCTTGCAGGCAGCGCATGTCACGATACTGGTTATCGACCTTGATCAACTGGCACAATTGCAAGAGCATGAGCTGCGCACGCGCATACAGCTTGCACAGGCAGAAAATCCCCGCATGCGCACCCTGGTCGTCATGAGTTGCAGCGATGTCCAGGCTGCCGCCGATAAAGTGAACAGGGTAAAGACTTTTGTCAGCAAGCTCGACGCCGCAGAACTATTTCCCTATCCCTTATTCTGTGGGGGCAGTTTTCATCAAGCTTATCAAGATGGACTGTCAGTCTGTGAATATCCTGCTGCCCATCCCATGACGATCAAGGCCATGCAGGCCTTGTCCAGCAAGGTATTTGCCAGTCACTGAATATATATGTCGCACGCCATGAAACGTCTGCTTATTGCACTGGCTGCATACAGCAGCCTGACTTTGTCTGGTTTTTTTGTGCTTGCCTATATGCAGATACAAGACCTGAGATTGCAGATAATTTCTGGACTGATACTGCTGGCAACTGCTATCTGCATATTCATGGGGATCAAGCAAAAGAATAATGGAACTGAGCAGGTTTTTTGCATTTCGGTTTGCTTACTGGTCGCAGCATATCAAACGAATAGAAATGGCTGCTTGATAGAAGCTATGCTGATGCTTGTCTTTACCAGCTTGATACAGATAGTAGTCGCACTCCCCGGTGAGCAGCGGCCTCGTCAAAAGAATTACGCACTGCTATTCATCAGTTTGCAAAAATTATTGGCCCTGATAATAATCATGCTGGCAACACAGGAGCTGCTTGCTGACATGCATGCGCAATTTTCTTCAGAATTGTACCTGCCATGATTGTGGCGATAGTGACTGCAGACTTTGCATCAGCAACTGTCAGCACAGCCGCCAGGCTGGCTGAGCGCCGGGCACTTGCGGGCAGGAACGTCTTATTGCTAAAACAAAATTGCGAGAGAAAGCAGGCTAACCAGTACCGGAAGGAAGCTGAGAATATTGCGTGGTTACACCTGGAAATTAAAAACGGTGCGAAACCTGGCATACTTTCTTCCGAGGCGATTATCGTAGAGCTGATGCATGGACATGCAGGTTTCCACGATATTTTAATGGATATTCCCAAACCATTTTATGCAGATGCAGCCACTGCTTTATCCTGCTGTGACCTGTTGATATGTCATACAGAATTGGATACATGGGATAAAGAAAAACAGGCGAAACTCTATAAATGCATACGGCTGGCACGCAGTAAAAATAAGCATTTACCAGTGCTGATCACTATAGATAAAATCGCTTGCATCCAAGGCCAGAAATTTGTCAGCCAGTTGTCGCAGCAGCTTTCGCATATCAAATTTATTTACCTTGATGCAGAAAATGATATGCCGACGACACAGCTTTACAGGGCAATCTATTTGCCATGATTGCCTTGTTCCATATCCACAAATATAGCCAATCGAAAAACGAAGCCTGAATCTTGTAGGGTGCGCATGGCGCACCCTACAAATTTAATCAGGACTTATTCAGAATGTCTTGCTAACCGTAACTACCAGCGCAGTCTTGCCCAGGAACTTGCCATTGACTGGCGATGCATAAGCAACTTCCCCGGCGTTGGTGCCAATGACTGCTACCGCCCCCGTGACTATGCCAAAGTCTTTGCTGAGACCCAGCTTCCAGTCTGTATAACTGTAAGCACCATTGTTCTTGACTTGCTGATGACCGGCATGCAGGTTCAGCGTCAGGCCAGTGGCCATTTCCACGTTAGCCCCCAGATCCAGATAGCCACTGTTTTTACTGTCGGAAAACCCGAAGAGGTTGGTGACGGAATGTGAGTACTTGGCATAGGCCGGGCCGTAGGAGAGCTGACCATAAATTTCGGTGGTATTCGCACTCACAGCCAGGCCATTGGATGGATAGACATAGCTGAGCACACCGACGTCATAACTGATGTCCTTGGTGATTTCACCGCGTTTTCCCGCATACAGATCAATTTCTACATCGCCACCACCACCAGCATCCTTGGTCCACTTGATGGTGGATGCCCAAGTGCCGGCATAAAAGCCGCTGGGGTTATGGGTATAGTCAGCCCCACCCTGCAATGCTGCCTGCAGGCGTGTTTGTGAAATGCCGCGATAACGGTAGTCAGAAGTCACTGCCGCATTGAAGCTGACTTCATGCTCGGGTTTGACATCTTCTGCGCTGGCATATCCGGCAAAAAAGACGCTGCTGATGGCTGCTGCCAAGATGAGTTTTTTCATTTGAGTCCTCTAAAAAAATATTTGCAAAATTTAAGGATGCAAAAGTCCCACCGGCGAGCAAAGGATGCTGCCGGTTATTCAGATTCGTAGGTAGTTTAAGTTGGCAAGTGCAAGCGATAACCTATCGCTGTTTCAGTCAACAAATAACGCGGTTGTGCCGGGTCATCTTCCAGTTTCTGTCGCAAATGTCCCATGTAGATGCGCAGGTAATGGCCGCTTTCGGAATGACTGGGGCCCCAGACTTCACGCAGCAGTTGCGGGTTGGTGACAACCCGGCCAACATTGGTGACCAGCACCATCAGCAACCGGAATTCTGTCGGTGTCAGCTTCACCATCGCCCCGGCCTTGGTGACCAGGCGGGCTTTCATATCGACCTTGACGTCACCAAACTGGACTATGCCATCCAGGCTGACTCCTGGTTGACGCTGACGACGGAAAGTCGCACGTACCCGCGCCAGTAATTCACCAACACCAAACGGCTTGGTCAGATAATCATCCGCACCGGCATCCAGTGCCTTGATTTTTTCCTGTTCGCTGACTCGGGCAGAAAGCACGATGATAGGTATGCTCGACCATTTTCTGACATCCCTGATAAAATCAATTCCATCGCCATCAGGCAAGCCAAGATCAAGGATAATCAGATCAGGTTGACGTGTGCCTGCGTCTACCAGTCCACGTTGCAGGTTGGCAGATTCCAATACCTGCCATTCCTCTTCTTCCAGTGCATTGCGCACGAAACGGCGGATTTGCGGCTCGTCTTCTACCAGCAAGGCGACTGGCATGGCAACGGTAGCTCCATTTAATGTATGGCTAGTCATTTGTTTTCTTCTTCTGATTCTGGCATGGCAGGCGGCGTGCCCAAAGGTAGATTGAAGACTATGCAAGCACCACCATCGGGAGAGTGGCCTGCATGCATAGTTCCCTTGTGCGCCTGCACGATGGCGCGGCAAATCGCCAATCCCAGGCCTACGCCAGGTAAGGCAGATTCGCGTTCGCCACGGGTAAATTTCTCAAAAACAGCTTCTTCACGGCCAGCTGGCAAACCTGGCCCATTGTCATAGACCATGGCTTCGAGCATACTGCCATTGGTTCCGGCAGCAATACTAATGACTGAGCCAGCGGGTGTATATTTTGCGGCGTTTTCCAGCAGATTACACAAGACCCTTTCTATCAGCACAGCGTCAAAATTGATGAGTGGCAAAGCAGGCGACAAACGGGTTTCCACTTTATGATTCTGTAATTGCGCACTACAGATGCGCAGGGAAGTGCCGACCACTTCTTCAAAGGTCTGCCATTGCAGATTCAATTTGACTTCACCACTTTCTATTCTTGCCATGTCCAGCAAATTTGTCACCAGTGCAGAGAGGCGCAGGGTCTCATCCCTCAGTGCTTGCGCCATACGCAGTTGTGCATCTGCGAGCGCGGGCTTGGACATGGCCAGGGATTCCGAGATACCTACCAGCGAGGTCAGCGGCGTACGCAAGTCATGTGACAGCGCAGCCAGCAGTGAATTGCGCAGGCGCTCGGACTCCATGTGAATTAAGGCATCTTGCGCGACTTCAATATAGTGCACTCGCTCGAGTGCTATCGCGGCCAGGGCTGCGAAAGTGTCGAGTTGCTGTCTTTGCTCAGGGATCATGATCCAGCGCTTGCTCTCTGGCTGTATGGCCAGTAAGCCACGGGTACGCATGGGTGCCACCAGCGGCAGGTAAAAGAAATTACTGGCGGGCAGGGTGTCTGTGCCTATGCCCGCTGCCTCCACTTTGTCAAAGGCCCATTGTGCGATGCCCATGTCCAGTCCGCTCACTGTCGTGGCCGGTGGCAACAGACGTCCGGCATCGTCGGGTAGCAGCAGGGTCGCCTGGGCACGGAAAGCTCTTTGTATGATGAGCTGGGTAGTTTCTGAAATCTGTTCTGCCAGTAACACTCCTGATAAGTCACGGGCAAATTCATACAGCGCACGTGCACGTGATTCCCGGTGAGATGCCACCCTTGCCTGATACCGCAAATCAGCAGTCAGATGACCGGTAATCAAACCCACCAGTAACATGACGGCAAAGGTCATCAAATACTGCAAGTCGCTCACTGCGAAAGAAAAACGTGGTGGTACAAAAAAGAAATCGAATACAGCTATGCCAACAACAGTGGAAAGTACCGAAGGGCCACGCCCAAATTTCACGGCCACCAGTACCACGGTCAACAAAAACAACATGGCAATATTGACCAGATTGAACACCTCAAACAAAGGTGTCGCTATCAGGCCGGTAGCAGCGCTGGCCAATACGGCATACACATAACGCCAATGCCGCGCTGGTACGCGTGGGCTGGGTAACTCACTGCTACTACCATTTACCGAATTTTTTTCATTATCAGTATCTGTCGCGCCAGTCCGGCTTTGTCCAACCTCGATCAAGTCCAGATCTGGTGCATAAGCGGCGATATCTTTCAGATTTGTCGCTTGCGGCCACACAAATCGCCAATTGCTGGCTTTACCGCGACCCAGGACTATGCGTGAAAAATTATGACTATGGGCATAGTCAACAATCGCCAGCGCGATATCCTTGCCGGTCAGCACTGCCGTCGAAGCCCCCAGATCTTCTGCCAGCTTCAGGGTTTTCAATATGCGTTCGCGCTGGGCAGAAGGCAGGTGCTGCAATTGCGGGGTTTCAACGTAGACAGCGTGCCATTCTGCACTCATCTGGCTTGCCAGGCGGGCAGCACTGCGTACCAGATGATCGGCATCACTGCGCGGCCCTATGCAGGCCAGCAAGGCGGCATCGGTCTTCCAGATGGTGCCTATGGATTTTTCTATGCGATAGGCCTGTACATCATCTTCCACCCTGTCAGCAGTACGGCGCAGCGCCAGTTCGCGCAAGGCAATCAGATTGCCTTTACGGAAGAAATTCTTGGCGGCGCGTTCTGCCTGCTGCACTTTATAAACGCGGCCAGACTTTAGCCTGGCCAGCAATTCATCAGCAGGGATATCCACCAGCACGACTTCATCGGCTTCATCAAAGACCTTGTCGGGCAAGGTTTCATTGACGCGTATGCCGGTGATGCCGCCGACCACATCATTCAGGCTTTCCAGATGCTGGACATTGACGGTGGTATACACATCGATGCCGGCACTCAGCAATTCATCAACATCTTGCCAGCGTTTGGGATGGCGTGAACCGGCGGCATTTGAATGCGCCAGCTCATCCATGAGTATCAGGGGTGGATGGCGCTCCAGCGCCGTATCTATATCAAATTCACTGAGTGTCTTGTCACGATAGGGAATGAGCTTGGCTGGCAATACTTCCAGCCCATCGACCAGGGCTGCGGTTTCGTCCCGGCCATGGGTTTCTATGACACCGACCAATACCTGCTGGCCTTGCGCCACCAGCTTGCGCGCAGCAGTCAGCATGGCGTAGGTCTTGCCCACGCCGGCAGATGCGCCGAAATAAATACGCAGCTTGCCGCGCGTGGCTCTACGCTCTTGCTCCTGCACATGGGCAAGCAAGACATCAGGGTCGGGGCGTTGTTCGCTGTTGGTGGCCATATCGGTTTATTTGTCGAAACTGCTTTCGCCTGCAAAGTACACAGGCGAACAGCCTATCTTATTTATTGAGCTTGTCCAGTGCCAGATTCAAAGCCAGCACGTTCACTCTGGCTTCACCCAGCAAACCCAGCATAGGCTGCTGCGCCAGTTGGCCTATGATAGCCTTGACTTGCGACTCTTGCAGCTTGCGTTCACGTGCCACCCTGGCAAGCTGGTAATTGGCAGCAGCCAGACTGATTTCAGGATCCAGGCCACTGGCAGATGCAGTCACCAGATCCACCGGTATTTTTGCGGTGTTGCCAGGGTCTGCGGCCTTCAGCGCCTCCACACGAGCTTTGATGGCATCCGTCTGCGCTGTATTACTAGGACCGAAATTGGAACCACCCGAAGACTGGGCATTATTTGGCATAGGGCTGGTGGCTGACGGCCTGCCCCAGAAATATTTGGGTGATGTAAAAGCTTGCCCTATGAGTGAAGATCCCACGGTCTTGCCATCCTGCACGATGAGGCTGCCTTCTGCCTGATCATTAAAAATGACCTTACCCAGGCCTGTCATGGCATAAGGGTAGATGACACCAACCACCAGCGTCAGCCCGGCGAACAGGACGATGGCGGGGCGGAAGATAGCATTGCCAGTGTCAGTGTTTGTATTAGTACTCATGATGATTCCTTATTGAGCAATGTAAAATCAAGCGAGATGCAGTAAAGCCAGGATGACATCAATGAGCTTGATACCAACAAAAGGCAGGACTATGCCACCCAGGCCATAGATCAGCAAATTGCGGCGCAACAGCAGCGATGCACCGATGGCGCGGTATTTGACACCCTTCAAAGCCAGTGGGATCAGGAAAACGATGATCAGAGCATTGAAGATCACCGCAGACATGATGGCAGATGAAGGGCTGGTCAGGTGCATGATGTCCAGCGCCTTGAGCTGTGGATAAGTGGCGACAAAGGCTGCCGGGATAATCGCAAAATACTTGGCGATATCATTCGCAATCGAAAACGTCGTCAGCGAACCGCGTGTCATCAGCATCTGTTTGCCTATCTCGACGATTTCCAGCAACTTGGTAGGGTTGGAATCCAGGTCCACCATGTTGCCTGCCTCTTTTGCCGCCTGTGTGCCGGAAGCCATGGCTACTGCCACGTCAGCCTGCGCCAGTGCCGGTGCATCGTTGGTGCCGTCACCTGTCATGGCCACCAGGCGACCATCGGCCTGATAACTGCGTATCAGTTTCAGCTTGTCTTCCGGTGTGGCTTCTGCCAGGAAGTCATCTACGCCGGCTTCTGCAGCAATCGCCGCTGCAGTCAGTTTGTTGTCACCGGTAATCATGATGGTCTTGATACCCATGCGGCGCAGCTCGGCAAATCTTTCCTTGATGCCGCCCTTGACGATATCTTTCAGTTCTATTGCACCCATGACCTTGCCATCATCGACGACGACCAATGGCGTGCTGCCACGGCGTGAAATATCATCCACGGTTTTGCTGAGTTCAGCAGGAAAGGGGCGACCAAGGGACTCAACAAATTTTTTGACGGAATCTGCAGCGCCCTTGCGTATCTGGCGGTTACCGATATCGACGCCACTCATACGGGTTTGTGCAGTGAATTGCACGAAAGTCGCATTCAGGCTGGCCATCTCGCGTTCACGCAGATTATATTTTTGCTTGGCAAAGATGACGATGCTGCGGCCTTCTGGCGTTTCATCGGCGAGAGAAGCCAATTGAGCAGAGTCAGCCAGTTGCGGCAGGGTCACACCAGGTGCAGGGAAGAAATCAGATGCCTGGCGGTTACCCAGGGTGATGGTGCCGGTTTTATCCAGCATCAGCACGTCAACGTCACCGGCAGCTTCCACCGCGCGGCCAGACGTGGCGATGACATTCGCCTGCATCATGCGACTCATGCCAGCCACACCAATCGCAGACAGCAAGCCGCCTATGGTGGTGGGGATAAGGCAGACCAGCAAGGCGATCAGCACTGTGATGGAGATAGGGGCAGAAGCAAAACCCGCGGCCTTGGCAGCATCGACACTGAATAGCGAGAATGGCAACAGGGTTACAGTCACCACCAGGAAGATGATGGTCAGGGCCACCAGCAAAATGGTCAGGGCAACTTCATTTGGGGTCTTCTGGCGTTTGGCACCTTCCACCATGGCGATCATGCGGTCGATGA
The DNA here is from genome assembly GCF_049340425.1 of Undibacterium sp. JH2W. NCBI lineage: Bacteria > Pseudomonadati > Pseudomonadota > Betaproteobacteria > Burkholderiales > Oxalobacteraceae > Undibacterium > Undibacterium sp. JH2W. Next base: position 208,184 of record NZ_JBMPOT010000001.1, on the reverse strand, counting down.
AGGCTTCTCCAGGGTTGGATGTCACACGCATCACCAGCCAGTCAGACAAGACGCGGGTACCACCGGTAACAGCAGAAAAATCACCGCCAGATTCACGTATCACGGGTGCGGATTCACCGGTGATGGCGCTTTCATCCACTGTCGCCACACCTTCTATGACCTCACCATCGATAGGGATAACATCATTGGCTTCGACCAGTACCACATCACCCTTGCGCAAGTCATTGGCCTGGGCTGGCAGCCAGGTGGTGCCGTGTTTTGGTATGGCCAGTTTCTTGGCCATCACGGTTTGCTTCAATGCGCGCAGGGAAGCAGCCTGGGCCTTGCTGCGACCTTCTGCCAGTGCTTCGGCAAAATTGGCGAACAGGACGGTAAACCATAACCAGATGGAAATCGCCAGGATAAAGCCAGGACTGGCTTCACCCTGGCCCATCAGGGATTGCACGAACAGCATGCTGGTGATGATGCTGCCTACATACACGACAAACATCACCGGGCTGCGCAATTGCGTGCGCGGGCTGAGTTTTTTGAATGAATCGATGACGGCAGGCATGATCAGACTGCTGTCAAATAGCGACAAGCGTGGCTTGCCGCCGGATATGGAATCGCCAGCTTGTCCAGCGCCAGGTTTGGCGGCTGCATTGACTTTGCTGTCGATAGTTTTTTGTACACTGGTACTAGACATGTTAATCCCCTTAAACTACGATTGGGTCTGAATGAGCGTGCGCCATCAGGCAAAGCCTCATTCAGGTTTCCCAAATTATTTCGCACGTTATTTCGCGAGTTATTTCACGATCAATTGCAGATGTTCAACCACCGGGCCCAGGGCAAGGGCAGGCACATAATTGAGCACACTGATAAGCACCACCGTACCAACCAGCAAGGCGATGAACATGGGGCCATGGGTGGGCATGGTGCCAGCATTGGCTTCCAGCCTTTTCTTGCCTGCCAGTGAACCGGCTATCGCCAGTACAGGCACGATCATGGCAAAGCGGCCAAACCACATGGCTATCGCCAGCATGATGTTGTAGAAGGGCGTATTCGCACTCAGACCGGCAAAGGCGCTGCCATTGTTATTGGCGGCTGAAGTAAAGGCATACAGCACTTCAGAAAAGCCATGGGCACCAGGGTTCAGGATGCCGGCCTTGCCCGCTTCTGACATGACTGCGATGGCCGTGCCTGCCAGCACCAGGACAGGTGTCACCAGGATGGCGATCGAAGTCATTTTCATTTCATAAGCCTGGATTTTTTTGCCCAGGTATTCTGGTGTGCGGCCTATCATCAGGCCAGCGATAAACACTGCCAGTATCGCGAAGATCAACATGCCGTACAGGCCACTGCCTACGCCGCCAAACACCACTTCACCAAACTGCATGAGAACGATAGGTACCAGGCCACCGATAGGCATCAGGGAATCATGCATGGCATTCACCGCGCCGCAGGACGCTGCCGTTGTTACCGCCACAAACAGGCTGGAAGCGCTGATGCCGAAGCGGGTTTCCTTGCCTTCCATATTGCCACCGGCTTGCAGGGCTGACGTGGCCTGGTCTATATTCATGCTGGCCAGCACGGGGTGAGTCTGCTGTTCTGACAACATCACTGTCAGCGTCATGGCCACGAACAAGACCGTCATTGCCGTCAATACCGCCCAACCCTGACGCATATCACCAACCATGTGGCCAAAGGCAAAGCACAGCGCAGCAGGGATGAGGAAGATGGCAATCATCTGCATGAAATTGCTCAGGTAGCTGGGGTTTTCATAAGGATGTGCCGAGTTGGCATTGAAAAAGCCGCCACCATTGGTGCCCAGCATCTTGATGGCTTCTTGTGAAGCCACCGGACCCATGGGCAAAGTCTGGGTAGTCGCCGTCAGGGTTTCCATGATTGGTGCGCCCTTGTCATCTTTTAAAGGCTGGGCGTCGGGGCCGAGCTTGGGCTGGCTGTAGGTGACAGGGTCGATCAGTTGCACATCTTTGTAGCCAGAGAAATTCTGAATCACGCCCTGGCCCATGAGAAAGACGGCGAATATCACCGACAATGGCAACAGCAGGTACAGGGTGGAACGTGTGATATCAGTCCAGAAATTGCCTATGGATGTGGCGGAGTGACGGCTAAAGCCGCGTATCAGCGCAAACACCACGGCAATGCCGGTCGCGGCCGAAAAGAAGTTTTGTCCAGCCAGCACCAGCATCTGGGTCAGGTAGCTCATGGTGGATTCACCGGTATAACCTTGCCAGTTGGTATTGGCGACAAAGCTGACAGCGGTATTGAAGGATGAATCCATGCTGACATTCGCCATATTTTGCGGATTCAAAGGCAGCCAGACTTGCAATCTTTGCACTGCATACACGGCCAGCGCACCCAGAGTATTAAAAATCAGCAGGGCGATGGCATATTGCTTCCAGCCCATGCCTGCTTCCGCTTTTATGCCCGCCATGCGGTACAGGCCTTTTTCCAGCCAGCGCAACCAACCCATGCCGGGCACCGTGGCCTTGTCATCGGCGATCCTGGCGATGAAGCCGCCCAGGGGATAAGCCAGAAGCAGTAGCGCGACCAGGAACAATACCAATAAAACAATTGCTTGCGTAGTCATCACAGCTCCTCGGCATTCAACAAGGCTGCGATCAGATAGACGAACAAGGCGGCAGCCACCACCGTGCCCAGGATGTAGAAGGGATTCATGCTTTTGCTCCCAAAGTGTCGCAGGCCAGCACTAAAGCCCAGACCAACAGGAAGAAAATTCCCATGCCTGCGAGATATAAAAATTCCATCAGATATTCCATGCTTCGCTCCTCGTTTTTACACTGTGAAGCATAGCCAGAAGCATGTAAAAACTTCGTAAAGACTTAAACAGGGGACGTAAACAAGATGTAAAAATTTGGCAGAATCTGCAATTCAAAGGCAAATTGAAAGAATGCGGATCTTGATCTAAGATCAAGAATGACTGCCCTTATGTATTTTTGTCAGCGCCGACTAATGACAAAGAATGTTGACTTATCAAAAGTTAACTAACGCCAGTCTGGCTTTGCCGCATAATTGCTCAAGTCTCTTAAAGCCTTAATCCATGTACAAGTCTGAGCAATTTGCCTTATCCAGAAGTTTTCTCCAGAAAATAAGGCTGGGGCATATTCTATTGATTATGCTGGCCTACTTTGGTGCCGGGCGCATAGGCTTGTCCATTCCCTATGTCAACCCCAACGTCAGCCTGATCTGGCTGCCAACCGGCATCGCCATCACAGGCTTGCTGCGTTATGGCAAGCTGGCGGCGATTGCTGTTTTTATCGCAGCCTGGCTGCTGGAAATGTCGGCAGGCTTCAGCTTATGGGTGGCTGGCAGCCTGGCCGTGGGTAATACCCTGGGGCCAGTGCTCAGTCAATGGCTATTGCGCAAACAGGGTTTCAGGCGCGATTTTCCGAGGCGGCGCGATGTGATCGGCTTTGGCATGGCTGTCATGCTGGGCATGTGCATCTCGGCGACGGGTGGCACACTGACACTTTGGCTACATGGCTTGAATGCCGATCTGGCAACAGTCTGGCTGACCTGGTGGGCCGGTGATACCGTAGGAGCCTTGCTGGCCGCCCCCCTATTGCTGTCTTTTTCGCTGAAGTCGCTGTCAGGCCTGTCCAAACGCCGCAAGGAAATATTTGGTTTCCTGCTGCTGTTCGCGCTGGCCAACTGGCTGATTTTTGCTTCCCCTTATAGCCACCTGCACCTGACCTTCGTCATGGTGGGCATCATGATCTGGGCGGCAATGCGTTTTGGTATTAGCGGCGCATCTTGTGTGGTGCTGACGACGTCTTTGTTCTCGGCCTGGGCCACATCCAATAGCATGGGGCCGTTTTATGACGGTGGCCAGGCGAATCTGCTGATACTCTGGGCGTATATGACGACCATGGTATTGATTACCCTGATCATCACTGCCCTGCAGTCAGAAAGCTTAGACGCCACCCGGCAGATACAGGAAGCTTACCAGCGCATCAACAAAGTTGCCTCGCGCCTGCCTGGTTTGGTCTTGCAATATCGCATACGGCCTGACCATAGTGCCTCCATCCCTTTTGCCAGCGATGCCATCGTGCAGATGTTCGAAGTCACGCATGATGAAGTCAAGGATGATGCCCTGCATTTATTTTCCCGCATAGACCCACGCGATATAGAAAACGGTACAGCACTGATACGTGAGGCCATGCGCAATCTCTCACCCTGGCAAAGCGAATTCCGCATGCACCGCAAGGATGGCACGGTGCGCTGGCTGTATCTGGATGGCTTGCCTGAGCCTGAGCCTGGTGGCTCCATGCTCTGGCATTGTTTTATTACCGACATCACAGAACGCAAACAGGCTGAACAGGATTTGCGTATCGCTGCCTGCACCTTTGAATCGCAGGAAGGTATTTTCGTGACTGACGCCAACTGGGTCATGCTGAGGCTGAACCAGGCTTTCACCCGTATCACCGGTTATGCAGCGGCAGACTTGATAGGCAAACGCCCGCCCTTGCACAAGACCAAACAGCAAGACCGGGATTTTTTTGTGCATATTAATGCCTCGCTGGCAGAACACCGCTACTGGCATGGCGAACTGTGGAGCCGCCGCAAGAATGGGGAAATTTACCCACAGATGATTACCCTGACCGCCATCACTGACAACCATGGCGAGGTTAGCAATTACATAGGTTCTTTCACCGACATCAGTCGCCACAAGGGATATGAAGCTGAGATACGCAATCTGGCCTTCTATGATCCATTGACACAGTTACCTAACCGCCGTTTGCTGATGGACAGGTTGCAGCACTTGATCTCCATCAGTAACCGCAATGACACCCACAGCGCCATCCTGTTTATCGACCTCGATAACTTCAAGACCCTCAACGATACCCGTGGCCATGATGCTGGAGACCTGCTGTTGATAGAAACTGCCAGCCGCCTGCAAACCTGTATGCGCGACAGCGACACCGTGGCGCGCCTGGGTGGCGACGAATTTGTCGTGGTGCTCGAAGAACTGAGTGTAGAAAAAGAAGATGCCCTGCGCCAGGCTGACAGGATCGCAGAAAAAATACGCCAGCTACTGAGCCAGCCTTATCAGATAACCGACTTTGAGCATCATGGTTCCAGCAGCATAGGTGTCTGCCTGTTCCAGGGGGGCGATATCACGGTCAAGGACTTGTTCAAGCGCGCCGACACCGCCATGTATGAAGCCAAGACGGCGGGTCGCAATGCCGTGCGCTTTTTTGATCCGGCCATGCAGGCTATCCTGGTGGTGCGCATGCTGCTGGAATCGAATTTGCGCGTGGCGCTGGCGAATAATCAATTCCAGTTGTACTACCAGGTACAAGTGAACTCCGAAGGCAAGCTCATAGGTGCAGAAGCCCTGCTGCGCTGGATACACCCTGACCGTGGTTTTATTTCACCGGCTGACTTTATCCCGCTGGCAGAGGAAACCGGCCTCATCATTCCCATAGGTTTATGGGTACTGGAAACCGCCTGTGCCCAGATCAAGCAATGGGAAGGCAGCAAGGACACCCGCCACCTGACACTGGCGGTCAACGTCAGTGCCAAACAATTCCAGCAAGTCGATTTTGTTGATACCCTCAGCGAAATCATACGGCGGCACAAGATAGATCCCACCCGCCTGAAAATAGAATTGACGGAGAGTACCGTGCTCGACAATGTCGATGCCACGACCGAAAAAATGCATGAGTTGAAAAAGCTGGGCATTGCTTTTTCCATGGATGATTTTGGCACTGGTTATTCTTCACTGGCCTACTTGCAGCGCCTGCCCTTAAATCAATTGAAGATAGACCAGTCTTTTGTGCGCGACTTAAGTCATGATGAAAATGATGCTACTATAGTCCGCGCCATCATCTCACTGGGCGTTAACCTGGGTTTGAATGTGATAGCCGAAGGGGTGGAAACCAGTGCCCAGCGGGCGTTTTTGATTGCCCATAATTGCTATGCCTTCCAGGGCTATTACTTCTCCAAACCCTTGCCACTGGAAGGCTTTCTGGCACTCTTGAAAGCGCCAGAATCAGACGAGGTTCAATAAGCGCACATCGAGCTTGCCATCCTGCATGGGTGGACACCAGAAATAACTGCCAGTCTGCGGAACAGTGAACTGAAACAAGGCATCAGTGACACCATCTTCAGCACCTGACATGCGTTTTAATTGCACTTCAAACGGATAGAAGGAATTGGCAAAAGCGACGAAATACAGGCCGGCCTTGTCCTGCGCAGACCAGGGCATGGAACGCCTGAGCATGTAGGCTTCGGGTGTGAAATTTTCTTGCGCAGTGCGTTTGACATGAGCTGATTCTGGCGCATCTTCCAGTTCTTCATTATCGCTGCGGCGACGGCCTATGGCATTGTCCTGGTCGTCAGTTGCCATGGCATCAAAGCGATCAAACTTGTGTAGCCATTGCTGGATGGCTACAAAACTGGAGCCTGCCAGGCCAGGCACATCACCCATCACAAAAGCCGCAGCAATGGCAGCATCGTCATGCGGATTCTCTGTACCATCTTCATAACCGCTGAGATCACGGCCTTCCTGGTATTTGAAGGCATCGACTTGCTGTTGCAATTCAAATGCCGGAGCCAGCACAGACATCAGTTGCTGCAAAGGACGCACCAGGTCGCCACGTTCATGCTGGCGCAACCAGCACCACAATGCCGCTGGTGTCGCAGGCAGGCGCATGCGGCTGCCTTGTATGCCATGGAATTCTTTCATGCCGGCGATCTCGCTGCCCAATACTTGCAAGAGGCTGGCACCGAAGCCGATGACCAGATTTTGGCCATCGGTTTTGTCTGCCAGTGCGCGTACTACTTTCTTGAGCGTTGCTGCATCAATACCAGCCTTGATATTTAAACTGAGATAAACGGCATGGGCAGGGACTGTCTGCAATATGCCTTCCTGGAATAAGTTCATGTACTGCTCCTGATTGATAAATTTCAAACTACCTGTGTTGTAGGAGCGGCTTTTGCCGCGAATGTCCGACACAGCAGACTGTTCGCAGCAAAAGCCGCTCCTACAAAAATGCAAAGGGCACGTAAGCCAGCTCTGGGACGCATTTTATCAACAGGCAGGCAATATGTTCCAGGTAAAATCCTCCTGGCATCCTGCAATGCTGTCTGGAATAACGTGCTTCACAAGCAATAGCGACTAAATTCCCTCCCTTTCAAGGGGAGGGCTAGGGTGGGGATGGGTTTCGATTGATTAACGATAGATGAATTTACGTCAGAAACCCATCCCCATCCCAACCTTCCCCTTGAAGGGGAAGGAGCTTCTATTGCGACCATTGGCAAAAATATTCAATTGCAGAATTAAGAACCTAACACAGAAAAATCGCTAGGACACGGCTTGTATTTGGTGTTCAAAACGAGTCAAGATAATTATTCCAGAGAGCAGTATGACATCCTGCGATATAGCAGCTTGTTATTTTTTAGATTGCTCGCTACAATCAAACGCGAGGCAAATCGCTTCAACGTCGCTCGGACGGTTCCGGGCGCCCGTTCTTGCAGTCTTATGGACTACAAGGGCTACGTACAATTTAGATAATGACAAATACAACTACTCCGCCGGGCCGGGGTTCTGCTGTTGAAGGCACGCCTGCGCCTGCAACAACGACTCCTCAATTTTCTTTCGCTCGTATCAATCGCCTGCCCCCTTACGTATTCAATATCACTGCCGAGCTGAAGATGGCTGCGCGCCGTCGTGGTGAAGACATCATTGATATGTCCATGGGTAATCCCGATGGTGCAACCCCTGCGCACATCGTGGAAAAACTGGTCGAAGTGGCACAGCGCCCTGACACCCACGGTTATTCTGCCTCCAAAGGCATACCCCGTTTGCGTCGCGCAATTGCTCACTGGTACAAGAGCCGCTATGAGGTAGACCTGAATCCTGATTCAGAAGCCATCGTTACCATAGGCTCAAAAGAAGGCCTGGCCCATCTGATGCTGGCGACGCTGGACAAGGGCGACACGGTGCTGGTACCCAATCCCAGCTACCCCATCCACATCTATGGTGCAGTAATCGCCGGTGCAGATATACGCTCCATACGCATGAGCCCTGGCGTAGATTTTTTTGCCGAACTGGAAAGAGCGATACGCGAAACTTATCCCAAGCCGAAGATGATGATCTTTGGCTTTCCATCGAACCCCACCGCGCAATGTGTGGAACTGGAATTTTTCGAGCGCGTGGTCAGGCTCGCCAAGGAACACAATATTCTGGTGGTGCATGACCTGGCTTATGCCGACATCACTTACGATGGCTGGAAAGCCCCGTCCATCATGCAGGTGCCAGGTGCACGCGATGTCGCCGTGGAATTTTTTACGCTCTCAAAAAGCTATAACATGGCAGGCTGGCGTATAGGCTTCATGGTGGGTAACAAGGAACTGGTGGCGGCGCTAGCACGCATCAAGAGTTACCATGACTATGGCAGCTTCACACCGGTGCAAGTGGCTGCGATTGCCGCGCTGGAAGGCGACCAGACTTGCGTCAATGAGATACGCGACCAGTACCAGCGCCGCCGTGATGTACTCGTCAAGGGCTTGCATGAACTTGGCTGGATGGTGGAAAAACCAAAGGCATCGATGTATATCTGGGCCCATATCCCTGAACATTATCGCCACCTGGGTTCGCTGGAATTTGCCAAACAGATGCTGGACAAAGCCAAGCTCTGCGTTTCACCCGGCATAGGCTTTGGTGAATATGGTGATGAATATGTGCGCTTTGCTTTAATTGAAAATGAGTCGCGCATACGCCAGGCCTTGCGTGGTTTGAAAACCATGTTCAAGGATGATGGAGTGGCGAAATAAGCAGTATCACGTTTACTGTCTTGCGTGACTTATTGTCAGCATGGGGAGAATTGCGCCCGCAAGCAGCAAGTGACTGGCAGGGTGAAATACCCCTGCCTGCGATTGTCGCCGACTTCTATGCGCAAGCCGGGCCCACGGGTTTGTCGCTGAGTGCAGGCGGCAATCCTGTCGATATACCATTGCTCAAAAACCTGTGGGCCAGGCAGGCTTGTTATCGCTGGCATGGCAATACCGGCCAGCGTTTGCCTGGCTGGCAAGACCACTGGCTGGTGGTGGCGACGGAAGGCAGCAATCCCTTCATGCTCGACACCGTATCAGGGCAGGTTTATTTTTCCCTGGCTGGTGGCAAGCCCGATTTCCAGCTGTTTGCACCAGATTTGCTGACAGCCTTCGCCGCCATCGCCTGCGTCGCGAATACCATGCGCGAACTCGATGAGCAGGCTTTTGATGACACTTATGAATTGACAGCCACTGCCCGTGCGCAAGTCACTCTGGCGCTGGATCAGCTACTGGCAGGTAGTGCAGATGCCCATCAAATGCTGGCCGCCTGGCGCTGGTATTGCTGAATTAAGACTGGCCCGGTCCCTGACAGGACCATGGTGAGTATTTTTTTGGCATAACAATTCTTCAAATAGCTATCCGGCTGTAGCAGGGTTTCATTCTTGAATCAGGCTTCCAAATTCTCATGATGCGCTGTCAAACCGCGCTTCCAGTAAGCCGCCACCCGCATGGCAGTACCAGCATGGCCTTTTTCTTCTGCCAGTATGCGACGTGTGGCTGCCATGGTGGCTGCTTCACCGGCACACCAGGCATAGCCATCGCCCGCCGGCAAAGGCAGAGCACGCAAGGTGTCCAGGAACTCTTGTGCACTCTCCACCCAGACTATACTGATATCTGCTGCACTGCTTAATGTGCGACGTTCGGCTGGCTGCACTTGCAGGATGACGATGGCGCTTACCCCGGCAGGCAATTCTTCCAGGCGTCGGGATATCGCTGGCAAGGCAGTTTCATCACCGGCCAGCAAATGCCATTCGTAATCGACCGGGATGACCAGCGAGCCACGCGGCCCGGCAACAGTGACGCTATGACCAACATCTGCCTGGCTGGCCCAGGCGGCCGCAGGGCCGTCGCCATGTATGGAAAATTCCAGCACCAGCTCGCCCTTGGTGGCATCGTAATGCCTGGGCGTATAGTCACGCTTGATAGCATCTTCACTGTCAGCATCCAGTATCAGTTTAATATGGTCATCAAAAGATGCGCTGATAAAACCTGGCAGATCAGCACCACTCAGGGTGATGCGGCGGAAGTGTGGGGTTGGGCTTTCAACACGGACAACTTGCAGATTACGGCGTTTGATTTCATGGCGTATGCGTTGTACGCGGCTGGTTTCAGAGGCTATACTCATTTATTCACCCATCAAATTAGTTGACAATATCTACTATAATGCGCAAAACAAATGACAATGTCAACCATTCTCAAGAAAATAATGAGGATGGGGTGCTGGACCTTATCCATGCGGTCATGCATCAATACCGCTCCATGCAATACCAGGCCTTGCGCGATGGCCCGTATGACATCACCCATATGGAAGGCAAGGTATTGAGTTTTTTTGGCCATTACCCTGGTTCTACCCAGAGTGACCTGGCCAAGCACAGTGGCCGCGACAAGGCGCAACTGGCCAGGCTCATCAAGGGCTTGCGTGACCGTGGCCTGCTTGATGCCGTTGCCGATGAAAGCGACAAGCGCAATGTCCGGTTGACACTGACTACGGATGGACAAAGCGTGCTGACGACATTACGCCAGCAAGCCAAACGCCTCAATACCCTGGCATTGCAAGATATGGCCAGCAATGAGCAGCAAGAGTTGCTGCAACTCTTGCAAAGAGTTAAAGTCAATCTGGATGCCGGGTCTTGAAAAGCTGTTGCAAGATGAGGGTGCCTGCCACCTTGTAAGGTACGCCATGTGCAGCATTTTTTTGGCTATGAAAGCGGTGCGCGTGGCGCACCCTACACATTTATTTTTGCAACAGCCTCTAAAGAAATTTTAGCTAAAGAATTGTCAGATCATGAGTAAATACTGGAGTGAAGTTGTCCACAAGTTGAGCCCTTATACCCCTGGTGAGCAGCCAAAAATGGCAAGACTCATCAAGCTCAATACCAATGAAAACCCTTACCCGCCTTCGCCCCTTGTGCTGGCGGCAATACAGCAAGCCACGAATGCTGACCTGCGTCTCTATCCTGACCCCGGTTCAGATCATTTGCGTAGCGTCATCGCCAATTATCATGGCTTGCAGGCAGACCAGGTTTTTGTTGGTAACAGCTCTGACGAAGTGCTGGCCCACGTGTTCCAGGCCTTGCTCAAGCATCAGCAGCCCTTGCTCTTCCCTGACATCAGCTACAGCTTTTATCCAGTGTATTGCGGTCTGTATGAGATAGCCCATCGCAGGGTGCCACTGGATGCAGAATTTCAACTGAATGTAGAAGATTATCTGCAAGAAAATGGCGGGATTATTTTCGCCAATCCTAATGCACCAACCGGCTGCGCCGTAGCGCTGGAAAAAATTGAATTCCTGCTGCAACACAATCGCGATAGCGTCGTTGTCATTGATGAAGCCTATGTGGATTTTGGTGGCGAGACGGCGATTGCTTTGATAGACCGTTACCCCAATTTACTGGTCGTGCACACCCTGTCAAAATCACGCTCACTGGCCGGTTTGCGGGTAGGTTTTGCGGCTGGTCATGCAGACCTGATTACAGGCTTGAACCGTGTCAAAAACAGTTTCAATGCTTACCCACTGGACAGGTTGGCAGTAGCAGGCGCGATTGCTGCATTTGAAGACCAGGATTATTTTTTGCAGACTTGCCAGGCGGTGATGGCAACGCGGGAAAAATTGGCCGCAGATATGCGGGAGCTGGGTTTTGAAGTCTTGCCATCGTCCACGAATTTCATCTTCGCCCGCCACCCTGGTTTTGCTGCTGAAAAAATCGCCCTGGATTTGCGTCAGTCCGGCATTATCGTGCGCCATTTCAAGCTGCCGCGCATCAGTGAATTCTTGCGGATTTCCATAGGCACGGACGAAGAAAGTGCGGAACTGCTTGCGGCATTAAAGCTATTGGTAAAACAAGACTGAAAAGTGCTTACTCAGGCCAGCGGGACAAGACCAGCTCTTCTATATTATTCGGATCATTCAGTTTCTTTTTAGCCTCTGCCCAGTCAGCAGGGGCAGGCACGGCTTTTTTGGTATGTACGGCAGTGTCTATCGCCATCTTCATGCCAAATACCAGGATGCCGCTTTCTACATTCACAGGCGAAACTTTTTTGACGATTTCATAAATCTGGTTATCGTAATATTCATGCACGGCGGGTGTCATGTCCAGCCAGCAAGTGACTTCACCATCTGAACGTATCGCCACGACCAGATAACCAGCACTCTCAGGCATCTTGGCTTTTTTCAGGGCCTTGTAGATTTGTGTCTGCAAGGCACGGGTATAGCGGCCAAAGCTATCGACATTGATGCCTTTTTTTTCCAGCTCGGCTTGCGACTGGAAAAAATAGATAGAATCAAAACGCGTTTCTGCTGCCTGCGTTAAGGTAGAAAAACACAGCAATAAAGTCGCCAGCAGCAGTTTCATAGTGGTCTCGCTTGGTCTCAGTTGATCTTACTTATTAACGAAGACGCCAGCTTCACGGTTCTTTTGTACATCGTTCCAGGGGAAGACCTTGCCATTCATGGCGACATGCACACCGGCTGGCAAGAGTTGTGCTGCGCTGCAGGCAAAACCCAGATTGAAAAAGGCATCGGAATTGGCGATTTCGTAAGGGATCATGGCACCAGTAAACACGATGGTCTTGCCCAGATTGGCCGCGCCCAGTACTTCTGCGGTTTCACGCATGGTGTCGGTGCCGTGGATGATGACGATGGCTTTTTCTGCCGATTGCTGGCAAGCCTGCAAGACGGTATTGCGGTGGCTGTCGTTCATGTCGAGCGAATCGACCAGCATGCAGACTTCCAGTTCTACCGGTATGGTCAGGCGCGCGCGTTTCAGCACTTCAGGCAGGTGGCTGTCAGCAAAGCTGAGCTTGCCTGCCAGTTCGTCATAATGTTTGTCAAAAGTGCCGCCCGTGGCGATGATGCGCAAAGTCATGGTCTAGTCTCTGTAGATGAGGGGTTTCAAAAATTTTGGATTAGACACATTGTAACGCGCATAGGGGGCCAGTGAAAACTGCTACACTAAGCTGTTGCATTTCATCGCATGCAGCTTGTTGATAGATCCAAGATACACCAGAGATATATGAAACCGATCGCCCCCGGAACCGTAATTTTTCACCGCCATCGTGGCTATGGCGTACTGACTGCCGTGAACCTGCTCAGTGGCTGGGTGGCGGCGCGCTTTGGGGATGAAAAGCGCACCCTGGATTTGAACTTGTCGACAGATGAAGTCCAGCATGCCGATGGTGAACCCATACTTTTCCGCCGCACTCCGCCAGAACGCATGCCACATGCGCGCCTGATGGCCATGGTCAGGGACTTGCATGCTGCCGGGTATCAAAAACTCTATCTGTATAGCTGGCCCAAGGCGTCTGGCCTGCACTGGCGCTGGCAATTATTCACAGGCCCGCGCAACTGGATGCAAAGACCCTGGCGTGAAGGCTGGTATGGTTCAGGTGCCGACTACAACTTCAACCCCGTCATGGGCTGGGGCGATGCCCCCGGTGCCAGCACGGCAGAATTGATAGAGGCCCTGGCCCGCTTTGATCCGGCTGGCCTGGCCAATGCGCTGGGCCAGGATGAAGATCATATGGCCTGGTTTGCCGCAGTCTGCGATGCCCTGCTGCCGAATTATGCCTATAGCCTGGGGGCAGATACCCCGGAGCAGCCTTTACCTCTGCACCTGCCGGTGATCGCCGTGCGCCAGCGCCTGCCAGACTGGCAAGGTGTGGGCCTGGCCTACCCACCCGGCTGGGAAAAAACCTGGAGCCCCGACAGCCTGCAACGCCGCCAGCAACAGCGTGCCGTGGTCAGGCATGATGTGATTCCCACCAGCTGGAGTTTGCCGCTGGAATTCTAAGAAAGCTCTGAATAACTGCAGACGACTGCGCTGGGGTCCATGCGCTTGGCTTTGTAGGAGCGGCTTTAGCCGCGAACAGCATGCCGTGCCAGCATTTCATTTGGCTCAGAGATGCGCGGCTGAAGCCGCTCCTACAAGACACAAGTAGGGAGTAGCCGCCAGCTCAGCTTGTTTTCCTGGAAAGATGGTGACAACTCAGGTCAAAGCCATTCTTCAGATACAGTCTGTGCGCATCATGCCTTTGATAGCCGGTATCAAGGTGCAATTCACTGCAATTCAAGATCTTTGCCTGCAGTTTTACCCATTCCATCAATGCTGAGCCCAAACCCGCATTTTTCTTTTGCGGGTGGGTAATCAAATCATCGAGATAGAGTATCTTGCCCCAGGCCAGATAATGCTGGATTCGATAGCCAGCCGCAGCGACCACTTCCCCGTCCATGTAGATGCAGGCGATGGTATAGCCTTCTGCCAGCTGGGTTTGCACCCGGCTGATGAATTCTGCCTCATCCAGGTGGGGCCGCAAGTAGCTAAAAACGCTGAAACACTGGCGTATATTTTCTACCAGGCTGGTATCAAGTATGCTCACTTCGTATTTCATCTCCATCCCTATTTCAGGAGCCCAGCGATTCCCACAGATTATCCCAGTCATTCGCCTGGAAACTGCCTTCCCGTTTCAAGACCAGCTGGCCTTTGGGGTTAATCACGAAATGTGTGGGCTGGCTGACAATAGTGCCAAAATTATCCTTATACCCTGGCGTATTGCGCCAGATGATGGGAAAACGTTGCTCCGCAGGCACAGCCAGATTGATCAGTTGTACATAAGAATCAAAATCTTTTTTGTCCGCATCAATATTGATGGCCAGCAAGACAAAATTGCGTTTCATATTGCCTACATAAAACTCACGCATGAGTTTCAAGTCGCGTGCACAGAGATTGCAACCCGCAGTAAAAAAACTGACCAGCACGGTCTTGCCCGCGTAATCACTGAGGGCAAGCTTCTTGCCATTCAAGTCCGCCCCCTGGAAACTCATCTGCTGGCTATCCTTGCCTGCCTGTGCACTAGCCCCGACACTGGCTGTCGCCAGCATCGCTGCGATGATGACACTGAGTAATTTTGTTTTTTTCACGATAAAAGCTTTCTATAAAGATATGTACTTATGCATGAATCATACGACAGATATAAATTGGTCGCAGGCTTAGACGATCAGCTTACTGTGATTTATTTCAGGACACGAAATATGACATTCTCATTTTCAAGCTGACCAAGCCCATAGCAAACCCCGATTAAGTGGCTACAACAAACAATTCACTCTGTTTGTGGATTGCTGAATGTATACTCAAAATAGGCAAATACCTCGCGTGCCAGTGAATAAGCATCCCGTATTTCATAATCGGTAGAATGTACATGCCCCACAGGGTCGATCCCATATTTCTTCATTGCCAGTTGGAAACGTGCGATATGAAAAAACTGGCTGGCCAGCATGCTGGATTTCCAGTTTTTCTCTCTCATCAGGGCTGCCGCAGCTTTTGCGGTGGCAAAGGTATTGATGCCCTGGTTGTCGGTGTACACAGCAGCGTCTGGCACCCCATGATCGACCAGGTATTTTTTCATCACGGCGGCTTCATCATGACCCTCTTCCCCTGTGCCACCGCTGACCAGGATGGCTTTGCACTTTTGTGCCACATACAAGCGCAAGGCTGCATTCAGGCGGCCACGCAGGCGATCGGATGGTTTGCCATCGGGATTGACGGTATTACCCGGTACCACCACCACATCCGCAGCCACAACCTGATCGCGCAAACCCAGGGTAGAAATAGCCGCTGCCATGAACAAGAGGCAGATCAGGAAAGCCAGGCTGAATTGTTTTATTTTCTTTTGCAGTGAATAAGGCATGGAAGCAGGGGGAAGTAGTAGACAGGAACCCGCATGCTAAGCCTTTTCAGGGTCGAATGCAAAACCCGGCTTATACCTGCTTATGCCTGGATCAGGCCGACAACACTGCCCGCCGGTTGATTTGCCAGGATCTGGCCCATTGGCTGAATACATCAGCAGGCATGGGCTTACAGAAATAATAGCCCTGGCCCAGGTCACAGCCCATTTCCTGCAATTGCTGCTCGACCCTGGCGCTTTCTATGCCTTCGGCGACGACTTTGAGATTGAGGTTATGCGCCAGTTGTATCGTCGATAGCACGATGGCACGGCTGCTGGCATCTATCCCCATGGTGCGCATAAAGCTCTGGTCTATCTTGAGTTCATCTATCTTTAAGTCTTTCAGATAAGCCAGGGAAGAATATCCCGCTCCAAAGTCATCGATGGACAGGCGAAAGCCCAGCTTATGCAAGTTCTGTATGGTTTGCATGGCAGTTTCAGCTGCATCGGCAAAGCTGGATTCCCGCAGTTCAAGGATGATGGATTCAGCAGGCAAATTGAATTCTGTGAGCAAAGCACACAAGTCATCGACGAGTTGACGATCGACTATGCAGCGGGCTGACAAATTGATGGAGACACTGAGGTTCAGCCCTTCGGCACGCCATCTGGCAAGCTGGCCAAAGGCTTCGCGCATGACCCACAGGGTAAACGGCTTGATAAGGCCGGATTTTTCTGCAATCGGAATAAATTCCGTCGGGGTGACAGGCCCGGATACCGGGTCTATCCATCGGGCCAAAGCTTCGGCACCGACGACGACCCCGGTTTTCAAATCGATCAAGGCCTGGTAATGCAAGCTGAGACCGCCTTTATGCAATGCTTCATGTAGCTGCACAAAGAGCTGTTGCTGGCGGGTGAATTGCTGTTCCTGTCTTTCATCAAAGAATGCCAGGCTCTGATGGGCAAATTGTGCCTGCAGCATGGCCTGAGAAGCTTTGCGCAACAAGGTCTCGGCATCTTGCCCATGTCTGGGGAAGCTGGCTATGCCTATCGTATGGTCTATGTGCACCGCATACTCATTGATTTTATATTCCAGGCGAAAGTCCAGGATTTCCTTGATGATATCGGTAGCGGTGATGTCTTCCGAATGCTTGCGGTAAATGCAGACGAACTCGTCACGCCGTATGCGTGCAAAGCTGCCGCGTGAACCTACCGCCGCCGTCATGGTGGCGGCGATATTGCGTATCAGTTTATCGCTGGCATCTGCACCTATGATATTGGCGGTTTCAAACATTTTTTTCAGGCGTATATGGGCTACCAGCAAGGTATGGCCGCGTTCCTGGGCTATGCTGATTTCCTTGTGCAATAACTCCAGCAGGCGCAGGCAGTTAGGCAGACCGGTCACGCCATCCTGATAGGCGGCTTGCTCCAGTTTCGTCAGATAGTCGCGCTTCTTGGCCTGTACCCCTTGCTCGCTGACATACAGTTTTTCTTGCAATTGGCTACGGCTGAAATTGTAGGCCAGCGCTATGCCGGTATACAGCAGCAGGGCAATGCTGGCTTGTACCTTGAATTGTTCTTCATAGACATAGCCGAAAGAAAGTTCACTGGCATTCCAGATGCTGAGCGACATGCACAACAACCACAGCAAACTCCATTGCACGCCCTGGCGCTGGCCTTTGAGCCATAAGGCCAGGAAGGGGAAAGCGTAAATCCACAACACGCCACTGCCAGAGATGCCGCCCAGCAAACCCAGGGCAACACTGGTGCCCAGTGCAAACAGCAAGAGCAAGGACTCTGACATTGCCAGCAGCTTGTCCTGAGTACTTAGAAAAAATGCCGCGCCCAGCATCAGCGCGGCAATCAGCGCAAAAATCAAACCCGGCAAGGGATAGCCGGATTTCAGGTAATTCGCCAGGGCCAGCAATATGGCGCAGGGCAAGGCAATATAAATCAGCCGCCGCACATGAGGTTTGCGCTGCTTGACGCTTAACTCATGCCCGGCCACCATACCCAGCATGCCTTTCAGCATGGCAGGATTTAACATTTGTAGTCTCATCGCAAAGCTCTCCTCACAGTCAATATGAGTCATACCAACGTAGCTTCAGGTTGATAGAGGCAAGGCCAGTTTCAGGATTTATTAATGTGTGGCAATCTTTGACAAATATACTTGCCAAGGAAAATTCATCACTCACACAGATTAGCCCTTGGACGCTGGCTATGAGGCTAAAGTTTAGTGTATTTTTTACAAAGTTAAAGTATTTACAATGTTATTTTTGAAATATTTTTTCACCTGTTGGAAAATGATCATATTTTTCATATTTGTTTATATTTATTCCTGACTCTATGGATGCGCTCCAGTCTCAGGTCGCTGGCAAAATGTTTTGCGGATTACCATTGGCAAAATCGACGATGTTCTGGAAAGCAATGCGGAAATACAATTCATAACTGCTTTGCTCGACATAACCCAGGTGCGGGGTTGCCAGAACATTTTCCCGGTGCAGCAAAGGATGATCTGGGGCAACCGGCTCGCTCTCGAAGACATCAATCGCAGCAAAGCCGGGGCAACCGGCATCCAGGGCGGCTTCCAGAGCGCCTTCCTGCACCAGTTCTGCACGGCTGGTATTAACGAACAAGGCATCCGGCTTCATCAGCGCCAGATCAGCCTGGCTGACGATGCCGCGGGTGGCCTCATTCAGGCGCAGGTGCATGCTGATGATGTCGCAAGCGGCAAAGAAGGCTTGTTTGGAATCTGCCACCAGCAAACCATCCTGTGCAGCTTGCGCACGGCTGGGTTCACGTCCCCATACCATGACCTGCATGCCAAAGGCCCTGGCATAGCCAGCGATCATCTTGCCTATCTTGCCATAGCCCCAAATACCCAGGGTGCGCTTCTTCAAGACACGGCCCAGCTGATTGTGGGCGGGATTGAGGGAGGAAGTTTGCCAGGCGCCTTCCTGCAAGAGTTGTACATAGTTAGTCAGGCGGCGCGAGGCTGCCATGATCAGGGTCCAGGTCAGCTCCGCTGGTGCGGTCGGGTCACCTATGCCTTCGGCAATGACGATACCCAGTTCATGGGCGGCTGCAATCTCTATATTGCCTGCGACTTTGCCGGTCTGTGAAATCAGCTTCAGATTGGGCAGTTTTTGCATCAGCGCGCGGGTCAGGCGGGTGCGCTCGCGTATCAGCACGACGGCGTCAAAAGCTTGCAGGCGTATCGCCAGTTGGCCTGTACCTACGGCGGTATTATTGAAGACCTTGACTTCATGGTCCTTCAATAGATCAAAACAAGGCAGATGCCGGACCACGTCCTGGTAATCATCAAGTATGGCTATTTTCATGCTTTATCCTTATTCATTCTTTAAAACGATAGAAAATCTTTGTTCCTGCTTTGATTCGAGCTTGAGCCGAAAAATCTTCACTTTCACAAAACGTAAAACAATGATAATGAAACTGATGCAAAATTCGCGTCAGGCAAGACTCGCGTGTACAATGTTCGCCTACGTAGCTTTTTGATTTCTTCCGCCCCGCGCCATCCTGCCGGGCGCAAGCCTGGAGCCAAGACACCCTCTTGTCTTCGTATTATCCGACAGAACCGCCGCTATGGTGTTCGCCTTGCTTGAGCGCTCCTGCGATCGCATCGCCACAATCTAACGACGATCCTGCCGTGCCGCTACACCGGTTTTTTTATTGAAATGGCATTGGAGGTAGTATCGTGAATCAACCCATCATGAAAGGTGTGGCTGCATTAAACGCACCCGCTTACGTGAAACATCAGAAATTGATCAACTGGATCGCCGAAATGGCGGCCTTGACCAAACCTGACAATATCTATTGGTGTGACGGCTCGCAAGAAGAGTATGACCGTCTGTGCGCACAAATGGTTGCCGCTGGCACCATGACAAAGCTCAATGAAGCCAAGCGCCCGAATAGTTACCTGGCCTGTTCCGACCCGTCGGACGTGGCCCGTGTCGAAGACCGCACCTATATCTGCTCGACCAACAAGGAAGATGCAGGCCCGACCAATAACTGGATGGCACCGGCAGAAATGCGCGCCACCCTGAATCCCATGTTTGATGGCTGCATGCGTGGCCGCACCATGTATGTCGTGCCTTTCTCCATGGGCCCGCTGGGTTCACCCATCGCCCACATAGGCGTGGAATTGTCTGACTCGCCTTATGTTGCCGTCAACATGCGCATCATGACGCGCATGGGCCAGGCTGTATATGACGTACTGGGCACGGATGGCGATTTTGTCCCTTGCGTACATACCGTAGGTGCACCTTTGACAGAAGGCCAGGCTGATGTGGCATGGCCTTGCAATAACACCAAATACATCGTGCATTATCCAGAAACGCGCGAGATCTGGTCCTTCGGTTCCGGTTACGGTGGCAATGCACTGCTGGGCAAAAAATGCTTTGCACTGCGTATCGCCTCTACCATGGGCCGTGACCAGGGCTGGCTGGCAGAACACATGCTGATCCTCGGTGTGGAATCGCCAGAGGGCAAGAAGCATTATGTGGCTGCAGCCTTCCCGTCTGCCTGCGGCAAGACCAATTTCGCCATGCTGATCCCTGCCATCAAGGGCTGGAAAGTCACCACCATTGGTGACGACATCGCCTGGATCAAACCTGGTGCGGATGGCCGTTTGTATGCGATCAATCCTGAAGCTGGTTATTTTGGCGTGGCACCTGGCACCAATACCGCGACCAATTCCAACTGCATGGCATCCCTGACCGCCAACACTATCTTCACCAATGTCGGCCTGACCGATGATGGCGATGTCTGGTGGGAAGGCATGAGCAAAGAAGCCCCAGCCCATCTGATAGACTGGCAAGGCAAGGACTGGACACCAGAAATTGCCAAGGAGACCGGCCGTAAAGCCGCCCATCCTAATGCGCGTTTCACGGTGGCAGCAACACAAAACCCTGTCATCGATGCAGCCTGGGATGATCCGGCTGGCGTGCCTATCTCGGCCTTCATCTTCGGTGGCCGTCGCTCAACGACAGTGCCGCTGGTGACAGAAGCCCGCAACTGGGTGGAAGGCGTCTACATGGCTGCGACCATGGGTTCTGAAACCACGGCTGCTGCCGTTGGCCAGCAAGGCGTGGTGCGCCGTGATCCTTTCGCCATGTTGCCTTTCATGGGCTACAACATGAGTGACTATTTCCAGCACTGGCTGGACATGGGCAAGAAGATAGAAGCCGCGGGTGCAACACAGCCAGCCATTTTCTGCGTCAACTGGTTCCGCACGGATGAAAACGGCAAATTTGTCTGGCCAGGTTTTGGCGACAATATGCGCGTTTTGAAGTGGATGCTGGAACGCATAGAAGGCCAGGCTCATGGTGTGGAAAACATCTTTGGTGTCACGCCCACTTTTGCCGACCTGAACTGGGAAGGCCTGGACTTCACACAAGCGCAGTTCGACACGATCACTTCTATCGACAAAGCCGCCTGGGAAGCAGAGTTGAAACTGCATACCGAGCTATTTGAAAAACTGGCTTATCATTTGCCAGTCGAGCTGGAAGCGACCCGTCAGGCTCTGGAAAAAAGTTTGTCAGCTTGAATCTGAAAGCATGAATCTACAAAAAGCGCGGCTCTGGTCGCGCTTTTTGTTTTTTTGCACAAGCTGGAAATGCACAGTCAACAGGTGTATAAATAGCAGCCATGCGCGTATCACTTAATGGTGACCAAGATTGCGGGAATCCCATGCTCATCTCCAAACACCGGCTGTTGTCGCTATTCTTCACCGCTAGCATACTTGCCTGGCCTGGCCTGTCTCAAGGCAGGGAAGAGCTCAGGCTGGATATTTCGCTGCCAGACGTGAATCGGCCCAGCATCATGGCCGCGCAAAAAGTCTTGAGCATGGCCTATGGGCAACTGGGTATCAAGCTTAATTTCATCGCCACACCTGCAGCACGTACCATGAATATGTGGAATGCAGGCAAGCTTGATGCCGTCGCAGCCAAGGTCATTGATAGTGGCTTACCGGATTCCATCAAGGTCAATATACCCATTGCCTATGAAGAAGCGGTGGTGTTTGCGACAAAAAAGACTTTTACTGTCGATGGCTTTGACAGCCTGAAACCCTATGTGGTTGGCTATGTCAACGGTGTCACTTATCTGGATGAAAGACTGAGGAATGTGCCGCAAAAAGAAACTGCACCCAATCTGGAATCCCTGTTCAGGAAACTGGAAGCCGGACGCACCGATGTCGCCGTCGACTCACGTTTCAGCTTTTGCCTGGTGCGCAAGCTGGGCCTCAATCATATTCGCATCCTTGAACCCTCGCTGGAGAAACGCCTGGGCTATCACTTCCTGCATATCAGGCATCAGCAATTGGTGCCTGCACTGGAAGAGGTCTTGAGGAATATGGAAAGAGACGGCAGCATCAAGAAAATCCAGGAAGAAGTCATGCAGGAATACATGGAACAATGCACAGAACTTTCTGATGCAAGAAACAAAAAAGCCGCTGGCTAGCGGCTTTTTGTAAATGACTTTATAAGTTCAACGATGTACAGGTAATAAGCTGGGTTTGCGTGTCAAACCACTTCTGGCTGTTGCTTGCTTCGACGCCTGCATGATGGTGCTGGCACCCAGCGCATGCTCGCTTGCCAAGGGTTTGCTCAGGCGACGCGCCAGCTTGTTGACCAGGGGTTTGCTGATATAGGCAGCCGGAAATGCAATAGGCCATACCGTCAACCAGGCTTCCATCCATGCCCCCATAAAATCATGGCCCCAGCCCATCCACATCAAGCGCAAGACTGCCGTTGCCACCAGACTCACCAAACCCGTCGTCAGGATGGTAGGCAGCATAGACGCCAGACTCTTGGAACCAGCCACGACGCGGGCCTGAGCTTGAGACTGCCGCTGAACCGTGCCTGTAGCCAGGGAATATACTGTTGACTGTTGCATAATAGCAATAACGTATGAATCTGCTTCTAAGTCTATTTTTAAGTCTGCTTATTTATTCGTGCTACTGTTTAGCCACGTGCAGCCAGGGCGCGCAATTCTGCAGCCATGTTTGGTGAACTACGATCCAGGTCATTGGCAATGCGACGGATAGTCAGCATAGTGCGCAAGTTACGGGACGCGGTTTTTTCTTCACGGGATTGTTTTGGGCTGATGACCAGCAAGGCAGCGCGCAACATACCCATCAACATGGGTTTGAATACGATCAGCATGGTAGCCAGGATACCCAGGCCCAGCAGAGGACGGGCAGCACCAATAACAGCACTGATGGCCATTTGAGAAACGGGCAGGGCACTTGCAGCAGGGAAGGCGATATTTAGGAAAGTCATGATTTACTCCACTCTTTAAACACTTTGTAATGACGTCATAATATTGCAGTGCATCATATAATTCTAATTTTGATTTATCATATCAATTATGCTTTTTATGAATAATTGTCAGTAATTTATTGCTAATTGACTAACCGGAGTGAATAACGTGAATTTTCTGACATTGGATTTGAATCTCCTGCGTGTCTTTGACGCCGTCATGATTGAGCAAAACCTGACCCGTGCGGCAGACAAGCTGGCCATGACCCAACCCGCTGTCTCCAATGCCCTGAAACGCCTGCGTCATTCCCTGGGGGATGAGTTATTGATACGCACCGCCTATGGCGTCAAGCCTACACCGCGGGCAGAAACCCTGTGGCCAGCAATACGCCAGGCACTCTCCAGCCTGGAAAGCGCCATCGCACCCAGCAGCTTTGATGTCTCCAAAGCCCAGACCACCTTTCGCATGGCCATGGCTGATGCCACTGCCGCCTTGTGGATGCCCACCCTGGTGCGTGCCATAGAAAACGAGGCCCCGGGCGTGAATGCGCGCATGGTGCCACTGACTACACGCGAGCCGCGCCCCATGCTCATGCGTGGAGATATTGATATCGCTATCGGTTTCTTCCCTGGCGTGGTTGCTCAATTGACAGGTGGGCAAGGGGCGGCGAATAGCGCGATCCGTCATGAAAGATTGTATTCCGGCCATTATGTCTGCGTCATGCGGCAAGATCATCCCCTGGCCAATAGCAAGCTGACGCTGGACGATTATTGCAATGCCAAGCATTTGCTGGTCAGTTTTTCTGGTCGTGCCCATGGTCTGGTCGATGAGGCCCTGAGCCAGATGGGCCGTGAACGACGTATCTTGTTGACGGTGAACCAGTTCTTCACCGGTGGCCGGGTAGTGGCAAATTCAGACTTGCTCACTGTCTTGCCGCGCCACCTGATTTCTGCCACCGGCATGACCGAGGCGCTGATCTGGAAAGAGCTGCCCTTCACCATGCCGGATGTCCATATCGACATGCTCTGGCATGAACGCGACAGCCGCAACCCTGCTCACCAGTGGCTGCGCCAGAACCTGGTCAATATGACACATTCCAATCTGATCCCGGAACTCGAGCATGATGTGCAACTCGATACCTAGAGCCGGTATCAACATGAAAAAAGACAAGATAGCTGTAAAACAGCGCAGTTGAACGAAGACAAGTCTTTCTGCTATTGCTGCACCAGCAAAAACTTGTTAGGCTAAAAGCAGGATTTCTGGCGGCATTTTTTTACTTTCCCATTTCGGCATGGCTGCAACGCACGATATTTACACTTTAACATGACCGAAATCCACGCTTATTGCTTGCGCTATCTGTTTTTGTTTGCACTGTGCCTGGGCCTGTGCAATACGACAGCGCATGCAGCAAGCCTCAAGCTCGATGGCAGCAAGGATGAAGTCTCGCTGCGCTCCAGCTTTCAGGTCTATGAAGACAAAAGTGCACAACTGCAAATTGCCGACATAAGCAAGGCAGAGTACGAAAAAAAATTCCAGCCCCTGCATGGCAATCTGAGCGCTTCTTTTTCTTCTTCCGTATTCTGGCTCAAGCTGGACATACAGCGCACCGGGCCAGATCAGGGCAAACAATGGCTGTTGGAACTTTCTCCTGTCATCCTCGACGATATCCGCCTCTATCACTACGCCGCTGATGGCAGCATGACAGTGCACCGCGCCGGTGATCACCTGCCATTTTCTGCTCTGGAAATATGCCATCGCTATCCGCTCTTCTTGCTGGAGCTGCCAGATACCGAAGTCCATCATTTATATCTGCGCATACAAAGCAGCAGCGCCGTGTTTTTACGGGCCAGCCTGTGGCAGCCGCATGCCTTTGTAGAGCACTCGAACCAGGTCTCGAATTTCATGGGGATCTACTACGGCATCATGCTGGCGATGATAGTCTATAACCTCTTGCTGGCCGTGTCTTATCGTGATGTCGCGCTGCGCTATTACCTGTTGCTATCTTGCATATCCCTGCTGGCGGGCATGAGCATCAATGGCCATGTAGGCATGTACCTGACCCCCGACTGGCCTGAATTTGTGGATATGCTACCGGGCGTCTTGTCACCCCTGGTGGTCATGAGTACGTCCATGTTCATCGCCAGCTTCTTGCGCCTGCAAGAGAAAATGCCGCGTATCTATCGCCTGTTCGTGCTGGCACAGATCGTCTGTGTGCTTGCCGCGCTGGCAGTGCTGGCTGGTTACTATCCGCTGGTTGCTCCCATCATGCAAGTGACTGGCTTCGCCCTGATACTGGTGATCTTGCCAGTGTGCCTGATCGTTGGCATACGCGGCTACCGGCCTGGCTACATCGTCATGCTGGCATCAGCCACCTGGATCACTGGCCTGTCGCTGGTCACCCTGCGCAATATGGGTGTGCTGGAACCGAGCTGGGAAACTGAATACGGCTTCCAGATAGGTTCTGCCATTGAAGCCATCTTGCTGGCGCTGGCCCAGGCTTACCACATCAGCCTGATGAAAAAAGAACATGCCCAGACCCAGGCCAAATTGCTGGAAATTTCGCAACGCACGGAACAGCAACTCGATGCCAAAGTCAGGCAACGCACTGCCGAGTTGGCCGAAGCCGTGGCGCGCCTGCAAAAACTGGACAAGGATAAGAATGATTTCCTGGGCATCGCTGCCCATGATTTGAAAAACCCTCTAACCAGCATCATAGGCATGAGTGATTTATTGCGTAAATTACAGCAATCCATGCCGGAGCAACAGCGCCAGCATTATCTCGAACGCATCAGCAACAGTGGCCAGCGCATGATGCGCATCATCAGTAATTTGCTGG
This sequence comes from Undibacterium sp. JH2W, assembly GCF_049340425.1. Taxonomy (NCBI): domain Bacteria; kingdom Pseudomonadati; phylum Pseudomonadota; class Betaproteobacteria; order Burkholderiales; family Oxalobacteraceae; genus Undibacterium; species Undibacterium sp. JH2W. The sequence goes on along the minus strand of NZ_JBMPOT010000001.1, from coordinate 182,326 downwards.
ATGTGAATGCCCTGGAAACCGGCCATCTGCATTTGCAGATGCAAAGCCTGGATGTCAGCAAGATCTTGCAGGACGTGGCCCAGCAATATACCGAGATGCTCAAAGCCAAGGACTTGCAAGTCATCCTGGATATACAGGATGGCGTCATGGTCAAGGCCGACTTTGATGCCTGTGTACAAATCATAGATAACCTGTTGTCGAATGCGGTCAAGTATTCACCACTGGGCAAGCGCATCTGGCTCAGTGTCAGCAATACACCAGAGTTTGGCGTGTTCCAGGTCAGGGATGAAGGGCCGGGCTTATCCACAGAAGACCAGCAGCATTTGTTTGAAAAATTCACCAAGCTATCCAGCCTGCCGACAGCCGGTGAACATTCCAGCGGCCTGGGCTTGTCCATAGTCAAGAAACTCAGTGAAGCCTGTGGTGGCAAGGTCCATTGCGAAAGCGTGGTCGGCGAGGGATGCAGCTTCATGGTGGAATTGCCACTGGCGGCATAAAAATATCGCCAGTGCACGAATGGCTTACAATCATAGACATTCCAAGTACCTCAACAAGATAAAACATGTTTACAGGCATAGTACAGGGCATAGCCCGCATCACAGCACTCCATGACAAAACCGGCTTGCGCACTTATCAGCTGGATTTCCCTGAAGGTTTTTGCAAAGACCTGGAAATCGGTGCCAGCGTTGCCGTCGACGGCGTTTGCCTGACTGTGACGGCCTTGCATGGCGACCACGCCGCAGAATTTGATGTCATGCAGCAAAGCCTGGCGATCACCACGCTGGGTGAATATGACCAGGATGGCCGCGTCAATGTAGAACGCGCCGCCAAAGATGGTGCCGAGATCGGCGGCCACCCCTTGTCTGGGCATATCGACTTCAAAGCCCATATCGCCCAGATACGCGAGCTGGAAAATAATTATGTGATACGCATCGCCGTGCCACCAGAATGGCTGCGCTATATCTTCGCCAAAGGCTATATCGCCATCAATGGTGCCAGCCTGACGATAGCTGAAGTCAACCGCCAGGAAGGCTGGTTTGAAGTCTGGCTGATCCCTGAAACCCTGCGCATGACCGTCTTTGCCGAGAAAAAAACCGGTGCCAGCCTGAACATAGAAATTGAACGAACTACCCAGGTCGTGGTCGATACAGTACGCAGCATGCTGGCAGAAACCCTGGGGCCGCTGATGCCGGCACTGGAAATCCTGCTGGCACAGCAAGGCAAGGACCTGGGACAAATCCTGCAAACCCAGGTGTCACCAAAAAAATAAATCTGGTATGCGCTTGCTTCAGCCCCAAACATCAACAAGGATAGCCATGCACACTGCAGTAAGCGAGCAAACCAGCGCAGCAGCCAACACCATACGCAACAATATCCAGCTATGGCAAGATGCCACCGCTGCCGGGGATGTGGATAAGTTGCTTGATTTGATGGATGAAGAAGTGGTGTTCCTGATAGCAGGCCATCCGCCCATGAAGGGCCGCGAACAATTTACCCAGAACCTGCGCAACATCTTACAGACACATCACATCGCTTCCAGCGCCCAGATACAGGAAATTGTCGTGCAGGCTGATCTGGCCTATACCTGGTCTTACCTGCAAGTCGAGATCATCCCCAAGCAGGCAGGCCCGCAAATGCGGCGTGCCGGGAATGTATTGAGTATCTGGCGCTTGCAGGCCGATGGCAAATGGCGTATCAGCCGTGATGCGAATTTGCTGACGCTGGAAACCCGGAATGAGTCAGGAGCATGAACATGTACAAGCTTTCTGACTCATTGTTCCACAGGATATTCACAGGTATATCCACAAGCTTATCTACATACTTATGCACCGCTTTTCTGGGCTTGTCCACAGCCTTATGTACAGGCTTATCCACAAGCACTTATGCACAAAACATTGATGCACCGAATGTCGTCCCGATTACCGCACAACTAACCAGCTCAGGCCAGCCTACCGCCAAGGCGCTGGAAAGCCTGTCCGCACAAGGCTATGAAGCCGTCATCTACCTGGCCCCGCCGCATGTCTCTGATGCCGTGCGCGAAGAGAATCTCATCGTCGGTCGCCAGAACATGGTGTTTGTGAATATCCCCATAGTTTTCAACAAGCCCACCGTCAACGACTACGAAAGCTTTGCCGCCATCCTGCAAGGCCTGGGAAAGAAAAAGGTATTGGTGCATTGCCAGGTGAATATGCGCGCATCCACCATGGTCTTTTTGTACCGGGTGGTGGTAGGCAAGGAAGACCCTGTCCTGGCTTATGAAGCCGTCAGCAAGGTCTGGGCACCCAGCGGACCCTGGAAGCAATTGATGCTGGATGTCTTGCAAAAGCACAAGATCAATTTTGAGCCGTATTGATCCATCCCCTTAAGCAATCTTAGGGCACCTTGACCATATTAAACCCAGGTGTCCTGAAGCCACCACATACTTTGGTCGGCTATGTTTTTGTGTTCCATCGCGATAGTATGCCTATTATTTTGTATATTTTCGCCCATGCCACCTAAGCCCTGTGCATGAACAAGACACATTGGTTTGCCCATGGAACAGGTGGAATATCGTGATTGAATACCTCAGCAATGCAGTCAAGAACGAGCACATCGTCACATGGGGACAAGCTACACGCGCCTTACTGTTATCCATACCGATTTTCGTACTCTTCCTGATTGTCTCCATCACAGTCGTGGTTGGCATCGTCCTGCTTGCGGGTTTGGCTGGACAGGGTGGGCATGGCAGCAACCCCAGTAACACAGAATTCTTTAATTCCGCATTTGGCTATGCCAAACTATTTGGTCTCATCACTTTCCTCAGTTCGCTTGCCGTGCTGCGCGGTATTTGCCTGTGCATAGGTGCCCTGTGCCAGGCGACTTACGGTAAAACCCACATCGCTTTCTTTATTGTCACTGGCGTACTGGCCGCAGCCTTGTTGTTGATGGTGATCTATTTTACGTATCTGCGTCCCACTCCCTGAGCACTGAAATTCTCTTATGAAGCTCTGTTGTATTTCCCCCCGCGGAAGAAATCGTAACACCGGAAGATATCGTAACAAGTGAAATTGTTGACAATGCCCATGTCATAATCATTGGGCAAAATTTAAGCAATCATCCAGATTACTCAGGGACACCACATGCAAAGCAAATCGTTCAAAATGGCGATGTTGTTCGCCTTACTCATTGCCATCATAGGCGGCGCATACTGGTACAAGAACAAAAGCCCGGGAGCATCCGATGCTGTAGGCGGCCTGGTAGTCAATGATGACCCAAATGCCCCACTTACCCTGGTCGATGCGGCAGACCGTGGCCTTGATGGTGCACCGGCACTGGCCCTGACTTTCAGCATTCCGCTCGACAGTAGCAAGACCTACGAAAAGTATTTGCAGGTATTCGAGATGCCACCTTCGGCAGCCGACCTGAAAAAGACCGAGACTAATAACAACGATGAAGAAAATGGCTACGACGACGATGGCCAGCCCAAGAAGGGCAAGGTCAGCACCGTCAGTACCACGGCAGAAGATACCGACAGCAAGGGTGGCAAGCCGGTAGCCGGTGCCTGGGTGGTGGGTGAAAACCCGCGCCTCTTGTACTTCCCGCATATCAAGCCGCAAACCCGCTATGTCGTACAAGTGCAGATAGGTTTACCTGCGCGCAATGGCAAGACCCTGGGTAGCGAGGCGCGTTATTCCATCGTCTCTGCGCCAGTATCGCCTTCCTATTATTTCGCCAGCAATGGCATGGTCTTGCCAGCCAAGCAGAATGGCGGCCTGCCCATCGTCACGGTGAATGTGCCAGAAGTGGATGTGCAATTCCTGCGTGTGAAAAATGACCAGTTGCCACGCTTCCTGGACCGTGTCATCAATGGCAAAACGAAAAAAGCCGATACTGCAAAAGCTGACGATGAAGAAGGTGAAGGCGGCGATGACTACAACTATGACTACAGGCGCAGCAGCCTGAAGGGCGCTGTCCAGATTTACCAGATCGATGATCTGCGCGGTATGTCAGACAGCGTCTACCTTGGCCGCTTCATGACCGAGCAAAAAGCCAACAAACGCAGCGTCACCTACATCTCGGTGGAAGACATCAAGGAACTCAAGGAACCCGGCGTGTATGTCGCAGTCATGAGCCAGCCTGGCCGCTTCCGCTATGAATACCAGACCACTTATTTCTATGTATCCGACCTTGGCCTGCATACGCGTTTGTATGACAAGTCAGCCGACGCCTTTGTCAGTTCCCTGACCGATGGCAAGGCCGTCAGTGGTGTCGAAGTCTCCTGGATGGATGAAGCAGGCAAGGTACTGGCCAAGTCGGATACCGATGGTGATGGCCATGCGACTTTTGCCGAGCAACCCAAGACAGCAAAGGTCTTGATGGCACGCAAGGGCGAGCAGATTTCTGTACTGGCCCTGAAAGAACCGGCGCTTGATTTGTCGGAATACGATATCACTGGCTCGCCATTCAAGGCGACGCGTTTGTTCGCCTATTCTGGCCGTAATTTATACCGCCCCGGCGAACAATTTGATGTGTCGGTACTGGCCCGCGATGCCGATGGCCGCACTGTGCCTGCCAAAGCCATACAAGCCAAATTGAAACGTCCCGATGGCAAGGACCAGTTCACCGCCACCTGGCGACCAGACCAGCGCTTTGGTGGTTACCTGGTCAAGCGCCTGGAATTACCCGCCGATGCACCTACCGGTTTCTGGACCCTGGAATTACGGGCTGACCCTGCCGACAAGGTGCCAGGCACGGTATTCCGCTTCGGCGTCGAAGAATTTTTACCGGAACGCATGAAGCTGGATTTGTCCAGCAAGCTGGCAACACTGGCGGCTGACAGTGACTACAGTGTCGATGTGGTCGGCAACTATCTGTATGGCGCACCGGCAGCCGGTAACCGCCTGTTGGGTGTAGCTCAGTTCGAGCGCAATAAAAATCCCCTGGCCAAGCAATACCCAGGTTTTGAATTTGGCGATGTCACAGAGAACGAAGCCAAGACCCGCACTGAACTCGAGGAGAGCAAGCTCGACGATGAAGGCAAGGCCTCCGTTGATGTTGATCTTTCACCCATCGCCAAACGCCGTTCCCCCTTCACCGTACGCACTACCCTGAGCCTGCTGGAAAGTGGTGGCCGCCCCGTCGTACGCAGTATGGAACGCGTAGTCTGGCCTGCTCCCGTACTGGTCGGCCTGCGCCCGATGTTCACGGGTGAATATGCGCCTGAAGGCAGCCCTGTGGAATTTGAAGTCATACGCTCGGACAAGGAAGGCAAATTGCAGGCATCGCCAACCTTGCCGGTACGTCTGTTCCGCGAAGACCGTAATTACTACTGGCGTTTTGAAGACCAGCGCGGCTGGCAATCTGGCTTTACTGAAACCGATGAACTGGTAGAAACCAGTGTCGTTGCCGTGCCCGCCAATGGCCGTGGCAAATTGCGCCTGCCAGTGCATTACGGCCGCTATCGCCTTGAAGTTCTGGACCCGGATACCAAGATGCAAGCCGTGTATCGCTTCTATGCAGGCTGGAGCGCGCGCAGTGACGAAAGCCAGGGTGTACGCCCCGACAAGGTCGCCATGAAGCTGGATAAGCCCGTCTATAAGGACGGTGACACAGCACACCTGACCATCACCCCACCGCATAAAGGCGAAGCCCTGATCACGGTGGAAGGTGACAAGACCCTGTGGGTAAAACGCCTGTCTGTCGGTGCCGATGCGACAACCATCGATATCCCACTCAACAAGGACTGGAAACGCCACGACCTGTATGTATCTGCCGTGGTTCTGCGCCCTGGCAATGAAGGCGACAAGGTGACACCGGCGCGTGCACTGGGCCTGGCACATATCCCGCTGGACAGAACAGACCGCAAATTTGCCGTGAGCATGGAAGCGCCCGTCAAAGTGCTGCCTGACACCACCGTCAAGGTAAAAATCAAGGTGCCGGAAGCCAAAGGCCAAAAAACCATGGTGACCTTGTCGGCAGTTGATGTGGGCATACTCAACATCACCAAATTTGCCTCGCCTGATCCGCATGCCTTTTTCTTTGCCAAATTGCGTTATGGCCCGGACCAGCATGATATCTATGGCCGTCTCATAGAAAAAATGCAGGGCCAGAAAGGCAAGCTGAAGTTTGGTGGTGATAACACGCCCAAAGCCACCAAGAGCTTGCCGAAGAAGGTCAAACTCATCGACATCTTCAGCGGCCCTGTGCAACTCAATGAGCAGGGTGAAGCCGAGATACCGCTGGCCATCCCCGACTTCAACGGCACTTTGCGCCTGATGGCCGTGGTGGCTGGTGGTGAGCGTTTTGGTGCCAAAGATGCCGAGATGACAGTGGCAGCACCGCTGATTGCCGAACTGGCGACACCACGCTTTCTGTCCTTTGGTGACACTGCCATCGTCGCGCTGGATTTGCATAATCTCTCGGGTGCTGGACAAAACCTGAAAGTCAGCATCAATGGCGGCGAAGCCTTGAAACTGACTGAGGCAGAACGCAGCCTGAGCCTGAAAGACCAGCAAAAACAAACCCTGCGCTTCCCTATCGAAGCCAGGCCTGTGCCGGGTTTGCATACCATTACCGTCAACATCAGCGGCTCTGGCATCAAGATGGAACGTAGCTTTGCCCTGACCGTACAGGCTCCTACGCCACAGACACAGATCACCAAACGCTTTACGGTGAAGGCTGGCGAATCGCTGGATATCAAGGAAGCTGATCTGGCTGGCTTGCACAAGGCATCTGTGCTGGCGCACATGGTGGTATCGAACAAGGCACCTATCGATGTCCGCGCCGCCATCCAGGGTTTGCTGACTTACCCTTACGGCTGTGTCGAGCAAACCACCAGTACCGCTTACCCGCATGTCTTCATCGATGAAGAAGCCGCTAAACGCTTTGGACTCAAGCCATATACACGCGAGCAAAGGGTGGAAATGCTGGACAAGGCCATCGCCCGCCTGGCCACCATGCAGGCACCGAATGGCGGTTTCAGCCTGTGGGGTAATGCATCTGAGTATGAGTACTGGCTGTCCGCCTATGTCACCGGCTTTTTGGTGGATGCACGTGAGCAGGGCTTTGGTGTGCCAGATGCCATGTATAACAAGGCGCTGGACTTTTTGCTGCGCGGTTTGCAGGAAGGGGTAGCACGTTTGCCAGCCAATCCAAAACCGGTGGCAGCCGCAACAACTACTACCGCCAATAGCACTGGCTTGTGGGAAGAAAACCGTGTGCTCGACAATGGTCGCTTTAGCGTACTGGCAGCCGGTGCTTATGTACTGTCACGCCAGAACAAGGCACCACTGGCAACATTGCGCCAGATGCATGATGTCCGTGGCAATGCGCAGTCTGGCCTGGGCCTGATACAACTGGGCATCGCCCTGAAGCAAATGGGCGACAAGGCACGCAGCGATGTGGCACTGGCTGAAGGTGTCAAGAAGGGCCGTGACAATGGCTATTGGTGGTATGACTACGGCAGCAATCTGCGCGACGCTGCCCTGTCCTATGCCTTGCTGGATCGCCACCAGATCAACATCCCTGGCCGCGACAATCTGGTAGGCGTCATCGCCAATGAGATGGAGAAATACCGCTACTACAGCACCCAGGAAAAACTTGCCCTGTTCCTGGTGGGCCGCTCTTACAGTACTGGTGAAGCAGCTCCATGGACTGGTACTTTAACCATCGCAGGCAAGGCTGATGAATTGTCAGCCAGGAGCACGCTGTTCCGTGAATTGCAGGCCAGTGAATTGTCTGGCGGCGTCAAGCTCAGCAATAACAGCAAGGACAATCTGTACGTAGAATTATCCATGAACGGTAATCCGGTCAAGATGCCACCTGCCAAGACTGATGTCATAGAACTGAGCCGCAAGATGTATGCACCGGATGGCTCGGAAATCGGCAACCGTGCCTTGAAGGTAGGCGAGACCATCATCATGCGCATCACCGCCCGCAGCCGCAACGCCATGGGCACAGGCATGATCGTCGACCGCATCCCGGCTGGCCTGGAAATCGAGAACACGAATATCGTCCAGGGTGAGCAAATGAGTACGGTGACGATAGATAAACTCAAGCCCGCCGAAGTCATGCAAGACCCGCATATCAAGCATGTAGAATTCCGCGACGACAGGTTTGTAGCAGCAGTACGCATGGACTGGAATGTACTGAACCTGTTCTACCGCGTGCGGGTAGTGACCCCAGGTAAATTCGTCATCCCGCCGCTGTATGCAGAAGATATGTACAGGCCGGATTTGTATGGGCAAACGGGTGGGGCGGATATGTTGACTGTGGTGGAGAGTGGGAAGTAGGTGTGGCAAACGAAATGTAGGTTGGGCTACGCTTCACCAGCCCAACACTGGGGCTTTGAATAGCGTAGTTGTTAATCAAAGCCTGATTTAAAACCTCTCACCACAGAGACACAGAGTCACAGAGGAAAAGCAAAGAGATTTCGTGGTTTCTTCGCGTCGATTTGCTAATGACCTGCCAATTCTGGATTTGTTACTCCTTCCCCTTCAAGGGGAAGGTTGGGATGGGGATGAGTTTCTGACGCAAATGGAAACTCGTTGCCTATCAACCGCACCCCATCCCCACCCTAACCCTCCCCTTGAAAGGGAGGGAATTTAAGCGTTGAACAAAGTAAGTCGATGAACAAATATCTGCAAATTTTCAAACGACATATACAAGCCCTGCTCACCCACAAAAAAACCTGGGCAGCAATCATCATCGTCGCCTTGACTTTCATCATCGCCGACCTCTGCTTCCCCCTGCCCAAACCCGGCCGCGATTCCCCTTACGCCATGGTAGTCCTGGCCCGCGATGGCACGCCGCTGCGCGCCTTCCCTGACAAGGACCACATCTGGCGTCACGCCATCAGCCTGCAGGAAGTCTCGCCCTATTATGTTGATGCACTGACGCAGTATGAAGACCGGGCATACTGGTGGCACCCTGGTGTCAACCCGCTGGCATTGACGCGGGCAGCCTGGCAGTGGGTGCACAATGGCAAGATCGTATCCGGTGGGTCCACCATCACCATGCAGGTGGCGCGTATCATCGACCCTACACCACATACCCTGCGTGGCAAGCTCAAACAGATTGCCCGTGCGCTGCAACTGGAAGCGCATTATTCGAAAAAAGAAATCCTGACTATCTACCTCAACTATGCCCCCATGGGTGGTGTACTCGAAGGCGTGGAAGCCGCCAGCCGCGCCTACCTTGGCAAACCTGCCAGTCGCCTCACGCATGCAGAAGCAGCACTGCTGACGGTGTTGCCACAATTGCCGTCCATCTTGCGGCCAGACCGTTATCCACAACGCGCGCAAGCGGCGCGTGACAAGGTCATACGGCGCATGGATGGCAACTGGAGTCAGGACATCATTGCCGATGCCCTGACAGAGCCTGTGACTGCCCAGGTCGTGCGTGAACCCCTGCTCGCACCCTTGCTGGCACTGCGCATGAAGCAGCAGACCAGGCGCAGAAAAAACCAGCAGACCGTGATCCAGACCACGGTTGATACCGCCATCCAGCAAACTGTAGAAACCCTGCTGGCCGACCGCATACGACAACTGCCGCCACATGTATCGATGGCCGCGATGGTGATGGACAATGCCAGCTTTGAAGTGCTGGGCTATGCCGGTTCGGCAGACTTTAGTGACCGTGAACGTTTCAGTGATGTCGATATGGTGAGGGCGGCGCGCTCGCCAGGTTCTGCCTTGAAACCCTTTTTGTATGCATTTGCGCTTGATGAAGGCCTGATTCATTCAGAATCTTTATTATCCGATACACCGCAATCTTTTTCTGGCTACCAGCCTGGCAATTTCCAGCAAAATTTCAGTGGCCCGGTCAGTGTGTCTGAAGCACTCGTAAAGTCCCTGAATGTACCGGCTGTCGAAGTGCTGGAGCAACTGGGCTCATCGAATTTTGTCTCCATGCTCAGGCGCGGTGGTTTGAAGCTGGAATTCCCGCGTGGTGCAACGCCCAACCTCAGTGTTATTCTTGGCGGTGCCGGCGCCAAGCTCGAAGACATGGTCGGTGCCTATTCATCCCTGGCACGCAAAGGCATGGCCGCCGTACCACGCATGACACCATCCGCGCCACACAAGGAACAGAGGATGATGAGTGAAGGTGCCGCCTTCATCGTGCGCGATATATTGGAAACCGGCGGGCCAGTGGCGCGCGCCGTCGAAGGCAATGGCAGCTACCGCGGCATCGCCTGGAAGACCGGCACCAGCTTTGGTTTTCGCGATGCCTGGGCAGTCGGCGTCAGCAAGCGCTATACCATAGGCGTCTGGGTAGGGCGGCCAGATGGCACACCCAATCCCGGCTTCTTTGGCGCGAATGTGGCTGCCCCCTTGCTGGTAGATATTTTCACCGCCATACCCGATGGTCGCAACACCAGCCCGGATGTGCCACCAGCCACCGTCAGCCAGGAAAAAATCTGCTGGCCACTGGGTACACGTGCCAGTGAGCAAATAGAAAAACTCTGCCCGCTACAGCGTACGGCCTGGGTCTTGAATGGCGCAGCCCCACCGAGTTTTGCCGACCGCCTCAAAACTGCCTCACCCATATTCACTTACTTTGTTGATAGCCAGAGCGGCCTGCGGGTCGCCCCCGAATGCAGCAAGCGCTCCATGGACAAATTGCAGGCCGCCCGCTGGCCCTCCGCCCTCGAACCCTGGCTGGACGCAGGCCTGCGCAAAGTCGCCCTGCCACCCGCCTGGGCAACAGAATGCGCGGCGATCTACAATGCCGATGAAAGCATCAAGATAGTCGGCCTCAGCGATGGCGAAATCCTGCACAGGGCCAGCAGCAAGGAAGTGCCCAAAGCCAGACTGGAAATCCGTGGTTCACAGGCAGAAGTCAGCTGGATGGTGAATGGCCATCTTGTATCGTACAAGCTGGCGAACCAGTCTCAGATCATAGAATTTCCTGTAGCGGGGCGATATGATATTACGGCCTTTGATGCTTATGGAAGATATGACCGAATAAGTGTGAGCGTGACAAAGTAAAGCTATGTAAAGAAGTACTTATCTTCACTTTTTCTTCATAGTTTTTGCTTAAGCTCTATCCTGTCATCAACACTCTTGAAAGGACACAGCATGAAAACGCTACTCTCTCTGGCCCGTGCCAGTATCTTCATGGCGGCATTAGCTGCCAGCCTGTTCGCCCACGCCCAGCCACCCGGCGGTGACCAGAAAAAGCCGCCTGAAGCTGGCAAGGATGACAGGCCAAGACGTGAGCCACCACCGCAAGCCTATGAAGATTGCAAAGGAAAAAAAGAAGGTGCGATAGTGCAAATCACGACACCACGCGAAGGCAAGATTTCTGCGACTTGCACCAACTCACCCAAGGGCTTGTTTGCCAAACCCGAGCGGCCACCACGTCCGCCAGAAGACAGGGACAATAATCCGCCGCCCAGGAAATAAATTGTCACAATAAAATTTTTCTTTGCGCAGATAATTTCTATACGCTGCGGATTGCCAGAGTAGAATTTCTTTTTCTGGCAATCCTGCATGCGATGGAATCAATATGAGTGAAGAAAAATTAATCCCCGTTTTTATCCCTGCACTGGTCGCGATTCTGGTCAATCTTGAAGACAAGAAAGGCAGCCCTTTAAGCTATGAAGAAGTCATAGACATACGCGACAATGCCAGCGTCATCATGATGGAAAAATCCCGTGCCGATGCACTTGCAGAGTCACGCGGCTATGATGATATCGACCCGGAAAATTGCTGGTATGACTGGCAAATATGCAGGAGGGATATGGATCGAAAACCTGATCTCGACCCTGGCGCAAGAATCACCATGACTAACTCAAATGATGCAAGCATGCAGCAAGCTTTTGCAGATGCCAGGCAATCATTGTCACAGTTCAGGAAGCTTATCCACAGCAATACTGATGAAGGATTTTTTCCTCTGATCAAAACCAAATTTGTATTGGACGACGGCAATATGTTTGTGTGGTTGAGGGTAGTCGAAACCAGCGACACACGCTTCATAGCTGAATTATTTGAAGTGCCTGCAGAGCTGCGTGACTATGAAATTGGCGACACTTTCGATGTTGAAGATGCAGCGATCATGGACTGGATGATCAATCACGACGGTGCCATGCATGGCGGCTAAACCTTTATGAATACCGAATTGGATAGCTTATGTACAAGGTGCGATTCATGCAACGTAATCGCATGCATGCCCATCTTAAATACTACTGGTCGTCTTGAAACCATGCGTGCTCGAACGTAAGGTGTAAGCTACGCTTACGTGCGCTATGTTCTTTACTTGTGCATCAATCTATCGTAAAGAACGGTAGCAAAATCCCTGTTCGTATCAACAAACATATGGACGAAAATTTCCTCTTCCTTGATCTGATAGATGACTCTTGTTTGTCCTACTAAGCGTTGGCGATAATGAACAAGACCAAGCGCTTCAATTTCTTCAGGGACAAAACCGGCAAGTGGCATATCGGCGATCTGCTTGAGTAGTTTTTTGAAATCAGCTTCAACAGTCATCCACACTTTATCGCCAAATTTTCTCTTCACATAACTACGTATTTCACGATAGTCGTCTTTGGCATAAGCAAGGACTTTGACTTTGTGACTCATTGCTGATCTTCCTTCTCCATCTCAGCAAAAAAATCGTCAGCGTCTTGAAACTTGCCTTCTTCAATTTGTTTATTGCCAAGCGCGAGGATTTTCAGCAAAGCCATGGTTTCCTGCTGTTTCTGATAGCTGTCGATGTCCATGACAACCATTTTCGCTTCCCCGTTCTGGGTAATGATCAGAGGATCACCATGGTTCTCACTAAAATCCCTGGCGATTTCGGCGGCGTTTGCTTTCAAGTAGGAAATGGGTTTGATTTGTTCGGAAAACTTCATGATCGCTCCAGATGAATAACGGGCAAGAAGTCCAATTATAGTCCAAATATGGTCTATGTTCGTCTTTGAGAATCATGCGAGCGAATACGCAAGCTATTCGCACCTACGTGAACCAACCTGTGGATAACGCAAATAATAATTATCAAACTCAGCAACTTCACGCAAAACAAAGCCATGACGAAGATAAAAACGGTTGGCGTCACTGTCAAGCAAGGCTCCAACGTGAATGATCTTTTCCAATGCATCAGCTTCTGCCAGCACCAGCTCGATAGCCGCACTGCCAAGACCACGTTGTTGAAAATCTGGATGCAGGTAAAAATGATCCAACAAGAGATCATCGTCCTGTGGACGCAGCACTAAAAACCCGGCGAGCAAGCCATCCTGTTTAATGAGCTTGGTGTATTCGGCTGCAAAATTTTTCAACAGACGCTGCCGTGCTCTTTCTGCATCAAAGCGTCCTATGCGTTCAAGACTTGGGCGCATGGCGAGAGCACGCAATTCTGCCAACTGCGCGGCATCATTGGGCGTGCAAGCTTCAAGTTTTAAATTCATATCAAGAACAATTTTGTGTCAGCAATTTCGCCATGTGGATAAACGCATTTTTACCCACTTTCGGCTGATCCCATTTGCCATCCACAGGCACGCGGCGCTGGTGGGCGATCACCATATTCAACCTGGGGATAGCGAGCAAGTATTGTCCGTGCAAACCCCAGGCCATGTAGGCGCCTTGCAATGGCGAATCACTGGGTTCTTCGAGTACCCACCACATATAGCCATAAGCGACATGGCGTGCTGCGGTGCTGGCTGGGTGCATGTCGGATGAAGGTGTATAAACACTAGTCGTCAGGCGCATCCAGTCTGCCGGTATCAATTGCCTGCCATTCCAGTTGCCTTCATGCAGGGCGAGCAAGCCTATGCGGGCCATGTCTCTGGTGGACAAGAAAAAGTGATAGGGCAGGTGGTTGGATTTGCTTTTGTCGCCAAATTTCTTTTGGGCGCTGAGTTTGTAGTCTTGTAATTGCAGGCTTTGTGCGATGTCTTCATCAAACAATTGATAGATGCTTTTGTGGGTGGCGTTTTCCAGCAGAGTGCCAGCGACATTGAAGTCCCAGTTGTTATACAGAAAATAGCTGCCCGGTGTTTGTGTACCACGTGCGGGTGCACTGGCCAGATCATCGCCAATATTGGCGGCGGCATGAAAAACCCCTGAGCGTGCAGTCAGCAAATCACGCACTCTGGCCTGTTTTTCTGCAGGCAAGAGGCCACCGACATCATCGATATTTGCGGCCTCCAGGGTCTGGTCGAGATTGATAGCTCCATTGGTGACGTATTTGCCATACAGCATGGACAGTATGCTTTTGCGCTGTGACTCTATGATGCCCGGTAGATCAGTCTTACCGTAGCTATACAGGATGCGGCCATCCTTGATGGCGAGCAGGGCTGTAGTGGCTTGCTTTTGCACATAGCTATCGAGTTCAGTCTGGCCCTGTTTGCATTCAGCACTGATGGTGGCAGTGCTCTCCCATTCACTGCCAGGGAAAACTGTGGCGGCTTTGCCCGTCAGTGCAATGCCCATCAGCAGTATCGCCAGTAATTTGATTTTGTAAGCAAACATGGTCGTCCTTTTGCGTTGACACTGCAATACTTGACCAGTTTACAATGAATTGGTTCAGCTTCATGATGTATCTTACTATTGCGGATATTCCATAAAGGTGCTGACCATGGCCCTGCTCGCCAGGCCATAGGCCTTGCCTATTTCCTGCAAGGCTTTATCTATCGCTCGTGCCGGGGAGATGTCAGTGAGCCAGTTTTGCTCTCTTTTCATCTGGTCAAAGACATCTGCATCTGCCACGGCATCCGGCAGCAGTTGCAAGCCATACCGCGACTGCACGGCATGCATGCTAGCCGCATAGGTTTTGACTTGCGAGCGGTAGGTGCGCGACCAGGCATCGGCGTACAGGGCCAGGGCGATGTCGTTGACACCTGCGCTCAGCGGCAGCGCGATTTCTTCATGTGACCAGAAACGCAGCCAGTTACCTGCAATGGTCATAGCATGGGCAAAACTCATTTTGAATTGCTGGCTGTCGTGTGTGGATAAGTAATTTTTTATCCCCAGCTCACTGGCAAGAGCTGTTGCGCGCTCGTGACCAGCAATAGAGGCGACCAGGGCCAGTGACGCGGGCAGGGATGCGGTCACGCCTGTCGTGGTGATGATCTTGCCATCGGCGAGGTAACGCTGGTTGCGCACCCAGGTCGTATTTGGAAATTGTTTTTGCAGGCCATCCATGGAATACCAGAAACCCACGGCACGGCGCTGCTCCAGCAAACCCGCATGGGCTAATACCCAGACGCCGTCACAGATACCGACGATGATAGCCCCTTTGGCAGCCTGGGCCCTGACCCAGCTTTGCAGGACTGCTGCCTGCACATTATGTACAGCCGGGACGATCACATAATCCGCGCCCTGTGGATAAGCCTGGTCAAATCCTGCCATCGTTGTTTCAGCCTGCATCTTGAGTGCGGGATAGAGATTGACCACACCGCTGCCCGTTGCCACTGACAAAACTTGCGTAGCACCTGAGGCCTTGAGCACGGCATAGGGCACGACAAAGTCGGTCAGCTCGGTCATTTCATTATCGGCGACCACGGCGATGAGGGCTTGCTTGCGGCCAAAACGCGCCTGATAGTCAGGTAAAGGCGTGGACAGGCTATCTGCAATAGCCAGGGAAAAGCTCAGGGCCAGGAACAGGAAGAGCAGGATTTTCGTTTTCATCAGTACACCGGGGATTTATCCACAGGCACACTATAATCATCAATATCTTGGCCGTAGCGCCAATCTTGTCGCAAATTCCGCCATGGATAAACATACCCGCACTATCGTCTTCATTACCCTGGCTGGCGTGCAAAGCCTGGACCTCTCTGGCCCCATGGAAGTGTTTGCCGTGGCCAATCTGCACAGGCCGCCAGGCATGCCCGCCTACCGCCTTATCATCGCCAGCCCGCATGGCGGCAACATCACCACTCACGCCGGGCTGGAAATACATGGAGTATGCGCACTCAGGGATTTGCCAACAGAGATTGATACCATCATTGTCACTGGCGGCAGCGAGGCTGCGATGCGCGAAGCTGCTAAGGAGAACATCCTGCTGCCCTGGCTGCAAGCACGCAGCAAAAATACCCGTCGTATTGCCAGCGTTTGCATAGGTGCGCTGGTACTGGCTGCTGCCGGTCTGCTCAATGGTCGCCGTGCCACCACGCACTGGAATAGCTGCGCGCTATTGCAAAAGCTTTTCCCTGAGGTCAAGCTCGATGCTGATGCGATTTTCACTGCTGACGGCCCCATCTATACTTCGGCAGGTGTCACCGCTGGCATAGACCTTTGCCTGTCGCTGCTGGAAGCCGATGGTGGCCCGGCGCTGAGTCTGGCGGTGGCGCGTGAGCTGGTGCTGTACATGCGCCGCGCTGGCGGGCAATCGCAATACAGTCATACCCTGCAAAGCCAGGTTTCATCGCAAAACCAGAGCAACTCGCGCCTGCAACAATTAGTCAATGAGATACTGGCCCAGCCTGCTGGTGACTTGCGCACGCCAGCACTGGCGGCGCGGGTGCACATGAGTGAGCGCAATTTCTCGCGCCTGTTCCAGCAGGAAACCGGCATTACTCCAGCCCGTTTTGTCGATGCCGCCCGGCTGGAATTCGCCAAGAATTTGTTGATCACGACCAGCTGGCCCCTGGCCAGGATAGCTGACCATTCAGGCTATCACAGCCTTGATACACTGCACCGCAGCTTCATGAAACATCTGGGGACAACACCGGGATTTTTCAGGGACAGGTTTGGAGGAGGGGAATGATTTTTCCGGCAAAAATCACTAATAAATCCTCTCCCTTTCAAGCTTAGGATGGGATTGGTTTTTGGTTGATCAAGCGCAATTCAAATTGCGCTTGAAACCCATCCCCATCCCAGCCTTCCCCTTGAAGGGGAAGGAGTTTCAACGCCGAAGCTGACAATTTTTGTTGTTTTAGCTAACAATTCCAGGCAAAAGCATAATCGCGCCTGCCTACATTTGCTTGAACAAGTGCAGATAGGCACGGCTGACCAGTAATTCTTCGGGTCGCTCTTTGAGTTTGAGCAGGGTGCGGCCACGAAAATCACGCGTGGTGCCTGCTATGTGTTTGATTGCGACAATAGTGCCGCGATGTACTTGCCAGAAGCGGCTGCTGTCCAGCCCATCCAGCAATTCCCTGAGCGGCATGCGTATCAGTGATTCGCCTGTGTCTGTGAAGACCGATACGTATTTGTCGTTCGCCTCGAAATAAACCACCTCATCAATGGAAATCAGCCGGGTGTCATTGCCGTGTGCGGCACGTATCCAGTCAAGGCGGCTTGCTGCGGGGGCTTGATGCATAGCTGTCATGGCGGACATCAGTCTGGCGAGCACATCTGCCGCGGGTGCGGCTCCATCAGCAGCAAGCTGGCGTTTGAGTTTTTCTACGCAGCGCCCCAGTCGCTCCCTGGTCGGTGGCTTGAGCAGGTAATCGACAGCCTCGCGCTCGAAAGCATCTACCGCGTACTGGTTGTAAGCAGTCACAAAAACTACCAGCGGTGTCGCTTTTGCAGCTTGCAACTGGCTTGCCAGTTCCAGCCCACTCATGCCCGGCATGCGAATATCCAAAAAGGCGATGGAAGGTGAGAGTTCGTTTATCAGGCGCAAGGCGTCTGCACCATTGTAGGCCACGGCGATTATCTTCAACTCCGGCCACAACTCTGCCAGCTCTGCCTTGAGAAAATTGACGAGTGTGACTTCATCGTCTGCTATGAGTGCTGTATGCATGTCAGTACTGGCTTAAGGCTTAAGATTTGTTGATGGTGGCAGATGGCAAGGGCAGATGCAGGCTCACGCTGACGCCGCCTGCAGCATTTTCCATGATGTTCAGGCTGCCTTGTTTACCATACAGCGCTGCTATGCGTTCACGCAAATTCGACAAACCTACCCCGCCCCCTGGCTTGCTGCTGGTAATAGTCTGGAAACCCACGCCGGTATCGCTGATGACAACATGCAGATGATCCATCTCTACATATGCCTTCAACAGGATTTCACCACCCTCAATTTTAGGTTCCAGACCATGGCTGATGGCGTTTTCAACGATGGGCTGCAAGAGCATGGGTGGTATGGTCAGGTTGGTGGCCTGGTCTGACAGTTCCATGCGGTAGCGCAGGCGCTCGCCCATGCGCAGCTTCATCAGCTCCAGATAAGCGCTTATCGTATCGATCTCGCCCTGCAGCAGAGTATCGCTGTCACGACTGGCCGATAATGTGGCGCGCAGGTAGTCGATCAGGCGTTCGAGCAAGAGGCGGGCGCGTGCCGGATCCGGCTGTATCAAGCCTACTGCATTGGCCAGGGTGTTATACAGGAAATGCGGCTCTATCTGCGCCTGCAGCATGCGTAGCTGCGCCTCAAGCGCGCGGCGCTCGGATTCCAGGGCGCGTTGCTGTTCTGTGGCGATTTTTTCCTTGTCCTGTAACTCACGCTCCCGTATCAGATAGGCGAATAGCAGCACACAGGAAACCAGTACGGAAACAATGGCGAAATTAAAAATGACACCCGGCTGGAAAAAATGCAGATGCAGCGCAGCCGGATTGATGAGTATGACGGCCAGAAAATAGCCAGCAAACACACCGCAGCCTGGTACGATGAGGTAATAGGCAGCCCACTTCCAGCCACGAATCTTCTCCAGCCCAGGCCCAAGCAAAAAAGAGCTGATTGCGAACAAGATATGGATGGAATAGGAGATCGACATCGCGATGACAAAATTATTCCACAACTGCGCCATCAACTGGTCACGTGACAGGTTATATGCATACAGGGCGAAGAAAAACAGGGCAAAACCCAGGCCCAGTATGAAGGTATAGGCGAGGTCGCGCAGTATGCCCGGCTGCCAGCGGCGGAAGTAGGGAATCAATGCAAGAGGGTGGTCGCTGGCCTCTTGACTGCCAGGCAAAGCGTTGACGATGTTGGCATGTGCTTGTTTCATCATGACAGTCTAAACAGGTGGGCAGGGGCTGGCAAGCCTGGCCCCTGCTTAGGGACAAACTCAGGCCGCCAAAAAATTGCCATGAAAACATAGCGGTGCCGCATAGGGCAGGCGTGCCCTGGCCACCGGGCCTTGTGACAAATGCGCACCGTCAAACACGCTCAGCGCTGTCTGCGACTTTCTCACATCGTAAGCCACACCGAGCAACCACACACCCTTGCCACCTGACTTGGGCACAGGTATGTGTTCTTCAACTACCCAGTCCTGGCCATAGTTGTATCTGTCATGACGGCCAGTTTCCATATCAATGCTGGCGATGCCTGTCATGCCAAATTCTGGCGATTTGTCGCCGGTGGTCACGAAGAGCTGGCGGTTGCGCAAACCCATATCGACTGGTGATATGCGGGGAAATTCTGTCACGCTCATCAGTTTTTCGCTGCGTGCCATGCCCTGGTTAAGATCCAGCGTGATGAGTAAGGTATCTGCATTTTGCAGCTTCCCGGTGTCGCCCCGCATGATGCTACCCAGGCCCCTGAGGCTGCTGTCGTCTGCCGCCATGCTGGCATCCAGGCGTATGGTATTACCTTCGTCCCAGCCATTACCGGAGTGAAAGACCATGCCTGCGGGCATTTCTATAATGCGGCGCAGGCTGAAATCTGCACGATCCACCACCACGGCACGCATGGGGCGCTGGCCATTCCATACATGTGAGCCCAGATAGCTCTGGTCTGGCGAATTGCGCATATCAAAAGGTGGCACCAGGAAGACCATATACTTCGCCGTCAATACGAAATCATGCACCATGGGCAAATGGGGTATGTTGATCATGCCGAACTTACCCAGGCTGCCATCCGCATCTATACGCCATAGCAGGAGTTTGTTAGCACCCGGTGCGACGCCAAAATTCCACAGCACACCATCTGGTGAAATCCTGGGATGGGCAGAAAATGGCATGGCAGCCAGATCATCGCGCCAGGTCTTGATACCCTCGGTCGCCAGGCTGGCCGGATTGAGCTCTGTGGCCGAGCCGCCTTCCCATAAGGCATACAGCTTGCCTGCATGCGGCACGGCATTGGTGTTAGCGGTATTGACCGTATCATTATTGCCAACTGGTCTGCGGCTGATGCCGGTACCAAAGGCGGGATACAAAAACTGCCCTGCAGCTGATTCTTCGACAAATTTTTTGGTACGCACGAAATGCGCTTTATGCCGCACGCGGCCATGCTCCATTTGCCACGCATGCACCATGCCGTCTCCATCAAACCAGTGGTGATAGCGTTCATCACCCAGTTCAAAGCGCGCCGGGCCATTGCGGTAGAAAGTGCCTTTGAGCCCGGCAGGCCAGCGACCTTCGACGACTGCCGCGCTGCCCAGTATGTCGGATTCCCGGTTTTTGAGCACAGCCAGGCGCTGGTGGGCTGGCAGGTTCGCCAGAAAGGCATCCCTGGTTTCGTCTGCATATGCCCCGGCTGGCAATGCGATGGCCGGCAGCGCCGCCAATGCACCGCGCAGGAAATGACGCCTGTCCATGGCTAGCCCTCCCTTAGCGCAATTTGATGCTGATGAGCTTGCCAGCATCCGGCAATTGCACCAGCGATTGTGCAAAGCTAGGTGGCCCGTAGCTGCCCTCAGCATCATTGCTGAAGCCATAAGGCTCGACAGGCATGCCTATGGGATTGGTATCCAGTTTGCCATTGCTGTTCTCATCCTGGAACACACTGAGGGCATAATCGCCGGGTGCTAAATCAGGAATGAGCAGTTTGACCTTGTCAGCCTGGGCATCTACGGCTGCCACTCTGAAAGGCTGTTTCAGGAAATTTTCTGACTTGTTATACACAGCGACCATGACCTTGCCTTTGCTGCTTTTCAGCCCCGTCACTTCTACCGTCAGCTCTGCTGCCTGGGCCACGCCAGTCACTGCGAATGCAACGCTCGCCGCCAAAATCATAGTTTGAAAATAGTGCTTCACCGTCTGTCTCCCGTAGTTTGCATCGCCACTTGCGATACCCGTATCTTGCCGCGCCTGCGGCGGGCTTGCCGGGGTATGCGACGAAGGCAGACCCAGATGGCGCGAATTGCTTACCTGGTTCGCGAACTGCTGCAGGACTAGGAGAAACCATACCCGTAGGAGCGGCTTTAGCCGCGAATGGTTGATACAGACGGGAATATGAGGTACGGCGTATTGTTCGCGGCTGAAGCCGCTCCTACAGGGCATAGAAAATAGGATCATCGTCAGTCAACAGAAACCCATCCCCATCCCAAGCTCCCTCCTTGAAGAGGAAGGAGAAAAGCCGCCAAAACTCAGATGGACATATCCCGCAACATGCGCGAAGCCTCGCGATTCGCCAGCAAGACACTGCCATCGCGCATATGCAGGCGTAATTGTGATTGCTCGTCGGCTTTCATGGACTCAACAAAATCCAGGTTCACCAGCAGCGAGCGGTGTATGCGTATGAAGCGTGCCGGGTCTAGGCGGGTTTCGAGTTCGGTGATGCCCAGCCTGACCAGGTGGGTCCGGTCGCCGACGATAATGGCAGTGTATTTGGCATCTGCTTTGAGATAGGCGATGTCGTTCACATTGACCGGGAAGATATGGCCACGGTCACGTACCAGTATGCGTTCCAGCCTTGCGGTATCGCGACCGGCGGCCAGATTGAGGGCATGTTCCATGGCTTGCATGGAAGGGGGTGCATCCAGCAGGCGGTCTACCGCGGCATCAAAACGTTCACGGGTAAAGGGCTTGAGCAGGTAATCCACCGCATGCAATTCAAAGGCGGTCACGGCATACTGGTCATACGCCGTCGTAAACACGATTTCTGGCAAATGACTGAGGCGGCGCAAAACTTCGAGACCAGTCATCTCGGGCATTTGTATATCCATGAAGACTACGTCAGGCTTGAGCAGATTGATTTGCGTCAATGCCGTGACGCCATCGGCAGCTTCACCGATGAGGCTGAGTTCTGGCCTGTCGCTGACGGCATCGCGCAAGACTTCGCGGGCCAGGGGTTCATCTTCTGCGATGAAGGCGGTTTTAATTTTGCTCATGATTTGATTCTTATCTTCACATCGAAGAGATAGGTATGGTCAAGCATATTTCAAAACCCTGCCCTGGTGCAGTATTAATGGTGAAACTGGCGCGCCCGCCATATTCAAGATGCAGGCGGCGCTCTACGGTTTTCACGCCTATACCGCTTGACGCCTGCACTTCTGCCAGCTCAGCTCCGGGGCCATCGTCGCGGATGGTGATTTCCAGTTCACCTTGCAAGGCCTTGAGCCTGGTCTTGATGAGGAGCTTGCCAGGCTGGCTGCGCGGGTTGAAAGCATGTTTGATGCTATTTTCCACCAGTGGTTGCACTGTCAGTGCTGGCAAACCAAAGCCACCAGCCATTTCATCGAGCTGCCAGTCCACATTGAGCCTGTGGCCCAGGCGCAAGGCTTCCAGGTTGAGGTAATCGCGGACGAAGTTCAATTCATCTTCAAGGGCAACATGAGTACTACCGTTTTTCTCGGTATCGAGCACATAGCGCAGCATGTCGGAAAAACGGAAGAGCGCGGCCTCGGCCGCTTTGCCGTCCTTGCGCATCAGGGCAATGATGGAATGCAGGGTATTGAATAAAAAGTGGGGATTGAGCTTGTTACGCAAGCTGGCCAGTTCTGCCACGACCAGCAAGCCCTGGGCCTGGGCAGCAGCCAGCATTTGCAGGCGGCGTGCGTCGCTGGAACGTACGGAATGAAAAATGCTGGCAACCACGCCATACATCATCAGGCTATACAGGAAGGGCCAGATATAGGCACTCAGGGGGCGTACTTCTTCAATTTCCTTGACATGTACTATCAATTGCATGAAGCCACTGATCAGGTAGTGCCAGAAAAAACCGAAGACCACACTTAGCAAAATATGGATGAACACGATGCTGAGTGGGCGCAGAGCCTTGCGTTCCATCCAGGCAGTCAGGGGCCAGATCAAAGCCAGGGTGAGCGCTGCTGGCAAAGTATTGATTTCTGAATACAGCGCCAGTTGCAAATCGAATTGCCCTTTGGACAAGCCATCTACCTGTATCGCCAAAGCAATCAGGATGGAATACGCTATCCATGCCAGAGTATAAAAAAGCCACATGCGGCGCATCACTTATCCTTTTACGCTATCAAGCCCGTCCAGAGTATCCGGCAATTCTTGCCGGACAGCTACTGTGATGACACCAAATGAGGAATTAGGGTGCTTAGTTGCAAAGCCTGCGCCGCTGTTTAATCCTTTTCAATCCTTCTCGCGTTCCCAATATGCCAGCGTCGCTGCCTGGTCATAGCCTTCACCGGCCAGTTGCACGCTGATGCGCTTGCTATCGGGGTAGACAATCACATCATGTGGATTACGCTCGCCTATGATCAGGTAGCGGCATACCGCATCGGTATGATTGAACAGGCTATGGCCGACCTTTTGCCCGGCCGGGAATACCATGTAATCACCGGCTTTCATGATATAGGTCTGATCACCCATGCGCAGGGTCAGGCTGCCGTCCAGCAGCATCAATTGTTCTTCTTCCAGGTAATGATAATGGTTGGGGCAGGCGTGCTTGCCGGGGGCCAGTTCTTCCATACACACACCTACGTGCTGGCATCCGCCATATTGGCCCAGCTGGCGATAACGTGAACCAAAACTCTGCCCGTGGGAATATTCATCCCAGGGTACATCCTCCACCGCAAACGGACGGCTTATCCCGTCTTCAGTCAGTGCAATGGCTTTTCTTTTCTCTGTCATATCTGCTTCCTTAGAAATCTCAGGTTGCTATTGAGGTTGCTATTGCTTAGGCGATGTCTATCTTGCCCATCTCCAGCAAGACTTCGTGGGCAGAACGGTAGGCGTCGATGGCCAGTGGCATGCCGCAATACACACTGGCATGCAATAGTACTTCTTGTATTTCTTTCATGCTGGCACCGTTATTGACAGCACCGCGTACATGGCCCTTGATCTCATGTGCGCGGCCCAGGGCCGTTAGCATGGAGAGGGTAATCAGGCTGCGGGTTTTCAAATCCAGGCCGTCACGGCACCAGACCGTACCCCAGGCATTGCGGGTGACAAATTCCTGCAAGGGTGCAGTAAAGGCATCGGTATTGCTGAATGCTTTCTCGACAAAGGCCTCACCCATGACTTGCTTGCGTATTTGCAGGCCGTCTTCAAATTGCTGATCCATGTTAGCTTTCATGCGCTTTTCCATTTCCATTCAAAATTCATTTGTTTTTGCACAAACATGCTAGCCAGATAGACAAGCAGGGTCAAAACAGCAATGCGATCTGTTGTTTTTAAGTAGCGATGCAATTTGCTAGAGAGATTATGTTAATTTGGAAACTTGTTTGAGAACAGACTTGTTTTAACTGCATTCCCACGTTACAGTTCATTACAGAAAACTCGGTATCTTTACCAATGCCAGGATTTATTTATTCTGGGCTGGGCTTATGATGGATGTAAAACGCCAGTTGCTGGTAGGACCTACGTCTATCCAGCGCTGCACTCACTTATCCTGCAAGACAGGCAAGGCCGCACCATGGAATTTCTGAATCTGAAGGCAGCAGTATTTTTTGCCACCTCCCTGGCCTTAAGTGTGCCTGCGCTGGCACTGGAAACCGGCAAACCCGCGCCTGAGTTCAGTGCCCAGAGCAGCAAGGGCAATATACAACTGGCTGATTATCACGGCAAAGTCGTTTATCTCGACTTTTGGGCATCCTGGTGCGGGCCATGCAAGCAATCCTTTCCCTGGATGAATGCCATGCAAAACAAGTATGGTGCACAAGGTTTCCAGGTCGTCGCCATCAATCTCGATACCAAACAGGAAGATGCGCTGGAGTTCCTAAAATCCACGCCTGGCAATTTTCATATCGCCTATGACCCCAAGGGTGTCATGCCGCGCCAGTATGAAATCAAGGGTATGCCCAGCAGCATCCTGATAGACAGAAGTGGCAAGATACTGTCACAGCATGCCGGTTTTACGGAAGCCAGCAAGGCAAAAATTGAACAAGCCATACAGGCTGGTCTGGGGAGTAAATGATGAGACAACTCAAGCAAAGCAAACATCTTCACAAACTGGCCTTGCTGGTCCTGATGCTGTCCTGCACCGCTTGCGGCAATATGCAACTGGTACAAGCTGTACAACCCTGGGAAAAAGGCAAGCTGGCCAAGAAGGAAATGACTTTTGACCATGATGCCCTGGAAAGCAAATTCGCCGAGCATACCTATTCGAGCAAGGAATCTGCCTTTGGTGGCACGGGTGTTGGTGGCGGCGGTTGTGGTTGCAATTAATGAATAAGCGTGGACAAGGCTAAGAAAAAAGCATGAAACCAGTCACTTTGAAATCCCCAGACAAGCTCGCTACCAGCTTATTGGCTGCTGCACTGGCCTTGCCCATGATGCAGGCTGCACATGCAGAATCGGCTCCGGACAAGGGCGTGATCAGTCTGAAATTACTAGATTACCAGGATAGTCAGCCCGGCGAAGACCGTGTCAAGGTGCAGGCCAGCGCTCTCAAAGTCATGGCTCCCTTGTCGGATGAATGGTCAGTCGGTGCGACCTATGTGACAGACAGTATTTCTGGTGCCTCGCCAGCCTTTCATAGCTATGGTCTGGTCAAGCTCAGGGATTTTCGCCGGGCACTGGATGCCGAAGTCACCCGCTATTTTGCCCATCATACTCTGACCCTGGGTGCCAGCGCATCGAGTGAATCAGATTATATTTCGCGTGGCATGTCAGTACAGGGCAGCCAGTTCAGTGAAGATAAAAATACCACCTGGACTGCAGGCCTGGGCTTTGCCAATGATACCGTCAGCGCCTCCACCGGCAGGGTCAAAGGTGAGAACAAGCAGGTGACGGACGTCTTGCTCGGCCTGACCCAGGTCATGAGCATGAATGATATCGTGCAGGTCAATGCCAGCCTGGCCCATGCCAAAGGTTATTTGTCTGATCCCTACAAGGCTTTTGACAAGCGCCCGGATGAGCGTAATAGCTACACCCTGCTCACACGCTGGAACCATCATTTCGATGCCACAGGCGGCAGTGCGCGCATCAGTTACCGCTATTTTGGCGATAGCTGGAAGATCCGGTCGCATACCTTCAACCTGGAATATACCCAGCCTTTTGCCCAGGGCTGGAGCATCACGCCCATAGTGCGCATCTATAGCCAGAGCGCGGCCAGTTTTTATGTCAATGCACAGCCGGAAATTTATCCTTTTGCGCCCAACCCACCCGAAGGTGCACAAAATTATTCAGAAGACCAAAGGGTCTCGGCCTATGGCGCCCGTACTGTGGGCATCAAGCTGGCCAAGCAGATTAATGAGGACTGGCAAGCCGACGTGAAGTTTGAGCAGTATCAGCAACGTGCTTCTTACCGTTTGTTTGGCAGCGGCAGCCCGGGCTTATTGCCGTTTGATGCCAGGACCATACAACTGGGAATATCACGACAGTTTTAGTGACTGAAGACAAATTTATGCAGATTTACCGCATCCCTTTCAAGGCCATGGCCAGTACCTGTGAAGTTGTCATTGCAGATACCGACGAACAGGCAATGTTTGCCAAGGCGCAGGAAGCGATTGCCGAAGTAAGAAGGATAGAGGTCAAGTATTCGCGCTACCGACCAGACAGCATAGTCTCGCGCATCAATACCCAGGCGGGTGGCGGTGCTGTAACCTGTGATGAGGAGACGGTGGCCTTGCTGGATTATGCCCAGGCCCTGCATGAGGCCAGCGAAGGCTTGTTCGATATCACAGCGGGCATATTGCGCCAGGCCTGGGATTTCAAGAGCCAGAGGATGCCAGCGGCAGATGAATTACAGGCTTTATGTCAGCGTATAGGCTGGCATAAAGTGGAGAGAGCAGGCAACAGACTGAGGTTGCCACTGGCAGGCATGGAAATCGATTTTGGCGGTTTTGGCAAGGAATATGCAGCAGACCGGGCAGCCTCAGTATTAGAAGTGGCAGGTGTCACGCATGGCTATGTGAACCTGGGTGGCGATATACGGGTGCTGGGGCCCAAGCCGGATGGCCAGGCCTGGATCATGGGTATACAAGACCCGCGCCAGCCAGACAAGATAGCCGCCAGCATCCCGCTTACATCGGGGGCGCTGGCCACCAGTGGCGACTATGAAAAATATCTTGAAGTTGGCGGACAGCGTTATTGCCATATCCTGAATCCGCAGACCGGCATGCCGGTCAGGCAATGGCGCAGCATCAGCGTGCTGGCACCGGTGGCTGCGCTGGCTGGCAGTTGCACCACTATAGGCATGCTGAAGGAAGAAAATGCACTGGAATATTTACGACACACAGGCTTGCGTTTTCTGGCAATAGACCAGCAGGGCAGAGTACATACGCAGGCGGATGCCTGAACAGAGATTTTAAGGAGTATCTATCATGACTACAGTAGTCGGCGACGATGGCAATAATACCTGGACCGTCATTAATCCATCAACCTTTACCCTGGATGGCAAGGGCGGCATAGACACGCTCAATCTCGGAACTTCACTGCGCTCCAGCTATACCATCACCAAGGCGGCAGATGGTTCTGTGCATATCGATACCCTGTCTGGTGCCAGCGGCGAATTGCATGCAACGCTACTGAATATGGAAAGACTGGTCTTCAACAATGGCCAGGATGTGCTGGACTTGCTGAGTTTTTTTGGTGATACCACACCACCTACGGTCATCAGTTTCAGCCCGGCCACGCTGGCCACCAGCGTGGCGACCAATAGCGATATCGTGCTGACCTTCAGTGAAGCCGTCAAGGCGGGCAGTGGCACGATCAGCCTTTTGAATGCCGACGGCAGCACAGTCGCTACTTACAATATTGCCCAGAGCAGCAATGTCAGCATCAATGGCAATACCGTCACCATCAACCCGACCAATGACTTGAACAATGCCAGCACCTACAAGCTGAGCATACCTTCTGGTGCCATCAAGGATCTGGCTGGCAATAACTTCATAGGCACCAGCAGTTATTCCTTCACGACTGTTCCCAAGGCTGTGCCTGGCGGCATCATAGGCACGGTAGCAAATGACACATTGAATGGCACGGCCGGCAATGACAGTTTCAACGGCCTGGCCGGGAATGACACTATCAATGGCGGCGCTGGCCTGGATACGGCGATTTATGCGGGCAAACGGGCAGACTTTGCCATTACTGCCAGCGGTGCAAATTTTATCGTGCTAGACAAAACCGGGGCCGAGGGCACGGATACCGTGAACCAGGTAGAGCGTCTGCAATTTGCCGACATGTCCGTGGCACTGGATATCACCAGTACACCTGGCATAGCCTACCGCATCTACCAGGCGGCATTCAACCGCGTCCCGGACCTGGCAGGCTTGGGTTACTGGATAGGGCAGATGGACAAGGGCCAGACCCTGCGCGACGTTGCCAATAGTTTTGTGGTCTCTGATGAGTTCCACAGGTTATATGGGAATAACCCGAGCAATGAGCAAGTCATCACTGCTTATTATCAAAATGTATTGCATCGCGCACCAGACCAGCCTGGCATGGATTACTGGCTGGGGCAACTGGCCACGGGCAAGGATACGATAGCCACCGCACTGGCAGGCTTTAGTGAAAGCGCCGAAAACCAGGCGCAAGTGATCGCCAAGATACAGAACGGTATAGATTTCATCCCATTTGGATGACACATATTGATGTGGCAGTTTGCCGCGTCAGCATGTGGATAAGTCCATTTTAATCAATGAAAGACCAGGGTGCGCCGTGCGCACCGTTCTCCTGTTAATTAGCACTATCAGCGCTATCAGCGTTTATACACAGCCTTGATATCCTCGGCAAAATGCGCCAGCAGATTATTGCGCTTGAGCTTCAAGGTTGGGGTAATCAGGGTGTTTTCCACAGTCCAGGCTTCCAGCGTCAAGACCGCGGCACGCGGTTGCGCATAGTAGGGGAAGTTCTTGGTCAATTCCTTAATGCGCTGTACTACTGCCTCTTGTGCCTTGGGGGATTTCAGGCAGGCTGCATCATTCGCATCCAGGCCCAGCGAGCGTGACAATTCCAGCCAGTAAGCACGGCTTAGCACCACAGCACAGGCAATGAAGGGGGAGTTTTCACCAAAGGCATAGGCTTGCTCAAATACCGGGTCATTGGTAATTGCCAGTTCCAGATCGACAGGAGCAATTTTTTCACCGGTAGAAGTGACGATGATTTCTTTCACGCGACCGAGGATGCGCACCCGTCCATCGACGATGGAAGCCTGGTCACCGGTACGCAGCCAGCCATCGATAAAAGTCTTGGCGGTATCTTCTTCGCGCTTCCAGTAACCGCGCATGACATTCGGGCCACGTACCTGGAGTTCGGCATTGTCACCTATGCGCACTTCTACATTTTCCACAGCACGGCCTACCGTGGCAGGGTCATTGTCATCAGGAGCATTAAAGGAAACCACTGGAGCAGTCTCGGTCATGCCATATCCTTGCACAATAGGGATGCCCAGTCCCAGGAAACATTGCGAAATTGCCTGCGACAAGGCCGCACCGCCACTGACTGCCACCCGCAGGCGACCACCAAATTGTTGTTTGAGTTTGCTGGCAATCAAGGGTTCCAGCACCAGCCAGCGCAAGCCATCCAGCAAGCCTGTCATGCCATCGCCTTTCAGCAAACCCTGGCTGCGGCTGAAACGACGCCAGCCGGTGGCAATTGCCATATTAAACAAACCTGCCTGGAATGCCGAGGCAGACAGCTTGGTCTGGATAACGCCATATACCCGCTCATAGATGCGCGGCACCGAGATCAGGATAGTCGGCCTTACCTCTTGCAAGTCTTGCGGCAATTGCTTGACCGAGCGCGAGAAAGCAACGCAGGCACCAGCCGCCACCGGCAGGTAATAACCAGCCGTACGCTCAAAGGTATGCGACAGGGGCAGGAAGGATAAAAACACATCGCTGATGACAGGCGACACCCTGTGCACAACTGCCTTCACATTCGACATCACATTGGTATGCGTCAGCATGACACCCTTGGGTTTGCCGGTCGTGCCTGAGGTGTAGACCAGGGCAGCCAGATCATCGGCCACCGGACCTTTTACACTGGCCTGCAAATGTGCCGCACTGGCCAGCCATTCATCAATGTGCAATACGGGGACACTGACTGGCAAGGAGGCTGCATCCAGGTTTTTTTGCAAGACCACAACCTGGCGCAAGGCTGGCAATTCCAGCCCCACATCGGCAATTTCTTTCCATTGCTGGTCAGTTGCTGCGATTAAAAAAGAGGCATCACTGTCGCACAGGATGTAGGCAATACTGGCCGGGTTATCCAGCGCATGCATGGGCACGGGTACGAAACCACAAGCCTGGGTAGCCTGGTCCATGCAGATCGCATGCAAGCCATTCGGCAACAGGATGGCAATACGGGAACCATGTTCCAGTGCCAGCGGTGACAAGGCCTTGATGAAGCCCTGCATGCGCTCTTGCGTCTGTTGCCAGGAATAAGATATCCACAAGCCCTGGGCATCATCAAATTGTCTATAGGCTTCTGCATCAGGGGTTTGTGCTACCCGCCAGGCAAATAATTCTGCCAGGGTTTGCACTGTGGATAAGTCAGGAGTTGTTACTGTTTGGGCAGAGGTAGACATGAAATGCGAAGCAAAATTATACAAGCCAGCAGCAAGTTTTCAAGCGAACCCGGGAAAACTTGCTAGTTCGTGTTTAAACGAAAATGCCGACTAAAAGCGTCATTATGCAGCAAATTGCGAGTGGTCTTATTATGTGGGCACAATGTAGGCACAAAATGCCCGTTTCATATCCACAGCATCAGTGCAAATTTAAACAAAAGCACAATAATCCCCGTCACTACCCAGAACAAGACTTGCACTGTCTGCTCGCGTGAGAGTTGGAACTCAGCTTTGCGCTGCTGGTTCGCATGGTTTTGCATGGTCTTTACGCTGGCAAAGGCTTCACAGCCACACACCTGGCATTATTGGACTTGCTTGCTGTTTTCTGCTGTACAGGCATGACAGACCCAGTCATAGCTTAATTTTTTAGGATTCATGCGTCCGCTTCCAGCGACTTTTCAGTCAGTTTTTTGTATTTTTTATAGAGAAAAGGGGCAAAAAACAGACCAGGCGGACCAAACAATACGATCTGCACCACGGCTGAAATAATCAACGAACGGCTCAATACCAGTAGCAGGAAAAACAAAACGGCCTCCATTACCAGACAGACGAGCACTGTCTTCCAGATGGGGGATAAGTTATTCCAAAATTGCTTCATTTGTGAAATCCTGAAAAATCAAAATCTTTGCTTACAAGATGGATTTGCAATTCTCAGTATAATCAGCTTCTTCGCAAGCCCATCCCATACCGGAGTATATATGTTAGGCACGCAAGACCTCATCCAGTTCATCATCGCAGGCATCTTACTTAATATCGCCCCTGGTCCCGATTCCATCCTCATCATGACACGCAGTGCAACGCAGGGCTGGCGCGCTGGCTCGGCGGCAGCGCTGGGCATAGGTACCGGTACTCTGGTGCATATCATGGCAGCGGCCCTGGGTTTATCGGCTTTGCTGGCGACTTCTGCAACTGCGTTTACCATCGTCAAACTGGCGGGGGCGGCCTATCTGTTGTACGTGGGTGTATCCATGCTGTTGAGCAAGGCGAAATCTGCAGGGCAAACGCAGGCAGGCAATGCCAGCCAACCTGTGCTCAGCCATCGCAAGATTTTCATGCAGGGTTTTCTGACGAATGTACTCAATCCCAAAGTAGCGATTTTCTTCCTGGCTTTTGTGCCACAGTTTATTGCGGCGGACGCCAGCAACAAGCCGCTGGCCCTGATCGTCCTGGGCTGTATCTTCAATTTCAATGGCATGATCTGGTGTCATTTCCTGGCAGTATCGACGGCATTTGCCAGGCAACGCATGGCTGTCAACCAGACTGTCACGCTGTGGCTGAACCGCTTTATCGGCCTGATGTTTGTTTCTTTTGGTATCAAGCTGGCCTTGTCGAATAAAAACTGATGGTGTTATCTGACTTGTGACAGATGACAGAAATGTATACATAATAAGGAAAAGCAGGGCCAATTAATTCATTCAGACTCATCCATCCATGCAGGTTTTGAGGGGATATACGTCATGTCTTTCTTGTCATCGAATACAAAGCCGCTGCCGCCCTGGAAAGTCTTGCTGGTTGATGATGAACCTGATGTTCACGATGTCACCAAGCTGACACTGAGCCGTTTTCGCATGGATGGAAGACCACTGCTATTTCTCGATGCCTATAGCGGCGCAGAGGCTAAAACCATGCTGGCCAGCCACCAGGATATTGCCCTGGTATTTCTCGATGTGGTCATGGAAAAAGAGGACAGCGGCCTGGAAGTAGCGCGCTGGTTGCGTCAGGAACAGGGCAATCAGTTCACCCGCATCGTCTTGCGCACAGGTCAGCCTGGTCAGGCACCGGAAGAAAATGTCATCGTTGATTATGACATCAATGATTACAAGGAAAAAACCGAACTCGACCGCAAGAAGTTGTTCACCACCACCTTCGCCGCCCTGCGGGCCTACCGCGACATCATGGATGTGGAACAGGCCAGACGCTTCCAGGCCACTTATAGAGAAGGCCTGGAGCGTGTCATCGAAGCCTCCGCCCATATCTTCAAACAACGCAATCTGCATGATTTTGCCAATGGCTTGCTGCAGCAAGTGGTCGCTCTGTTGCGGCTGGAACAAAGCCTGCTGGTGCGCCTGCGCGGTGCCAGCGGCATCTCGGGTGCCGACAGTTATGAAGTGCTGGCCAAGATAGGGGAGTTCGAGGATGACAGCCAGATTTTTACCGATGAGCTGGTGCAGCAATTGCACGAAGCCTGCGCCAACCGCATCTCACTCCTGAATGGTGATACCTATGTAGGTTATTTCCCGAATAGCAGTGGCAAGGCATCTTTGCTGGTACTCAGGGGGGTGCATGATGTTGCCGAGATCGATGCCAAATTGCTGGAAGTATTTTCTTCCGGCGTAGCGATCGCCTTCGATAATATTTTACTCAACCAGGAAATCACCGATACCCAGAGTGAAATGATCATGCGCCTCGGTGACGTGGTGGAATCGCGCTCGCATGAAGCCAGCAACCATGTACAACGCATGGCCGAGGTTTCTTACCTGCTGGCAGTGGCTTCTGGCATGTCCAGGGATGAAGCGAATATCCTGCGGCAAGCCGCGCCCATGCATGACATAGGAAAAATCGCAACACCTGATGCGGTTTTACTGAAACCCGGCAAACTGGATGTCGCCGAATGGGAAATCATGAAGCAGCATCCCGACGTAGGCGCATCGATACTGGAAGGTTCACAAAGACCCATACTCAAGGCAGCCGCCATCATCGCCCACCAGCATCATGAAAAATATGATGGCAGTGGTTATCCACAAGGCTTGCGCAGCGAAGACATCCACGTCTACGCCCGCATCGTCGCCGTCGCCGACGTCTTCGACGCCCTCATGCACGCCCGCTGCTACAAACCGGCCTGGGAACTCGACGCCGTTCTCAGCCACCTGCAAAACATCAGCGGCAGCCACCTTGATCCGCGTTATGTGGACTTAATGATTGCCAATGTGGATGAGGCGCTGATGGTGAATGCGCGGTTTCCGGATTGAGGTTGTTGGGATTGTTTTTAGCCTGATTATTAGTCACCTGCACACGTCATTTGAGTTTACAGGCCGGGGGTAGCCCGACCTGCAATCTTAAATGACGTGTGAATGTATTTGAAAATCAAGCATGTAAAACAATACGAACCTGAAATTAATATACTCAAAAGTATATAACGAACGCCACTGGATTCCAGCTAAAAGCACGCTGGAGCGCCAGCCCGGTGGAATGACGTAGCTTAGTATGCAGTCTATCACCGGTTTGCGATTTCAAATCTTGTACAAAAATACCAAAAATGAAGATGCAAAAACCTAAGCCCCCTCCCTCACCGGCAAACTCCTCCTCTGCGGAAACCGCAGTTGATACCGCAATCCTTCTCCCAGCACGCTAGTCGCCCTGACCGTGCCATGCAAAGCCCCGGTTACCAGGTTATACACGATATGCGCCCCCAGCCCGCTGCCGCCCTGACCGCGCTTGGTAGTAAAGAATGGCTCAAACAATTTTTTCATGGCGCTGTCATCCATGCCTATGCCATCATCGGCAAATTCCAGCTCTACCTGTTCCTGCGCCAATTGCACGCGGATAGTCACCAGGCCCTGCTCACGCCCATCAAAGCCATGATGGATGGAATTCATCAGCATATTGGTGATGATTTGCGATAGTGCACCGGGGTAGTTTTTTACCAACACGCCAGGCTCACATTCCAGTTTGACAGTGATGTTCTTATTCTTGATCTTGGGATGCAGGGATAGCAGAATTTCTTCCAGATAAGCGCGCATATCAAATTCACGCATGCTTTCTGAAGACTGGTCTACCGCCACTTGCTTAAAACTGCGTATCAGGGCTGCACTGCGCTGGCAATTGCTGGTCATGATGCGCAAGGACTGGTCCATGATGTCGAAGAATTGCTGCAAACCATCTTTGCTCAAGTGGCTCGCCTCAAAGTCTTTGCGTATCAAGGCCAACTCTTCGACCATGTGGCTGGTGGCTGTCACACAGATGCCTACCGGGGTATTGATTTCATGGGCAACACCTGCCACCAGGCGTCCCAGGGAAGCCTGTTTTTCCTGGCTGATGAGTTCTGATTGGGCAGTTTGCAGGGCCGCCAGGGTATGGTTCAGGGTCTCGTTTTGTAGTGCCAGCCTGGTATAGGCATCGTGGATTTCGCTATCTGCCTTGATACGCGCCAGGGCAGAGGCGACATGGTTGGCGACGAAGGCCAGCAAATCAAGATCTGCCTCGCTATAGATGATGTCTGCCTTGTAGCTCTGGACGATGATGACGCCATGGATGTAATCATCGTCCAGCATGGGTGCCCCCATCCAGCTGACCAGGTCGCTGCTGCCCAACACCTGTATCTCACCATCGCTGACCAGCTTTTGCAAACGCTGCTGGTCTATCAGCTGCGCGCGGCGCTGATGCACCACATAAGAAGTCATGCCTGCGCCCATGGGGAAGCGCTGGCCCCTGAGGTCGGCGTCTTTTTCATCCCGCATATACTGTATGCTGAACTCATCTTCTTCAGGCAGGTACAGAGCCACCATGAAATTTGGCACCTGTAATAACTGGCTGACGATGTCATGCAGGCGCGAGAATTTCAGCTCGGTTTCCGTGGCGGTGATGGATAATTCAGCGATTTCATACAAGACTCTTTGCAGGGTTTCAGCACGGCGTCTTTCCTTCACCTCATGTTCCAGCAGGGCAGTTCTGTCTGCTACTGCCTGCTCAAGACGGTCCAGGCTTTGTACAGCCTGCAAGGAGGTGGAAATATGATTGGCGATGAGGGCAAACAGGGCCTGGTCTTCTTCGCTATAGGTATGCGATACATCATAGCTTTGTATGACCATTGCCCCCAGCGGCTGCTTTTGCTGGTCCAGCAGCGGGCAACCCATCCAGTGTTCAGCACGGGCACCGCTGCCCCAGGCTTCACCACCAGCGGCAATGACGGCGCTTTCCCTGGCCGCGTCTTCTTCCGCCGTCATCAGCAAGGGCTTGCGATTCAGTATGATCCAGGCAGTGGGTGACTGGTCGGGTGTAGCCAGCACAAACCAGGCGGCCGGGTCCATGGGCGCGTCAATTTCATCGACGCGATAGGCATAGCGTATGGCGTGCTGCTGTTTATCGTAGAGAGCGACATAGAAATTGGCCGCATACATGATGCGGCCCAGTGCCTGGTGCACTGCTCGCAAGAACCCGGTGACATCGCTGGACGAAGCAGAAATCTGGCTGATTTCCAGCACCATGGATTGAACGGCTTCAAGGCGTTCCAGGCGCGCTTCCATGACAAACTCCCCAAGGAGATATCTACAGCGAAATCAATAACGGACTTACTTGATGGGCAGACAGCTGGTATTCTTGACTTCTTCCATCACTGCATAGGTATGCGTTTCACGCACACCATTCAATTGCAGCAGCGATTTGCCGAGGAAATCGCGGTAGGCATTCATGTCTTTGACACGCGCCTTGACCAGATAGTCAAATCCCCCCGCCACCATATGGCATTCCAGCACTTCAGGGATGGCTTGTACGCCACGCCGGAAAGCGTCGAACACGTCTGGTGTCGTGCGGTCTAGTACAACTTCAATGAAAACCAGCAAGGCCACATCAAGCAGATGCGGATTGAGCTGGGCTGTGTATCCTAGTATGTAGCCGGATTCTTGCAGCTTGCGCACGCGTTCCAGGCAGGCCGCAGGGGAGAGGTTAACCCTTGTTGCCAGTTCTACATTACTGATACGGCCATCGTTTTGCAATTCGGCCAGAATTCTTTTACTGATTTTGTCGAGCATAAGAAGTCAAAAATCGTCAGTGTGGTGGTTAATAATATTCGGCATAATTTTCTCACAAAATAGAAAATTTCGATATATGTTCTGATTTCCAGAATTAATCCTCGAAGAGCATCTATACAATGAAATCATATTTGTTTTGATTATTTTTATATGATTGCGATCAACGTGCCAACCAATAACTCGCCTTTTTCTGCCCTGCAAGCAGAGCTGCTCGCCCCTGCCAGCCCCCTCAGGACTGCCATCACAGAAGCATACCGCCGATCAGAGCCAGATGCTGTGCAATGGCTGCTAGGCAATGTCAATCCGCAGGAAGATCAGCAAAAGAGTGTTGCAGAACTGGCACACCGTCTGGTCAGCAATGTGCGCCAGCAACGCACCCGCGCTTCTGGTGTCGATGCCCTGATGCATGAATTCTCATTGTCTTCAGAAGAAGGCGTAGCTTTGATGTGCCTGGCCGAAGCCTTATTACGCATCCCCGATCATCAAACCGCAGACCGCCTGATTGCCGACAAGATCAGCAAGGGCGACTGGCGCAAGCATCTGGGTGAATCACCTTCGCTGTTCGTCAATGCCGCCACCTGGGGCTTGTTGGTGACTGGCAAGCTGGTCAGCACGAATAGCGAACAAGGCCTGGGTTCTGCCCTGACACGTTTGATTGCCAAGGGGGGGGAGCCACTGATACGCAAGGGCGTGGATATGGCCATGCGCATGCTGGGCAACCAGTTCGTCACTGGCCAGACCATAGAAGAAGCCCTGAAAAACAGCCAGGATAATGAAAAACGCGGCTACCGCTATTCGTATGACATGCTGGGTGAAGCGGCGCTGACTGCCAAGGATGCAGCTTTCTATTACAAGGCCTATGAAACTGCGATTCATGCGATAGGCAAGGCCTCGAATGGCCGTGGCATCAAGAATGGCCCTGGTATTTCCGTCAAACTGTCTGCCCTGCACCCGCGTTATTCACGCGCCCAGCGGGAACGCACGATGAATGAATTGTTGCCCCTGCTGAAAAAATTGCTGTTGCTGGCCAAGCAATACAACATCGGCCTGAACATCGATGCAGAAGAAACCGACAGGCTGGAATTGTCGCTGGACCTGATGGAGGCACTGGCCTTTGATGCTGACCTCAAAGGTTTTGAAGGCATAGGTTTTGTGGTGCAAGGCTATCAAAAACGCTGCCCCTTCGTGATCGATTATCTGGTTGATCTGGCTCGCCGCAGTGGCAGCAAGTTCATGATACGCCTGGTCAAGGGCGCTTACTGGGATGCAGAAATCAAGCGCTCGCAAGTCGATGGCATGAGTGGTTTCCCGGTCTACACCCGCAAGGTCTACACTGACTTGTCTTACCTGACTTGTGCACAAAAACTGCTGGCCGCGACTGATGTGATTTATCCACAGTTTGCCACGCACAATGCCCTGACTTTATCGACCATTTATACCTGGGCACAAAAAGCCGGTATCACTGATTATGAATTCCAGTGCCTGCATGGCATGGGTGAGACTTTGTATGACCAGGTAGTGGGTAAAGACAAGTTGGACAAACCTTGCCGTATCTATGCCCCTGTCGGCTCTCACCAGACCTTGCTGGCTTACCTGGTACGCCGCCTGCTGGAAAATGGTGCGAACTCCTCCTTCGTCAACCAGATCGTTGATGAAAGCGTATCCATAGAATCCATGCTGGCCGACCCGATAGCCGTCTCGCGTGAACTTGGCGGTGCACCGCATGCAGCCATTGCCTTGCCCAAGGATTTGTTTGGCAAGGAAAGAAAAAACTCTGCTGGCCTGGATTTTTCAAATGAGCTGGAACTGCAAAAAATCAGCGCCCACTTTGCCGAGAGCAGCCAGCAAAGACTGGTGGCCTCACCTATCCTGCATGGCCAGGTATCTGCGACGCAAACCCGTCCTGTGAATAACCCCGCTAACCAGCTCGATGTCGTCGGTGAAGTCATAGAAGCAGATGCCCAGGATGTGCAAACTGCCCTGCATGCGGCAGAACAATATGCGATGGACTGGCAAACCACAGCACCGGTAGAACGCGCCGCTGCCCTGAAAAAAGCCGCCGATTTGCTGGAAGCACAAACCCTGGATTTTATGGCGCTGGCCATACGTGAAGCCGGTAAATCCCTGCCAAATGCACTGGCAGAAGTACGCGAAGCAGTAGACTTTTTACGCTATTACGCCGCCCAGGTAGAGAGCCAGGCAAATACCCAGGCGCTGGGTCCGGTTGTTTGTATCAGCCCATGGAATTTCCCGCTGGCCATCTTCATCGGTGAAGTCAGTGCTGCACTGGCGGCTGGTAACGTCGTGCTGGCCAAACCGGCAGAGCAAACCCCGCTGATCGCTTATCGCGCCATACAACTGATGCATGAAGCTGGTGTGCCACGTGGTGCCCTGCAATTCTTGCCAGGCACGGGTGAAGTGGTTGGTGCGCAACTGGTAGCTGATCAGCGCGTCAAGGGCGTAATCTTTACTGGCTCGACTGAAGTCGCACAAATCATCAACCGCACGCTGGCAAAACGTGCAGTGGCTGAAGGCATCGATATCCCGCTGATTGCTGAAACCGGCGGCCAGAATGCCATGATCGTTGACAGCAGCGCCTTGCCTGAGCAAGTCGTCAATGATGTCTTGTCATCGGCTTTTGACAGTGCTGGCCAGCGTTGTTCAGCCCTGCGCATACTGTGCCTGCAAGAAGATATCGCTGACAAGACCATAGAAATGCTGCACGGTGCCATGCAGGAATTGCGCATAGGCCAGCCCGACCGCCTGGCCATCGATATCGGCCCTGTTATCGATGCAGAAGCACAAAACAATTTGATGAACCATATCAATGGCATGCGTGACAAAGCCAGGTCTTTCTACACACTGGACCTGGCAGCTACTTGCCGCTCTGGTACTTTTGTTGCACCTACCGTCATGGAAATCGCCAACCTGGCCGACCTCAAAAAAGAAGTATTCGGCCCGGTATTGCATGTCTTGCGCTACAAGCGCAGCGATTTGCCTGCACTGATAGATCAGATCAATGGCACGGGTTTTGGCCTGACGCTGGGTATCCATACCCGCATCGACGAAACCATAGATTTCATCATCTCCCGCGCCCATGTAGGCAATATCTATGTGAACCGCAATATCGTCGGTGCGGTGGTGGGCGTGCAGCCCTTTGGTGGTGAAGGCAAATCCGGTACCGGCCCCAAAGCTGGTGGCCCGCTGTACCTGAAACGCCTGCAGCGCACACCTGTGACAGGTTTGGGTGGACATACCGTGTATGAACGCCAGTCACCACCAGCGCTGGAAGCCTTGCTGGTCTGGGCACAAAAACAGGGCCATCAAAAAATTGCCGAGCTGGGTGAACACTATGCCCACAACAGCCCTTACAAAGTGACCCAGGTTTTGCCTGGCCCAACGGGTGAGCGCAATACCCTGTCTTTTGCGCCGCGTGGCCGTATCTTCTGTGCGGCGACTACCGTCAACTGCCTCGTCAATCAACTGGCGGCTACCCTGGCTACCGGCAACCTGCCAGTTTTGCCTGCCCAAACCATGGCTATCCTGCCTGCTGGTTTGCCAGTTGAAGTCAACAAACTCCTGATTACTGCCGAAGCAGAACAATGTGGTGCCCAGTTGGCCCTGGTGGAAGGTAGTTTGCTGTCGCATTACAAACTCTTGTTTGCCGGTCTGGATGATGCCATCGTCTCGGTTGTGGAAACCCATGACCATGTAGAAATACCATTGTGGCGTTTGATGGCTGAACGGGCACTCTGCGTGAATACCACCGCTGCGGGTGGTAATGCGAGTTTGATGACTTTGGCGACCTGATCGCTTTCTGTCTTGTCGTAGTAAGTGGAAAAAGCTCCTGAAATCAGGAGCTTTTTTTATGGATGGGAGAGTTAGCGTTTAAGATACAGTACTTCTTGCATAGGCTTAATTCATCATTTCCACACGCTCATGAGCAAACGTCAAACCCCTCCTATTTCTTCAAGAAAGCAACCCCAGCAAAGCCGCTCGGCTGACCTTGTGGCCACCATACTGGAAGCTGCCCTTCAGGTTTTGCAGAGAGAAGGCGCGCAGAAATTTACCACGGCACGAGTGGCAGAAAGGGCGGGGGTCAGCATAGGCTCTGTGTATCAATATTTTCCTAACAAGGCAGCCATCCTGTTCCGCTTGCAAAGCGATGAATGGCGGCAAACCGGTGGGATGTTGCGCGACATACTGCAGGATACCCAGCAGGCACCGCTGCAGCGCTTGCGCACCCTCGTCCACGCCTTCATCCGGTCAGAATGTGAAGAAGCGGAAATGCGCAATGCCCTGACCGAGATCGCGCCGCTGTACAACGATGACCCCGAAGCCCATGAAGCATGGCAATATTGGGACGCTACCGTCCAGGTATTCATCGCAGAGTTGCTGCCCGCAGCATCGGCAGCAACGCGCTCCATACTGGAAGAATTGATTTCCACCACACTTGGCAGTGCTGGCGAACATGTCTCTGCGCATGGCTATCCTGCCGACAGGGTAGATGCATACGCAGATGCCATGGCTGATATGTTTTGTGCCTACCTGAGCAGCATCAAAAATAAGAGTGGTCCAAAATGATCCAATACGCCTGATCATTTCAGGCGGTACTTGCTTTTGTAGGGTGCGTTATAACGCACCCTACCATCTTAGTTTTTTTGTATGCCGACAGGTGCTTTACCTAACAAGCGCACTGCAATCAGCAAAGACAAACCTACCGCCACTCCACCCGCAAGAAATACCGTATGTACGCCCCATTGCCCGGCGATAAGGCCAGCCAGCGGACTGGCGATACCCAGTGAGATATCCAGGAAGGCAACATAGGCCCCCATGGCAACACTGCGGCTTTGTGGTGGTGCGCGTCTTGCGGCCTCTACCCCAAAACCCGGGAAGGCAAGCGAGTAACCAAAGCCGGTCAGGGCTACACCCAGATAGCTAATAATCGTCGTATCTGCCCACCAGATCAGCAATAATCCAGCAGCTTCAATGATGACACTGACCAGGGCAACCCTGGCCCCACCCAGCTTGTCTGGCAAATGTCCAAACAAGATGCGTGCACCTATGAAGGCCACGCCAAAGGCCGTGAATGCCAGAGATGAATTACCCCAGTCCCTGGCTGCAAACAGTAATGCAATGAAGCCCGTGATCACGCCAAAACCTATGCTGGCCAGGGCCAGACCCAGGCCGGGTATGAGGACCAAACCGAGTACTTTGTAAAAAGCCATGCGTGTGCTGGCTGCAGGTAGCAGCGCTGGCACACGTGAGGCGATCAATAATGCCAGCAGCGGTATCAGGATAGTGCCTATCGCAAGGCCGGCAAAACCCTGGTGTGCATTCAGGAAAACACCGATAGGTGCACCCAGTGCAAATGCACCGTAGATGGCAATGCCTACCCAGGCCATGACCTTGCCTGCATTTTGTGGGCCCACCAATCCTATTCCCCAGCCCAGCGAACCAGTGACGACCAGGCTTTCGCCCAGGGCCAGCACAACACGCCCGCTCAGCAATATCCAGACTGAAATCGCGGGGGTAGAGACAAAGGGCAAAGATGCTAGGTACAGCAGGCCAGAACTGGCGATGATGAGCAAGCCCGTCACAACGGCGAGTTTAGTACCACGGCTGTCAGCAAAATTGCCCGCCCATGCACGGGTAAGCAGGGCGACAATGAATTGTGCGCCGATAACCAGCCCGACCACCAGAGTGCTCATGCCCAGACTTCCATGCAGGTAAAGGGGCAGTACGGGTAACTGCATGCCCATGGTCAGAAAACCTATAAAAACAGCGAATGAGATTGGCAGTAATTTCAAAAAAACATGAGCCCCAGTCGCTGCAGGCGCAGCTGACAAGGGTGGTGAGGATTGTGAAGATAAAGACATAAAAAAACTCCCTACATAAACGAGTGATTGGTGTCGAATATGATAAAAGTCTTCATTAAGCTCGAATAGTCGCGTAATCCTGGCAACAATGAACACGGCTGAAAGCCAGGCAGGACGTGGCTTTACGCATTTTTTATTTTTATTTTTTTACTCTGGGTGCGCGAAGTATTCGCGTTTTAAATGGCTATGTGGACTGGGAAAGCAGGATGGCGCAGGCTAAATTGACCGCTACAGATTACATCTGCATGAGCTGAAAAGCTGTTTACTATCCGTAGCAAGCGACAGCGGGGTCTGGGTAATATGCGGGATAACATGCAGGGCAACATAAGCACAGAGCAAAAAGCACAATGTCCTCTGCATGGATAAGCATCTTGTATTAAATTTGCTTATTTAACGCCTGTTATTCATCATTTTCAGCTAAATATTTTTTATTTAACTCAATGACATCATCAATGATTGCTAGTTTATCTTGCCCCAGCTTTTGTAATTCTTCGCGCTTGATCAAGTTTTCCAGCACCAGCCGGGCAAACAGTAAGGGCAATTGTGAATAACGATAATCATATTTGTCGTCTATTCCTCGTCTTGCATGATGAAGAAAGCGTTCTGTTTCCCATAGATCGTCAGGTGTAGTGGCAGCAAGCGCAAGTTCTTTGAATCTTGCCATGGTCGCAGCCAGTTCTTTTTGCAATGCGATATCAAAAACAGCCCGTGCAATTTTCTTTTCTGTATCTGACCATTTCAAGTCGTGCATAAAAAAGCTCCTAAAAATAAGCTGTGGATAAGTTTTCGTATATTTTGCAGAAAAAATTGACGACTTATTTTATTGCTTAATTTTCACCGTTTCAATCACATCGCATAAAGATTTTGCATGAGCTGTGTTGGTGAATTTTTTGACGACCAATGCACAATTGCTTTTAACTTCTACTGAATTCAGCAATTCTTGCAAACTGGCCGACAATTTACGGGTATTCAGGCGTGACATGCGTAAAAGCTCACCTACACCCAATTTTTTCACACGTGCAGCATTATCAAATTGATCAAATGCCAGAGGAGTGAGCAACTGTGGTGTGCCTGCCCTTAAGGCTTCAGCCGTTGTCCCTATGCCACCATGGTGAATGATGGCAGCGGCATGCGGCAAGATACTGCGCAAGGGTAGATAGCTTTGCCAGAGTATTTCGGCTGGTAATTCTTTTGCCAGCTGCTCCCTGTGTGGAGTCAGGAAAATAGCCCTGCCCCCCAGTTTTTTGACTGCTTGCAATGCACAGTCAAAATAATGAGCTGCCTGTAAATTACCACTGCCCGGTGTAAAAAGCAGTGGCGCCTGGCCAGCCGCCAGGAATTTTTGCAACTCTGTGGATAAGTTTGTATCAGGCTGGCTGTCATATAGCTGAAAGTCCCCCATGTACATGGGTACAGGCCAATCAGCCTGTACCGGGGCAAACCATTCCGGGAAAAGGCTGATATTCAGATCCGGCACGGCATACATATGGCTGGCCATGCTGGCTATGGGTGCTAAATGTCTGGTCTGGCGAGCTTGATTGATGATGGGCAAAGCGACAGGATCAACAAAATTCTTGTCTACATAAGACCACAGAAAACGCCGTATACCTGCTGGCAGCCAACTGGGGATAAATAAATCCCCCATGACCAGGGGATCATGGATGGTTCTTAAATTGGAAGGAGCCAGATAAGCAGCAATGATGGCGATATCAGGACGAAAGCTGCGTATCAAGTCTGCTGCCAATAATCCAAGAGGATGGACTACCAATACGCATTCCTGCTCCGCAGGCAAAGCCGCGATATAGTCAGGGATGGCAGTGAAAATACTCTTGCTAGCTTCGAGTACGACTGTCATGCCCTTGCGTATATCCCACATATCCGGGTTACGCAATGCCGCTTCATAGTCGGTCTCTGTACCCAGGGTCTGGTAGTCTATGCCTGCCAATTTTGCATGTTTTGCATGTACTGGCGAAAGCAGCATGGTGACTTGATGACCACGACGCTGCATTTCTATCGCCATGCTTAATGAAGGAAATATATCCCCCAGCGTTCCCAGTCCGACAAAAATAAAATGTTTCAATTTCGAGACAGGGGAGCTCATGAGCAGGAATTTGTTAATGTTTCAGTAAATT
The DNA here is from genome assembly GCF_049340425.1 of Undibacterium sp. JH2W. Classification (NCBI taxonomy): domain Bacteria; kingdom Pseudomonadati; phylum Pseudomonadota; class Betaproteobacteria; order Burkholderiales; family Oxalobacteraceae; genus Undibacterium; species Undibacterium sp. JH2W. The sequence continues at coordinate 138,067 of NZ_JBMPOT010000001.1, read as the reverse complement.
TATTAAAATCGCTAATTCACCGCAATCGTGCAGCTAAATAAGGAAATTAATTTATTTCTTTTGTTCCAGCTTGTGCATGTCTTCTTCCATTTCCATGGCAGCTGCGAGTATTTTGTCCATCATGGGTGCCATTTTTTGCTGCATGCCAGACATGCTCTGTTGCATCATTCCTGGCATTTTGTTGATAAAAGATTTGCCTGCGGGTGATTTATAGAAAGCGCTAATGCCATCAACATCTTCCTGGCTCAAAGAATTGCTATAAATCTCTATGAAAACAGGCTCCAGTTTTTCCCAGGTCATCTCTTCCCTGTGGATAAACACGACCTTATCCCGGAACTTATCCATGATGGCTTGCTGCTCAGCAGTGACTGCTTTGTCCTTGAGCGCTTTCGACATCATGGTTTTCATCATGCCGTCCATCTGCGCTTCGATACTGTTCAACATTTGCTGACTATTTGCCAATACCAGCAATTCCTTGACGGATGCTTGCGTGGGTTTTTCTGCGTAGGCAGAAGCACTTGCCAGCAGGGTGACAAAGAACAGATTTGACCAGAGCTTCATGGAAAGTTTCCTTTCATTTGAATGAGTTACGGATTCTACGACAGTTTTTTGCTTTTGTTTATTTGCCTTTTTTTGAGGTGTGAATACCTTTAGATTGAATAAGTTTATATATAAATAGTAGTAGTTGTTAACGTAGGCATGTTGCTGTGGATAAGTCGGTAAACATCCACAGGATCAATAGTTTAGGCAAATGATAAAGCGGTGATCAAAGTCTGTATATCCACAGGACAAAATCTGCACAGTAAACTTACCAGTGAGTAAACGCAGACTTACACACAATAGATACAGTGGATATCGACGTACTTATCCACAGAATTTTTTTAAAAAATGTTGTTTTTCGATGGAAATTTCACAAAAAAGACGGTTTTATAAGTTTGCAGGCAAGGTTTTTAAGGAAAAGACTGCCGCAGTGTGATTTTGCAAAGACCTTTCTTGTTTTTAAACCTGGGTAATTTTCCAGACTTGAATTGACCTGTAAAAAAAACAGGTTTTTTTGAGACCAAGGAATTTTTTTAATAAAAGCTTGCAAGCAGTTTTTAAAAATTTCTACATCGTGTTCTTTTTTTAAAGCCATTTCAATTTTGATCAAAACCAGATTTTTTTAAAAAATTTCCAGGTTTTCCAAAAAGAGTTTAATTAAGATAATTAGTTTATATGTACATAGTAGTAGTAGTTAACGTCGTGATTTTTTGTGGATAAGTCTGTATTTATCCACAAAAACAAATACTTAGTTCATGTATAGATGTACTGATAAGTCCTGTATGAAAAAAGGACGGTTTTGGGATAACAAATCTTTGTCTGCAGTTTTAGCAGGTTTTGCACACTTCATCCTGTGGATATGCATAGGTTTATCCACAGATAGAATTCATGTATTACCAGGTTTAAAACCTAGAGGCGATCGGCTTTTTTCAGTATTGCTGGCGCAAAACTAGTGAGTAAACGGCCAAATATCGCTGTGCTTTGTACTGCAGTTGTGGATAAATGACGGTTATAAATGGCGGTATATTCAAGCTCAGGCATGCCACCACGAGCACGTTTGAACTGGCTGGCACCTGAGCTGTAATGCAGTTTCAGCTTCTTTTCCCTGGCTGTTTTGAGTAATAAAGCCATCAAGCGCCGGTATAAACCCAGCTCTTTTGGCAGGCTGGTGTCATAACCTATCAAAGGCGTCGTCAGCCAGCCATTCTCATGGTGGCTATATAAACCAATGACACCGACGAGGCGACCTTGCCAGCGTAAGGCATGCATTTCCAGGAACTGGGTTTCCAGACAAAGTTCAAAGAAGGCCGGACTGAAAGCAGGATTGAGGTAACAGTGCTTGTCCAGGAAAAGTTGGCGGTATAACTCTTGCAACACCGGGATATCTTGCATTTGCAAGGCCTCATGGCTCAGTACTTCGACCTCAGGATGATGCAGTAAACGGGCATCCTGCTTGACATGATTATGCTTCCAGACGCTGGCCAGTTGTGGATCGCATAAATAAACCATGCGCGAAGGCAGTAATTGCCAGCCACTGCCTAGCAAGCTGTTTGTCAGTCCAGGATTCACTTGTGGACAGATATTGCGCATCATCAGCGGGCGCTGTGGATAAGTAGTTGCTAATTTATCTGTTAGCTCGCTGATCTCGTTACTGGTCCAGTCTGGATACAAATTGGTAGAAACCAGGTGATTGGCCACGATGGCTGCCTGGTCCAGCTTGCTGGCTTTAAGCAAGGCTGATAATGGTGCAAAAATGGCACAGCCAGCCAATTTGAGCAAAGCCCTCATATTGGGCTGGACCTGGCCCAGCATTTCCTGGCGTGGATAACGCAACCAGGTAGAGCGTGGGCTGGACACATAGCTTTCCTGCCAGGAACTGTGTTCCAGCAGGCTGACAGGCTGGCTTTGTCCGGCTATATCGATGGTGGCGATGTCACAGCTGGCATTGTTAAGCCAGTGTTGACCACCACGGGAACGCGCAGTGAGCAGCCACAGGGCATCAGCCACCACGCGTGGCGGTAATGAAGTATGCACGAGTGTTTACATCTTGGTATACAGGTGCATGCCACCATAGATGGCAGAGCGGTCAGTAGCATACAGGGCGCGGTTATGTAGAACATCGGTATGCCAGGTCGCCAGTATCTCTGGTGCCAATTTGGTTTCCAGTGGCGATGTGCTGCCACCAGTGCGGAACACTACTTTGGCACCTGGGGCGGCTGTGCGGTTCACTTCTTGCCAGAGTTCAGACAATTGCCTTTCATCCATCCAGTCCTGGGCATCCAAAAAGAGGTAGGCATCCATGGAGGCCCGTGGCTGACCTTGCAAAAAGCCGGTCAGGGTTTGATGGTGGGCATGCAGTCGGTCTATATTGCGACGCAGAGTATGAAAATGTTCTTGCTGCAAATACATGGGCAGGGCAGCCTGCTTTTTAGTGTCATAGCGGCGGCCAAATGCCTGTTGGGCAAAGCAGTTTTCTTCCAGTGGAAAATCACAGGCCAGATGGCGCATTCTTTCCTTGAACAATAAATGCAAGCCATCTTTGGCGTCATGCTTCAATTCAGCAAATTGGGAAGGTGGTATACCAAGGCTATACAGGGCCAGGGGTTGACTGGCGATGAGGCGGAATAAACGGGTTTCAAAAACCGGGGCGACATATTGTTCAAACAATTGCGCTTGTTCCTGCAGGTTTTTTGCCTGCAGGAGTTTGCTCATGTCACCTCCCATGAGGCGTACAAAGAAATGGGCAAAACCAATGAAGTTGCCCAGCAAGCCATGTTGATAAGCCTGCCTGGTGAAGTAATGGTAGCGAGGTTTGCCTGATAAAGAGCGGCTTTCCCAGAAGTTGCTGGCATCATCCGACAATTGCATGCGTATATGACGCTTATAGCGTTTCAGGTTATCTGGCTTGTCGGCATTGCCCAGAAAAGCCAGTACCGCATCATAATCAGGCAAATGCCTGATGGCAGTTTGCTTGATATTGAGCATGGCCAGGTGGGCAGCATTCAAATCCACGGCATGCACAGCGGCAGGTTCTGCCGATAAATAAGCCAGGGCATTGCATCCACCGGAAGAAATGGTCAGGATATTCGCGCCAGGTTTGAGTTGCAGGGCATCCAGATCGGCTTGTGGATCTTCCCAGATCTGGGCATACACGAGGCGGCTGAACCAGTGGGCAAACAGTTTGTCTGCCAGGCCCTTGCGGCCAGACGTGGTGGAATTAAAAACGGCGCTGTCTATCAGGGCTTTTGTGGACATGCTGGTCTCCGCTTATGTTTTGGATAAGGAAGACTTTAGGATGTGCAGGTGACAGGCAAGTGACAGACTGATGAAGTTTATGTGAAAAACAGATAAGAAAACCACAAAAAAAAGCATGAATAAAAATTCATGCTTTTTTAGGGAGCTAAGTTATCACCTGCTTCCGCGTTCTGTGGAGAAGCGCCGGCGTTTGGCTTTGATAAACAGCAATAGTTGATAGGCAAAATACAGCGAGGCAAGCACGGGCATGGAGGCCACCAGTATCCACAAGCCGCCAGCCAGGGGAACAGGACCGGACCAGACTTGGATGGCAACATCTGGTTTAGTGCTTTTCTGCTGTGCTAGCTGCTTGGGGGTGTCAATTTGCACACCTGCATTTTGCCTGGGTAATTCTTCGGGAGCGACTACAAATACCGCCTGGGAACCCAGAGCCGGGCTGGCTGTAGTGGAGGGAGTCGCGGCCTTGCTTTCGACGGTGGCAAAAACGGTATGGACTGGTGTTGCCAGCAAGAGTGGCAACACCAGGGATAAAATCCGGGTCGGGGAAAACTTGAATTTCATTGATACATTCGGTAGAGGAAAATACGCTAGCCAGACAGGCTGCTAGTTTTGCACATAATTTTTCTCAGCCAGCTTTTTCAGATTACTCAAGCCAGCTTCAAAATCAGGGCCCACCATTTTATCCATAAATGGCGCAAATAGCTTCATCATTAAATTCCCTTCACTGGTACCTTGCATGGTCCAGGTAATTTTAGTGCCCTGGGCTTGTGCTTCCAGCAAGAAAGCGCCTGTAGATGGCTTGCCCATGCCTTCAAAATGTAATTCATAGTCTATGATGCGATTTGGGCCTACATGGGTGATCTTCATGCCGCCATTACCTTGTGACTTGCTTTTCCATTCCCAGGCGGCATCTGCGCCAGATTCTGGTCCGGAAAATTCTAGTTTCATGTCGGGATCACGCTGGTTCCAGACTGACCAGTTTTTCCATTCCTTGGGGCTGGCTATCATGGGGAAGAGTAATGCCGGTGTGGAACGTATCACGACACTGCGGCTGACCTTGTATTCATTGGGCAAGGAATAGGCTATCGCCAGTATCAATGCAATTGCAATAAGCAGTATGCCTGCTGACCATTTGATGATCTTCATTTTTATTCTCCGTTCTTTCATCTGTTAATAAAGTACCTATCCAGGGTATGGATATGTGGCACGGATTATCTTACTTTTCCTACGGCGACTTCCCAGTTTTGCATGAGATTGGTTGCTTCGTCGCGGCTCATGGATGGGCTGAATTGCCTGTCCATTTGCCATTGTGCTGCGCATTCTTCCATATTTTGATAAATACCGACAGCCAGACCTGCCAGATAGGCCGCGCCCAGGGCCGTGGTTTCTGTGACTTTGGGACGTATTACGGGTATGCCCAATAAATCAGCCTGGAATTGTAGCAACATATTATTGGCTGCCGCACCACCATCTACCCGCAATTCACGGATGGGGAATACCGCGTCCCTGACCATGGCCTGCAATAGGGCAGTACTTTGAAAGGCAATGGATTCGAGTGCGGCCCGGGCAATATGCGCAACCGTACTGCCGCGGCTCAGACCCAGGATGGCACCTTTGGCCGCAGGCACCCAGTAAGGTGCTCCCAGGCCGGTGAAGGAGGGTACAAAGACCACACCACCAGAATCGGGCACGGTGGCGGCCAGTTGTTCCACATCGGGCGAATGCTGTATGGCTTTCAAGCCATCCCTGAGCCATTGCACTACGGCGCCGCCTATGAAGACACTGCCCTCGAGTGCATATTGGGCAGGGCCATCAGTCTGACAGGCGGCCGTGCTGATCAAGCCATTTTGCGAATGCGGGCATTGCTCGCCTGTATGCATGAGCATGAAGCAACCCGTGCCATAAGTATTTTTTGCCATGCCTGGGGTAAAACAAGCCTGGCCAAACAGGGCCGCCTGCTGGTCACCGGCGATACCGGCGATGGGAATGGCAGCACCCAGCAAGCTGGTTTGCCCAAACTTGTGGCTGGAGGGTAAAACCTCGGGCAAGACGGCTTTGGGAATGTCAAACCAGGCCAGCAATTCTTCATCCCACTTGCCCTCATGGATGTTGTACAGCATGGTGCGCGAAGCATTGCTGACATCGGTGACATGCAATTTACCTTCACTGAGTTGCCAGGCCAGCCAGCTGTCTATGGTACCAAAGGCCAGTTCACCTGCCAGTGCACGACGGCGGGCATCCGGCAGCTCATCGAGCAGCCATTTCAGCTTGGTGGCAGAAAAATAAGGATCGAGTATCAAGCCAGTTTTTGCCTGTATGCGTTCGGCATAGCCTTGCTGACGCAACTCATCGCAATAGGCTTCGGTACGGCGGTCTTGCCAGACAATGGCATGGTACAAGGGCTGCCCGCTTTTCCTGTCCCACAATACCGTGGTTTCGCGTTGATTGGTGATGCCTATGGCAGCGATGTCATTTGCCTGCAAACCCGCTTTGCGCATGACTTGCTGGCAGGTGGCAAACTGACTTTGCCAGATTTCCATGGCCTCATGTTCTACCCAGCCCGGTTGCGGGAAAATCTGGCGAAACTCTTGCTGGGCGGTGGCTATCACTTCACCCCGGTGATTGAAGATGATGCTGCGCGAACTGGAGGTGCCCTGGTCTAGTGCAAGCAGATATGTCATAAAAATTCCTGATGCGTCTGGCCGCTCATGAAAGAAGTGCGGGACAACACAGATTGAAAATATTCAGGCTGATGTTGACGTCTCGTTACAAATTAAGTCTGTTGTGTAATGGCAAACAGAGTTGAATTTGATATAGTAGATTATTAATTTAATATTAAGCAAGAAAGGCAATTTTGTGCCGGGTTTACTCAATTTTTCTTTATCTTTGCTGGTGCTGCTGCTGATGGGTTTTGGCACCATGCGCAAAAGCCGTCGCTTGATCGTCCTGGCATTTTTTGCCATGGTCGCTGTTTGCCTGGTTGCCTGGTATCAGTATATTTTCCCCACGGGTTTGAGTCCTCTGTTTTTTGCGGGAACTTTAGCGACCGTTTTGGCCATCTCGATTTTCTTTTACGCGATTTATTCCTATGACTCGATGTGGCCAGAAATGCCAGAAAATAAAGGTAAGCCGGCCTCTTGATACAGGCCAGCAAGCACGCCACAGGCGTCTAATACCCCAGGCGTTTACTTTACATCCAGCAATTCAATATCAAATATTAAATACGAATTTGGTGGTATCAGGCCATTGCCTGCACCTGCCGCGCCATATGCCAGTTCTGGCGGAATAATCAGGGTGCGTTTGCCACCCACCTTCATGCCAGCAACGCCTTGCTCCCAGCCTTTGATGACACGACCAGCGCCTACGGTAAATGAAAATGGCTGTTGACCCACCGAGCTATCAAATTTTTTACCACGCTCCCTGTTGGCGAAGGGGTCGTGTATCCAGCCTGTGTAATGTACATTCACAGAACTTCCTATGATGGCTTCTTTTCCTGTGCCGACTTTTTCATCGATTTTTGTGAGTTTGCTGACGACTACACTATCAGGTGCTTGTGCTTGGGCAGTCGATGTGGGCAAGATGCCAGTCAACAGCGCGCTGGCGAGCAGGGCGCTGAGGCAAGTGTATTTCATACAGTTTTCCTTATAAAAATATGATTGCAAAACTGCCGGTGCCAGATGCCAGCCGGGATTTCAGGCAAGCTCTGGCTTGTCCATGAAATGACAGGAGATCTTGCAGCTGCAATTTTGCGTATATATTAATTAATAATGGGCTTGCTGTGTTGCCTATTACTTTTGCTTGGCGGCCTGGAGTTTTTTTTCAAAGGCGATATCGAGCTTGCTGGCTTTTTTGGGCACCAGTTTTTGCAGGCTGTTGACGTAGGCGACAAATTCATCCATTTCCATGGCCTCACTGACGCTGACTGGTAATTCATCTGGTTGTTCCAGATTGGCCAGGGTCAGGGAAAAGCGGCCATCGGCGAGGCTGACCATGGAATAGGGGGCATTATTGCTGCGCTCACGCAGGCGATTGACGGCATGGGCGGCCTTGGTTGATCTGGCCATTATTTAATTCCGTATTTGCGTGTAATTTTTTCCATGGTGCCGTCGTTATCCAGCTCTTTGTTGATTTTGTTGTATAGCTCTATGCGTTGCTTGTCCATGCGGGCGTTGCATAACATATTCAATTCCTGGCTTTTGTATTTAATGGCACGCACAATATCATTGGCAAATCCCAGCTGCTGGGCAATGACCATACCATGCGCTTCTGAGACTATCCAGTAACGCAGCCGGTTATTGACCAGGAGACGTGGATTGTCTTCATCCTGATTCGAGAATTCTATCTTATAGCCTTGTTCGCTGAGCTGCATGCCGGTCGCTGCATTTTTGTACGAGCCTATGGAATAGGGTTTGGCATCTTCAAAATTTTTCAATAGTAGGCTATCGGTTTTGCGGCCATACAACACCCAGTTGTCAGTCACTAGCGGGCCCACCCATTTATACAGGTTTTCCCTCTCGGGCGTACGGCGAAAACCAAACAAACAAGTATTGTCGTCATTGAGGGTGGAATTCAGACCGCGCGCCAGTGAGGTGCTGCTGATGGTGTAGCTATCGCCAGCCCGTTTCAGGATTTCCTGTATTTTTTCAGTCAGGGCCCCCTGAATTTCTCCAGTTTTGACATCGGTATGCGTGAAAGGTGCAAATTCCTGTATCAGCAATTTGATCGTATCTGCATGGCTGATGGCAGGCGCGATGGCCAGACAGCAAACCAGGCTGGATTTCAAGGATTTCACGACGCAGGTTTCCGATGAAGATAATCTTTGGAAATATACCGCTGAATTTGCCGCAAGGGCAGATATTTTCTCCTGATTGATGGCTGTGCCCACAGTCTAGGCCCAGATCGTTTTCAATAAGGCAAAACTAGCTGCGATCATGGCTTCATTTTGTCGTTTTTCCTGACAGATGAAACTCAATTCTGTCGTGATGCTGACTGCGTCAGCGATCACCAGGCCATGGGCATGGGCTTCGCGTATGGCGATGGAATCACGTATCAGGCTCAGGCCCACACCAGACTTGACCAGGTCCAGCATGCTGGGTTCCTGGTCTACTAGGGCAACTTTATTAGGAATGACATCAAGTTCAACGAAGATTTTGCTTAATAGACGATGATGGGCAGATTCTGCCGGTGTCCACAACCACGGCAAACTGGCCAGGCTGGCCCAGCCCTGACCAGCTACCCGGTGTTTCCAGCCATAGGGTGCCACCACGCGATAAGTAAATGGCGTCAGCACCAGGCTATGACAGGGTGTTTTGCCATCATCTGGCGGCTGGCCCAGATAAAACCCCACATCCAGGCTGCCAGCCCGTACTTGTTGCAAGACTGTGCCTGACATGCCTTGCTGCAATTTTGTGGATAACTGTGGATAAGTCTCGACCAGGCGTTTCAAAAACACCCCGAGGCGGGTGAACTCGGGATCCAGTATTGTCCCTATCGCCAGCTCCCCAGAAATGGTGCTGTGCAAGGCCTGCGCCGTCTGGCGAAATTCGCCCATGCTGGCGATGACTTTTTCTGCCAGCGGTAATAACCTGGCTCCGTCATTGGTCAGGCGCATGCCGCTGGCACTGCGTGTGAATAAAGTCAGTTGCAAGTTCTCTTGCAGGGATTTGATTTGCAGACTGACGGCAGGCTGGGTCACATGCAATTGCTCTGCCGCCCGGGTCAGGTTGGCTGCCCTGGCGACAGCGACAAAAGCACGTAATTGTGTCAAGTCCATTATTAGCAATCCTTATATTGCTATTGATAATAACTCATTGGATTTACTGTGGGTAGTCGATTATTGTCATGCATATCTTTCCGGATTACGGAACTTACCCCCAAGGTTTACTTATGACATCCACAATTGCGCATTATATGAATGGCCAGGTTTATGCATCTGGCAGTGCTCGCCAGCAAGATGTATTCAATCCTGCCACTGGCGAAGTGACAGGCAGTGTTGCCCTCGCCAGCGTAGACGAAGTACATGCCGTCATTGCCGCTGCCAAAGCGGCCGCACCGGCCTGGGCAGAAACTGCGCCGCTAAAACGTGCTCGTGTAATGTTCAAGTTCAAGGAATTGCTGGACCAGCATCATAAGGAAATGGCGACTCTGATCACCCGTGAACATGGCAAGGTCTTGTCGGATGCCATGGGTGAAGTCACACGCGGCATAGAAATCGTCGAATTTGCCTGCGGCATGCCGCAATTGCTGAAGTCACAGTTCTCGGACAATATTGGTGGCGGCATAGATAATTACAACCTGCGCCAGCCGCTGGGTGTGACGGCAGGCATTACACCTTTCAACTTCCCCTTCATGGTACCGATGTGGATGGCACCGCTGGCGATAGCGACGGGCAATACCTTCATTTTGAAGCCGTCTGAGCGCGATCCTTCCTGCTCTTTGCTGATAGCTGAGCTGCTCAAAAAAGCCGGTTTGCCGGATGGTGTTTTCAATGTCGTGCAGGGTGATAAAGTCGCTGTCGATGCATTGCTGCAGCACCCCGATGTGTCTGCCATTTCTTTCGTAGGTTCCACACCTATCGCTGAATACATCTACAGCGAAGGCACGCGTATGGGCAAGCGCGTGCAGGCTCTGGGCGGTGCAAAAAACCATCTGGTCGTCATGCCTGACGCCAACCTCGAACAAGCCGTCGATGCCCTGATGGGCGCAGCCTATGGCTCTGCCGGTGAACGCTGCATGGCGATCTCGGTCGCTGTTGCCGTTGGTAATGTGGCTGACAAACTTGTCGAGGCTTTAGTACCGAGGGTTAAGGCTTTGAAGATCAAGAATGGCATGGAGTCTGATGCTGAAATGGGCCCGGTCGTGACAGCCCAGCACAAGGCAAAAATTGAATCTTATATCGCTGAAGGCATAGCCGAAGGCGCGCAACTGCTGGTCGATGGCCGTGGCCTGGAAGTGCCCGGCCATGAAGAGGGTTTCTTTCTTGGCGGCTGCCTGTTTGACCACGTCAAAGAGGGTATGAAAATACACCGCGAAGAAATTTTTGGCCCGGTCCTGTGCGTAGTCCGCGTCCCTGATTTTGCTTCCGCTGTTGAACTCATCAACCGTCATGAATTTGGTAACGGCGTGTCCTTGTTTACCTCGGATGGCAACACTGCCCGCGAATTCTCGCGCCGCATCCAGGTTGGTATGGTGGGCATTAATGTGCCTATCCCTGTGCCGATGGCATGGCATTCTTTTGGTGGCTGGAAGCGTTCTTTGTTTGGCGATGTGCATGCCTATGGCGAAGAGGGCATACGCTTTTATACGCGCTATAAATCCATCATGCAGAGGTGGCCGGATAGCATAGATAAAGGGGCGGAGTTTACGATGCCAGTGGCGAAGTAGCGGCGAGCTGGCTCCTTCTCCTTCAAGGAGAAGGTCGGGATGAGGATGAGGTTCTGTCGATAAATGGCAATCAGATTGTCGTCGCTCCTGCGAAGGCAGGAGCCCAGCGGCGTTCGTTGTGTTTGCCGTGCTTTGATTAAAACGATTGCCCTTCGTAGACACAAGCCGGGTCTCGGCCCGGCGCCCGAAATACTTTCTTTGCTTCGCCAAAGAAAGTATTCAAAGAAAGGCGACCGCAGACTCGCCCTTCGGGTGCTTACGCTACGCTTCAGCATAATTTGTGCATCACAAAAAATGGGAAAGCTTCGAAACTCGCTGCGCTCAAACAACGAAGCTTTCTGATCCATTTTCCGTGAAGCACAAATTACATCGTCCCAAGCGGATTAAGATCAAAAACAGAGTCAAAAGCAACGTCAATGCGACCGCTATGCATATGTCATGGAGAATGGTCAATTAACCTGTGTTTTGGGGTTGCTGTTGTTTTTGACGTTAGTAGTTCCGATGTGTCGATGCCTTTGCTGCAAGGCAGAAAATGGAAAAAGAAATGGCCGCTGTTTGAGCGTAGCGAGTTTCGGACATTTCCCATTTTTTGACTTGCAGCAAAGGGAACCCCCTTCAGGGGGCAGCGACGCCTCGGTCGCCTTTTTTCGCTTACCTTTTTTGGCGAAGCAAAAAAGGTGAGTAGCTGTCGGGCTACCCCCGACCTGCAATCGCAATACAGTGACAGAAGTATGTAAATGGGTTAGCGTACAAAAACTTAATTTATACATGATCAAGAAAGCTCAATTTCCTTATTACCAGCAATTCACAACATTAACTTGACCCGGAGCCTCCAAATGTCCAGCCTGCCAACCCTCTGCCCCCACCCCATCATCCAAGCCCCCATGGCCGGTGGCGCCACCACCCCGGAACTGGTGGCCGCAGTGTCCAATGCAGGCGGCCTGGGCTCTCTGGCAGCCCCCTTGCTGACCCCGCTAGCCATCATAGAACAGGCTGAACACATCAGAAGACTGACGGACAAACCCTTCGCCATCAACCTGTTCGTGCAGACTCGCCCACAAGTCGATTTTGCCGCGCTGGAAGCTGCCAAACTCTTGCTGCAACCAGTTTGTGAAGAACTGGGCTGGGACAACTTGCCTACACCAACCCGCTGGTGCGAAGACTTTGAAGCCCAGCTCGATGCTCTGATCACAGCCCGCCCTGCGGTCGCCAGCTTTACCTTCGATGTCTTGCACGGCAGCCAGTTGCAACGTCTGCATGATGCGGGAATAAAAGTGGTGGGTACTGCCACTAACTTGCAGGAAGCCATCGTCTGGCAAGCCATGGGGGCAGATGCTGTCTGCCTGCAAGGGGTGGAGGCCGGTGGTCACCGTGGTACTTTCATTGGTGCGCAAAAAGAGTCAACCCTGGGCCTGTCGGCCTTGCTGGACGCTTGCAAGCCGCATATGCAGGTGCCCATCATCGCTGCTGGCGGCATCATGGATGGCAGGCAGATCAAACAAATGCTGCAGGCGGGAGCGCAGATGGTGCAAATGGGTACTGCCTTCCTGACGACAAAAGAATCGGCGATACATCCAGCTTACAAACAAGGTCTGCTGGAAAGCACAAGTGACACCACACGCCAGACCCGTGCTTTTTCTGGCCGTATTGCACGTGGCATCGACAACCACTTTATGCAAACCATGGATGCGGTTGCAGATAAAGTGCCCGCCTATCCCATACAGAATGCATTGACGGGGGCGATACGCGCAGCCGCTGCCAAGGCGAACAACACCGGCCTGATGTCGATGTGGGCCGGGCAGGGCATGGCTGCAGTGAGAGATTTGAGCGTGGCAGAACTGATGGCTGCGCTGGTCGCGGAAATGCAGGCTTAATAAACAACAAGGAAACGGTATGGAAGCAGCAGGACAGTTTGATTACATCGTCGTCGGTGCCGGTACTGCAGGTTGCGTATTGGCAAACCGCCTCAGCAAGAATCCTGAGAATAGGGTTTTGTTGATAGAAGCGGGTGGCAAGGATGATTATGTGTGGATACATATTCCCGTTGGTTATCTGTACTGTATCAATAATCCGCGCACAGACTGGATGTTACGTACCGAGGCAGAAGCAGGCCTGAATGGCCGCAGCCTGATTTATCCGCGTGGCAAGGTGCTGGGTGGCAGTTCATCCATCAATGGCATGATTTATATGCGCGGCCAGGAAAGGGATTACCGGCAATGGGCAGAGCTGACAGGTGACGATAGCTGGCGCTGGGAGCAGGTCTTGCCACTGTTCAAGAAGAGCGAAGATCACCATGGCAGTGATGCAGAATTCCACGGCAAGGGCGGTGAATGGCGGGTAGAGAAACAAAGGCTGTCATGGGAAATCCTCGATGCTTTCCGCAATGCGGCAGCAGAGGTAGGCATACCAAATAGTGATGACTTTAACCGTGGCAATAATGAAGGTTGCGGCTATTTTGATGTGAACCAAAAACGTGGCGTGCGCTGGAATGCTTCCAAGGCTTTTCTGAAACCGGCGGCTGAACGCCCCAATCTGACCATCATGACAGGCTGCCAGGTGCAAAAGCTGGTCATCAGGAATGATGAACAAGGCAAGCGTTGCACAGGGGTGGAATTCATAGGCGGTGGCCGTAGCTGGTTTGCCGAGTCCATGAAAGAAACCGTGCTGGCAGCCGGTGCCATAGGCTCACCACAGATTTTGCAATTGTCGGGCATAGGCGATGCGGCACATTTGCAACAGGCTGGAGTAGATGTTGTACATGAATTGCCGGGTGTTGGCGGCAATCTCCAAGACCATTTGCAGATACGGTCGGCGTTCAGGATCACCGGTGCCAAAACACTCAACAAGATGGCCAACAGCTTGATAGGCAAGGCGCGCATAGGTCTGGAATATGCCTTGTTTCAGAGCGGCCCGATGTCCATGGCACCATCACAACTGGGCGCATTTACCCGCTCGGATGCCACCCAGGCGACACCGAATTTGCAATACCATGTGCAACCTTTGTCGCTGGAAAAGTTTGGCGACCCCCTGCATGATTTTCCGGCATTTACCGCTAGTGTCTGCAATCTGCGCCCTACTTCGCGTGGTCATGTGCGCATAGCCAGCAATGATGCGGCGGCCGCGCCGAAGATAGTACCCAATTACCTGACTACTGCGGAAGACCGCAAGATCGCTGCTGACTCGCTGAAGCTAACCCGCAAGATCATCGCCGCGCCTTCCTTGCAAAAATATCAGCCTGAAGAAATGAAGCCTGGTGTACAGTTCCAGACGGAAGAAGAACTGGCGAGGGCCGCAGGGGATATAGGCACGACGATCTTCCACCCGGTAGGCACTTGCAAAATGGGACGTGCAGATGATGTACTGGCGGTAGTCGACTGCAGCTTGCGCGTGTTAGGCATCGCTGGCCTGCGTGTGGCTGATGCTTCCATCATGCCGACTATAACTTCAGGTAATACCAACTCACCGACTGTGATGATTGCAGAGAAGGCAGCGCAGAGTATATTGGGAAAATGAAGGCTTGCAATTTCTGCGTGGAATTACTTACAGTAGTTATACCGTATTGTTTAGAAATCCATTTGCTGGGTACTATAAAAAGCTAATATAAAAAACTTCCAAAAAAATAAGGAAGTGTTGTCGCGTTGGATGTAGTGGGAATTTAAATACCATAAGCCAGACAATAAGGAGAAGAGATGACCGACGTCATCCTGGAGACTAAGCGCTTGACCAAAGAGTTCAAGGGCTTTACCGCTGTAAGCGATGTCAATTTGCAGGTACAGCGTGGGCATATCCACGCCCTGATCGGCCCTAACGGTGCCGGCAAGACTACCTGTTTCAATTTGCTGACCAAATTTCTTGTCCCGACTTCGGGACAAATCCTGTTCAATGGCCGCGATATCACCTCGGCCAAACCGGCCCAGATTGCGCGTCAGGGCATCATACGTTCTTTCCAGATCTCGGCAGTGTTTCCGCATCTGACCGTCATGGAAAACGTGCGCATAGGCTTGCAAAGAAAGCTAGGCACATCCTTTCATTTCTGGAAAAGTGCGCAGTCGCTGAACCAGCTCAATGCGCGTGCCATGGAATTGCTGGCCGAAGTTGACCTGACTTCATTTGCCGACACAGTGACAGTAGACTTGCCCTATGGCCGCAAGCGTGCGCTGGAAATCGCCACGACCCTGGCGATGGAGCCTGAAATGATGCTGCTGGATGAACCCACGCAAGGCATGGGTCATGAAGATGTGCACAGGGTGACCGAACTGATCAAGAAGGTGTCGGCTGGCCGTACTATTCTCATGGTGGAGCACAATATGAATGTGGTGTCAGGTATTTGCGACAAGATCTCGGTCTTGCAGCGCGGTGCCATGCTGGCCGAAGGCACGTACAAGGAAGTATCTACCAATCCCAAAGTCATGGAAGCCTATATGGGCAGTACCAGTGCTGAACTGGAAGGGGCGCATGCATGAGTGCTACAAGTACAAATCCTGCGCTGGAAATTACCGGCCTGCAAGCCTGGTATGGCGAATCGCATATCCTGCATGACGTGAATTTGAAAGTGAACCAGGGCGAAGTGGTCACCATACTCGGTCGCAATGGTGCCGGGCGCACGACCACCATGCGTGCCATCGTTGGCCTGACTGGCGCTCGCAAGGGTTCGATCAAGATCAATGGGCAAGAGGCTATCCACCTGCCTACCCATAAAGTGGCGCATCTGGGCGTAGGTTATTGCCCGGAAGAGCGGGGGATATTTTCATCCTTATCCACAGAAGAAAACCTGATGTTGCCACCCTCGGTGTCGAAAGATAACAAGGGTATGTCGGTGGCCGAGATTTATGAGATGTTCCCCAATCTGGCCGAGCGTAAAAACAGTCAGGGTACACGCCTGTCAGGTGGTGAACAACAGATGCTGGCGGTAGCGCGTATCTTGCGCACGGGGGCCCGTTTGTTACTGCTCGATGAAATTTCCGAAGGTCTGGCACCAGTCATTGTGCAGGCTTTGGCACGCATGATCACGATGTTGAAAGCCAAGGGGTATACCATCGTCATGGTGGAACAGAATTTCCGCTTTGCTGCTCCGCTGGCGGACAGGTTTTACGTCATGGAGCATGGGCAGATCGTTGAGAGTTTTGCGTCTGCGCAATTGCAGGAAAAAATGCCGGTCTTGAATGAGTTGTTGGGTGTGTAATTTGAGTGCTCAGGATGTGTAAGGTAACTGCCTCGCTGTCTTGGTGAAGCAGGATTGAATAAAAATATGATTGGAGAAGACGCATGAAAGCAACATTCACGAAATTAAAAGTAGCAAGTCTCGCTGTTTCCGCTGCACTGGCTGGCCTGGCGCTGAATGCAAATGCGCAAGTGTCTGGTGACGTGGTCAAGATCGGTTTCATCACCGATATTTCTGGCCTGTATTCTGATATCGATGGCCAGGGTGGAGCAGAAGCCATCAAGATGGCGATTGCCGATTTTGGTGGCACAGTGCTGGGCAAAAAAATTGAACTGGTCACAGCTGACCATCAAAACAAAGCCGATATCGCAGCCAGCCGCGCACGTGAATGGTTTGACCGTGATGGCGTAGATATGCTGATAGGTGGTACTAACTCCGGTACTTCTTTGTCGATGGCCAAAGTGGCCGCAGAAAAGAAACGCGTCTTTATTTCCATCGGCGCTGGCTCTGCCCGCCTGACCAATGAAGAATGCGCACCAACCACCGTGCATTATGCCTACGACACCGTGGCGCTGGCCAAGGGTACAGGTTCTGCTGTCGTTAAACAGGGGGGCAAGAGCTGGTATTTCCTGACTGCCGATTACGCTTTTGGCGCTTCACTGGAAAGTGACACTGCCAATGTTGTCAAAGCCAATGGCGGCACGGTGGCAGGTGCAGTGAAACACCCGCTGTCTGCTTCTGACTTTTCTTCTTTCCTGTTGCAGGCGCAAGCTTCCAAGGCACAAATCCTTGGCCTGGCAAATGCCGGCGGTGACACCATCAATGCGATTAAGGCTGCCAATGAATTTGGCGTCACCAAGACCATGAAACTGGCGGGTTTGCTGATGTTTATCAATGACATTCATTCCCTGGGTCTGAATGCCACGAATGGCATGTACCTGACCGATAGCTGGTACTGGAATCAAAACGAAGAAGCGCGTAAATGGTCACGCCGTTACTTCGAAAAAATGAAAAAAATGCCTTCCAGCCTGCAAGCAGCTGATTACTCGGCCACCCTGACTTACCTGAATGCTGTCAAGGCTGCGGGTACGGATGACACTGCAAAAGTCATGGAAAAACTGAAAAGCATGAAGGTCAATGACATGTATGCCAAAAACGGTTACATCCGCGGCGATGGCAGCATGATCCATGATATGTATCTCATGCAAGTGAAGTCCAGTGCTGAGTCGAAAGAGCCTTGGGATTATTACAAGGTGGCGCAGACGATTCCGGGTGAGCAAGCATTTACCACCAAATCCGAATCCAAATGCTCCCTCTGGAAGTGAAATCCAATTCTCGGGCGCATAGCGGCGTTGCAAAGCCTCGCAATACTAAAGTATTGCTGTGTTTTGCGCCTTGCTCTGCATCCCGATAATTGAATTTCAGCATTGCCGTTGTTTTACGGTGAAGGTCGCGGACTTTGTCGCGACCTTCCTGTTTGAAAAAATGAATGCCGTTCAGTTCAGGGGCTTTCACGAGAAAATTGCTTACTGATCAGCCAGGAAATAGCGGCTTTTCTCCTGATTTTCTCTGTGTCTCCGTGCCTCTGTGTTGAGAGGTATTCACCTTTCCATCCATTTTTTATTTAGCGTGCCATGGAAATATTTGGTATTCCGCTGCAAGCGATGCTGAGCCAGCTTTTGCTGGGCTTGGTCAACGGCTCGTTTTACGCGATGCTGTCTCTGGGGCTGGCTGTGATTTTTGGCTTGCTCAATGTGATTAACTTTGCCCATGGTGCCCTGTATATGATGGGTGCCTTCCTCGCGTGGATGGGCATGAATTATTTTGGCATCAATTACTGGGCCATGCTACTGCTCGCACCCTTGCTGGTGGGGCTGTTTGGTATCGTCATAGAAAAAACCATGCTGCGCTGGCTGTACAAGCTGGATCATCTGTATGGCCTGTTGCTGACCTTCGGTATCACGCTGATGCTGGAAGGGGTGTTCCGTTCCATCTATGGCGTATCCGGCCAGCCTTATCAAGTGCCGGAAGCGCTGACGGGGGCGACCAATCTTGGCTTCATGATCCTGCCTAATTATCGCGCCTGGGTGGTGGTGGCTTCGCTGGTAGTCTGCTTTGCGACCTGGTTCGTCATCGAAAAAACCAAGCTCGGTGCCTACCTGCGTGCGGGTACTGAAAACCCCAAACTGGTTGAAGCCTTTGGTGTCAATGTACCGTTGATGGTGACGCTGACTTATGGCTTTGGTGTGGCACTGGCCGCTTTTGCAGGCGTGCTGGCAGCGCCTGTCATACAGGTGTCGCCTTTGATGGGTTCCAACCTGATTATCACGGTGTTTGCGGTAGTGGTGATAGGCGGTATGGGCTCTATCCTGGGTTCGATTTTGACAGGCCTGGGCCTGGGCATTATCGAGGGTTTGACGCGGGTGTTTTATCCTGAACTGTCGGCAACCGTCGTGTTTATCGTCATGGCCATCGTCCTGATGATCCGCCCTGCCGGTTTGTTTGGTAAAGAAAAATAAACGGAGCCACCATGAATAAGAAAATCAGTTACGGCATAGCTTTTGCCCTGTTACTGGCGGCACCGTTTATCGTCTATCCGGTGTTCCTGATGAAGCTCTTGTGCTTCGCCCTGTTTGCCTGTGCCTTTAATTTGCTCATTGGTTTCACGGGCTTGCTGTCCTTTGGTCATGCAGCCTTCTTTGGTGCTGCCGGTTATATCGCAGGCTGGGCCTTGCGTGATGCCGGTTTGCCGACTGAGCTGGGCATCTTGCTGGGCGTAGGGGCCGCCGCCCTGATAGGCCTCGTGATGGGTGCACTGGCGATACGCCGCCAGGGTATTTATTTCACCATGATCACGCTGGCCTTGGCGCAGATGCTTTACTTCGTTTTCCTGCAGGCCAAATTCACCGGTGGTGAAGATGGTTTGCAAGGTGTGCCACGCGGAAAACTGCTAGGCATGCTGGACCTGAGTTCTGATCTGACGCTGTATTACTTTGTGCTGGTAGTGGCGATTGCCGGATTTGCCATCGTCATGCGTACCGTGCATTCACCGTTTGGCCAGGTCTTGAAAGCCGTCAAGGAAAACGAGCCACGCGCCATCTCGCTGGGTTATGACGTAGACCGCTACAAGCTCATGGCCTTCGTCCTGTCGGCTGCACTGGCCGGTCTGGCTGGTGCCACTAAAACCCTGGTACTGGGTTTTGAGACGCTGACGGACGTGCACTGGTCCATGTCTGGCCTGGTGGTCTTGATGACCCTGGTGGGCGGTCTGGGCACGCTGGTGGGCCCGATAGTTGGCGCCATCATCATCATCGCGCTGGAAAATAAACTGGGCGACCTCGGCAACCTGCTGGCAAACATCACGACGATAGAATGGTTCCGCTCCATAGGTGATTCAGTCACCATCGTCACCGGTCTGATTTTCATTGTCTGCGTACTGGCTTTCAGGCGCGGGATTGTTGGTGAATTGATGGCTTATGTGGAACGAACAGGCAAGGCTAAGGCTGGTTAAAGTTTTGAATTGCTGGATTCAAGAGGAGCCCCTTGAAGAAATTCTTGGGGCTTTTTTTATCTGCGATAGATTTTTTTCTCCGGCCATGTTTTAAATCAGGCGTTTGTTAAAATGCCGTAGATTTTTCAGTTTCATGATTCGTCGTAGAGTTTTGTGGACAGAATGGAAGGAGCTGAACGAGTTGTTTTAAATTTCAAAATATTTAGAGAAAGTCCGTATTGCAAAATTATTCCTATCGTCTTGCCCTGCAAATCTGGCATCCCAACATCGACCCTTCATTCATCACCAAGCGCTTGGGTATTACGCCCAGGCACGCCCACATGTGTGGTATGCAGCGCCAGACTCCCAAGGGACAATTATTGGATGGGAAATATGCCGAAAGTTATTGGTTCGCTGATCCATTTGAGCGTGGTGAATATCTTTCCACCGATGACTCGCTGGAAGATGCCATGGCAGAGGTATTCGATGAGCTGACACCACATACGCAATTTTTATTGATGCTCAGAGAGCAGGGCGCACGCATACATTTGAAAGCCAGTTCATATGGCAGCCGCAACTATGCCGTGGAATTGAGTCCGCAATTCATGCTGCGCTGTGCAGGACTGGGCATAAGTTTTGTGCTCGATATTTATCCACATGCATAAACCTGGCAAATTTATTTTAGTGTCGTACCTGGAAATTGCAGTTTGAAACAGATGGTATTTGCTTCTGCAAGATAAGTCACACTGGTCGCGCCATGATGCAGATGCATGATGGCGCGTACGATGGACAGACCCAGGCCATTCGATTCCGTGTAGGCACTGCGTGATGCATCGCCGCGATAAAAGCGGTCGAACATGCGGTCTGTATCGGGTGGCTGTGGTGCCTCACATTGATTGATGACAGAGATCACAGCAGTACCTTCATTTTGCCCGCCGATCAGCTGGATTGCCGTACCGGATTTGCCATAGCGTATGGCATTCAATACCAGGTTATTGACAGCGCGACGCCACATGATGAGGTTGGCAAAGATGCTGCCATTTGCCGTGACTTCAAAGCGCATCTGTTTTTCTTCTGCCAGTGGCTCAAAATAGTCGGCGATCTTTTCCAGCTCAGCCGCCATATCAATTTCTACCCGGTCTGCGACGACTGTGTCCTGGTCGGCATTGGCGAGGAACAGGATGTTTTCTATGATGCGTGCCAGGCGGGATAATTCTTCCACATTCGATTCCAGCACTTGCTCATATTCTGCCGCGCTCCTGGCCTGGCGCAGCGCGACTTGCGACTGACCCATCATGATGTTGACGGGCGTACGCACTTCGTGAGCGAGGTCGGCAGAAAACTGGTTCAGATGCTCATAGCCTTTTTCCAGCCTGTCGAGCATGGCATCAAACGCCTCAGTCAGTGAGCGTAATTCCGGCGGGGCGTCTTGCATGCCAAAGCGCACCGACAATTTTGCCGGGTTGATTTCTGCTGCTTTGTCATGCATGAGTTTGATGGGCCGCAGGCCACGGCGAAGGATGATGAAAGCCAGTGCCGTGGTCAGCAGGGCAGTGAGGGCGACTGCGGCCATGACGCGGTACAGATAGGTGGACAGGACTTTGGATTCCTGTGTCATGACATAGGCTGCTGTGATCTCTATCGTATCCTTGTTGGTGCCCAGCATGGCCAGCGCCGTCACCCAGCGCACTCGCACACCATCGTCGGCTTGCCCGGTGCGCAGGGCTTCTATGTTGAGGGCTGTTCCTACTGGCACCGCAGGTATGGCTGGCGGTGTCAGCTTGCCAGGGTTCACCTGTATAAACGGCGCGTCACCAACCCGCTTGAAAATGCGCACATCCTGTTCATTGCCGAGCATGCTTTCGAACAAGCCCGGACGCTCTTCCATCTGCTTGATGTCGTACAGGTCATGAAAGAGATTGCGGAAGTGTTCCACCCTGCCTATCAGGGTGTAGTCGGCGCGCATTTCCATGGCCTGCCTGACCGAGGCATACAGGTAGAAACCCAGTCCGGCCGTGACCAGGCAGGCCACCAGGCCAAATAGCGCGGCGACGCGGTAGCGCAGTTCCCAGTGGTTCCAGAATTTCATGGCTGGTCCGAAAACATATAGCCTACGCTGCGCACGGTATGGATGAGTTTTTGTTCAAAGGGGGCATCAATCTTTGCACGCAGGCGTTTCACGGCCACATCGACGACATTGGTGTCGCTGTCAAAATTCATGTCCCAAACCTGGGATGCGATGACGGAACGGGATAGGGCTTCTCCCTGTCGTTTGATGAGCAAATGCAGCAGCATGAATTCTTTTTTTGTCAGTACGATCTGCATGCCCTGCCGCGTGACCCTGTGTTTGATCGCATCGAATTGCAGGTCACCGATCTGGAACATATCTGCGTCACGGGTGTCACGGGCAACGCCGCGACGCAGTATGGTGCGCACGCGCAATAGCAGTTCTGCAAATGAAAATGGTTTGACGAGGTAATCATCGGCACCCAGTTGCAGGCCTTTAATCTTGTCGTCGAGACGGTCTTTCGCGGTCAGGAAAATCACCGGCACATCACGCCTGGCGCGTAGCGCGCTGAGCAAGGTCCAGCCATCCATGCCCGGCATCATGACGTCAAGGATAATCAGTTCATGCTCACCTTCCAGCGCCAGGTGTAATCCATCTATGCCATTACGGG
Organism: Undibacterium sp. JH2W; assembly: GCF_049340425.1. Taxonomy (NCBI): domain Bacteria; kingdom Pseudomonadati; phylum Pseudomonadota; class Betaproteobacteria; order Burkholderiales; family Oxalobacteraceae; genus Undibacterium; species Undibacterium sp. JH2W. The sequence continues at coordinate 115,560 of NZ_JBMPOT010000001.1, read as the reverse complement.
CGAGGTCAACGGCATAGCCGGATTCCTGAAAACCTTTCTTCAGGTAGTCACCGGTTTTTTGATCATCTTCAATGACGAGTAGGGTCATTTGTAGTCCTGTTATTGCTGCTGCACACAAATCCTGAAATCGATTTTACCTCCTGACCCTGCATTTCAGGATGACAAATTTGTCATCCAAAAGACATGAGAAGTTCAGCATCTGCCTTTTAAGATGCGGGACAGTTTTCCATCATTGAGAGGGGTTTTCATGCGTAGTTTCAATTCCAGTTTCTTATGGCATTTGTTAGTAGCCCTCAGTTTCGGCCTGCCCACTGCTATGGCCAGCGCCCAGGAAGCACATCACCACCACGGTAATGCCACGACATCAGGCCCGCCACCAGTGTTCGTCGCCAGTACAGCAAAGCCCTTCGCCAAACTGATGGACGATGCCATGGCCGTCATGGATGACGGCATGCAGCGTGCCTATATGAACGGTGTTTCGGAACATGATTTCATCACTATGATGATCCCCCATCACCAGGGTGCGGTGGATATGGCGAAAGGGATGCTGCTATACACCACAGACCCGGAAATCCGCAATCTGGCACTGGGCATCATTACGGAACAGCAAAACGAAATCCGCCTCATGCAAGCCTGGCTGAAACATCATGCTGATGCTTCAGAGAAAAAATAAATCCTTCCCTCACGAAAAATGAATCTCATGAAAAAATCCTCTTATCTATTGGCTGCCGCTGCAATGGGTTTGTTTTTGCCATCTGCACAGGCCTTGCCGCCCGCACAGGACCGTGTCTACACAGCAGATCAGAACAGCAATACGGTGTCGGTATTTAATCCCGCCACGAATACGCTGGTTGGGCAGATACGCCTTGGCAATGCACGGCCCGATGTGCTGTCTCCCTTGTACAAAGGGCAGATCAATGTGCATGGTCTGGGTTTTTCGCCTGATCATAAAACCTTGCTGGCAATTTCCAATGGTTCGAATGCGGTGAGCTTTATCGACACTGCTACCAATAAAGTCAACGGCACGACTTATGTCGGCCGCTCGCCACATGAAGGTTTCTTCAGCGCCGATGGCAAAGAAGTCTGGGTAGTGGTGCGTGGCGAAGATTACGTATCTGTGATCGACCCCATCAGCTTCAAGGAAACCCGCCGTATCCAGACTGGTCTGGGGCCAGGCATGGTGCAGTTTCATCCTGATGGCAAACTGGCTTTCGTGGCTTCCAGCTTTACAGCGGCTGTCGATGTGGTGGACGTCAAGTCGCATGAGGTAATAAAAAAGATCCCTGTCGTCAGCCCGTTTTCGCCTTTCCTGCAATTCACACCAGACGGGCGGGAAGTGTGGATGACGCATAAGGATGTCGGCAAGGTCACACGCATTGATACGCGGACTCTGGAAGTCATTGGCGTGTTTGATACCGGCTTTATCACTAACCACATTGCCTTTGCCAAAGTCGGTGGCAGAGTTGTGGCCTATGTCAGCATAGGTGGCGAGAATGTGGTCAAGGTCTACTCCACGGACAAGAATGCAGAATTGATGGCGACAATTGCTACCGGCGCTTTACCGCATGGCATCTGGGCTTCTGATGACAGCAGTCGTGTGTATGTTGGTCTCGAAAATGGCGATGGGGTGGAAGTCATTGATACCGCCAGCAACAAGGTGCTTGCTCATATGGGCGGCGGCCAGGCACCGCAGGCGCTGGTGTATTTGTCGCATGTGGTGGAAAGCGACGATGGCAGTGCCAATCTGCTAGCGCGTGGCAATGGCGAGCCCAGTAATATCCGTTTGCAGCCCGCCAAGGGTGATGCCCGTGGTTTTGTGGTCTTGCGTAATCTGGGCGTGGTCGATGCGCTGGAAGTGTCACTGTTCAAGCTGAAGCCAGGCACGACCTATAGCGTGTATGTGAATGGGCAGGCGAGTGTCAGTGGTATCTTCAGGACGGATGCGAAGGGCGCGGTGAATGGCACGATGATAGGGCCAGTCAGGGAGTTGGTTACGCCTGACGGAAAAAGTGCAGGCACCATTAACCATATCGTTGTAATGGAAGGCTGTACACCTGTGGATAAGGCGAATGCGGTACTGGTTGATGCTATCTGACGCTTATTTGACGCTGAGGCCAGATGCCGCTCATGCAGCATCTGGCCTTGCATATTCTGACCTTATTTCTCTCTTACAAGGCCGCGGCGTAAATCGCTCGCGCATCTTGCTTCGTCACTTCACGTGGATTATTCCCCAGCAAGCGTGTTTGCAACATGGCGTCGCTGGCGAGCTGGTCCAGGTCTTTCTCGGTGATGCCTACCTGGCTCAGGCGGGTTTCTATGCCTACCCTTACTGCCAGGTCTTCCATGGCCTTGATCATGGCGTGACAGCGCTGCTCTGCTGTGCCTGTAGCTTCAGGCGCGATGATAGCTGCCAGTTCGGCGTACAGTTCAGCCGCATGACTGGCATTGAAGCGCAGTACGTGCGGTAAGACCAGGGAATTCGACAAACCATGCGGCACATGGAAGATGCCGCCCACCGGATAGGCCAGGGCATGCACAGCAGCGCAGGGGGCATTGGCAAAGGATTGCCCGGCCAGCATGGCACCGAGCAGCATAGCTTGCCTTGCTGCCAGATTGCTGCCATTGTTGCAGGCTTCATCGATATTGTTCCAGAGTAACTTCAAAGCCTGCACTGCCAGCATGTCGGATAGCGGGTTCTTTTTGTGTTTGGTCGTATACGCTTCTATCGCATGCACCATGGCGTCAATGCCGGTGGCAGCCGTGACCTTGGCTGGCAAGCCGGTAGTCAGTTGTGCATCGAGGATAGCGATGTCGGCATACAGTTGTGGTGCAACCACGCCCATCTTGGTGGTGGCACCGGTGGTGACGATGGAGATGGGCGTGACTTCAGAACCTGTGCCTGCCGTGGTCGGGATTTGTATCAAAGGCAAGCGCTTGCCTTTGACATTGCCTATGCCATACATGGTGGACAGGCTTTGCTCGCTGCCCGCCAGGATGGCGATGAGTTTGGCCACGTCCATGGAGCTGCCACCACCCAGGCCAACTACCAGTTCCACCTGCAGGGCGCGCGCATTTTCTACTGCCTGCAAGACGATAGCTTCTGGCGGGTCGGCAATCACATCAGAGAAAATACTGACTTTGAGTTGTTCTGTTTCCAGGCTGGCTATGACGGGTTGGACCAGACCAGTACGCAGGAAACCGGCATCGGTCACCAGCAATACATGCTGGATTGCTGGAAATTCCTGGCGTATGGTTTTACCGAGACGTGTAGCTGCACCGGTTTGGCTGATCAGGCTGGGGACGGTTCTGAATTCAAAGTCGTTCATGTGTAAATTTTCTAAAAATGGATAAGGGTTTAAAGTTGTTAGGCCAGATGTAATTCCATTTCTGTTTGCGCATTTCTGTTCTGATTTATTGCCTGGTCTTTATCGTACTATAGGTGAGGCGTAGTTGCTTGGATCTTGTACTTTCCCTGTCAGCACCACTTATTTACATCAAATTTTCAGGTTTCCCATGGATATAGTATTACTAGGTTTGGCCGCTTTCTTTGCTGGTTTTGTTGATTCTATTGTTGGTGGTGGCGGGCTCGTGCAAGTGCCAGCTTTGTTCTCATTCCTCCCAGGAACTGCACCAGCGACACTTCTGGGCACCAATAAGATGGCAGGTATCTGGGGCACGACAGTTGCAGCGACTCGCTACATGAAGACCGTCAGCCTGCGCTGGAGCATGGTGGCGCCAGCCGCATTCATGGCTTTTGCGTTTTCTTTTGCCGGGGCTTTTCTGGTGACGCATATCCCACCTACCTATTTGCGCAGGGCTTTACCTTTTATCTTGCTGGCTGTGGCTATCTATACCTTCAAGAAAAAAGAGTTTGGGGCGGACAATAAGCCGGTATTTTCAGGTAGTAAAGAAACCTATATGGCTATGCTGGTGGGGGCGGGCATAGGTTTTTACGATGGGTTTTTTGGGCCTGGCACAGGCAGCTTCTTCATGTTTCTGTTTGTACGCATCTTCGGTTATGACTTCTTGCGCGCCTCTGCGGCAGCCAAGGTTTTGAATGTTGCCTGCAATACCGCTGCCCTGATCTGGTTTGGATACAGTGGTCACGTACTCTGGATGCTGGGCTTGACGATGGCTGTGTGCGGTGTTGGCGGTTCAATTTTAGGTAGTCATTTGGCAATAAAACACGGTACTTCGTTTGTTCGCAAAATGTTCCTTGGCGTGGTGGTAGCGCTGATATGCAAGACGACTTACGATGGCTTTCTTAAATAGCAGTGTTTCACGTGAAACAATCTGGCAGTGATAATGGGACTTCGGTCCCATTTTTTATGTCTTGATACCTATGTTTCACGTGAAACATAGATCTAAATAAAAAGAGAATCTTTAGCCCGCTAAAGTTTGCACTGCAAAACAAACTATAATCGAGCCTCATCTCCTAGATTCTCAGAAATCCACCATGTTTTATCCTAAAGAATTCGATGTCATCGTCGTCGGCGGCGGTCACGCCGGTACTGAAGCTGCACTCGCCTCTGCCCGTATGGGGCAGTCCACACTGTTGTTGACCCATAATATCGAGACCCTGGGTCAGATGTCTTGTAACCCATCCATAGGTGGGATAGGCAAGGGGCATCTGGTCAAAGAGGTCGATGCCATGGGCGGCGCCATGGCGATTGCCACCGATGAGGCGGGCATACAATTTCGCATTTTGAACTCGTCCAAAGGCCCAGCTGTACGCGCAACCCGTGCCCAGGCTGACCGTATTTTGTACAAGCAGGCTATCCGTAGTCGTCTGGAAAATCAGCCTAATCTGTGGCTGTTCCAGCAGGCAGTCGATGATTTGCTGGTCGAAGGTAACCGTGTTGTTGGTGCCGTGACCCAGGTTGGTATCAGGTTTCGTGCCCGCGCAGTCGTGCTGACAGCAGGTACTTTTCTTGATGGGAAGATACACGTGGGCTTGAATAACTACTCGGCAGGCCGTGCCGGTGACCCACCTGCGATATCTTTGTCTGCCCGTTTGAAAGAGCTGGCACTGCCACAAGGGCGTTTGAAGACTGGTACACCACCACGTGTAGATGGTCGCAGCATCGATTTTTCACAGTTGCAAGAGCAGCCAGGTGATCTTGATCCTGTGCCGGTGTTCTCTTATATGGGTAACACCAGCATGCATCCAAGGCAGTTGCCATGCTGGATTACCCATACCAATGAAAAAACCCACGACATTATCCGTGCTGGTCTGGACCGTAGCCCCATGTATACGGGGGTTATTGAAGGGGTGGGGCCACGCTATTGCCCATCGATAGAAGACAAGATACACCGCTTCGCCAGCAAAGAATCGCACCAGATTTTCCTGGAGCCAGAAGGCCTGACCACGAATGAGTTTTACCCCAACGGTATCTCTACCAGCCTGCCATTTGACGTGCAGCTGGACCTGGTTCGTTCCATGCGCGGTATGGAAAATGCCTACATCCTGCGTCCTGGCTATGCGATTGAATATGATTACTTTGATCCGCGTGGTTTGAAATCATCGCTGGAAACCCGCCAGATTGAGGACCTGTTCTTTGCCGGTCAAATCAATGGCACAACAGGTTACGAAGAAGCAGCAGCCCAGGGTATGTTGGCTGGCCTCAATGCCGCACTGAAAACCCAGGGTAAAGAGGCCTGGGTGCCGCGCCGTGATGAAGCTTATCTCGGCGTGCTGGTGGATGACCTGATTACCAAGGGTGTGCAAGAGCCTTACCGTATGTTCACCAGTCGCGCCGAATTCCGTCTCAGTCTGCGTGAAGATAATGCAGACATGCGCCTGACCGAGATAGGTCGCCAGTTGGGTTGTGTCAGCGATGCCCAATGGCAGCAGTTTGAAGAAAAGCGTGAAAGTGTTGCACGTGAAATGGAAAGGCTGCGCTCGACCTGGGTCAATCCACGCATCCTGGCGGATGTGGAGGCTGAGCGTGTCGTTGGCAAGGCTTTGGAACGCGAATATTCCCTGGCTGATTTATTGCGCCGCCCGCAAGTGACTTATGAAAGCCTCATGAGTTTGCAAGGTGTGGAAGGGCAGGAGTTGGCCGGGCCAGGTGTGCTTGATCCACATGTACGTGAGCAGGTAGAGATACAGGTCAAATATGCCGGTTATATAGACCGGCAGGCCAAAGAGGTTGAGCGTCATGCACATTTTGAAAATCTCAAAATGCCAGTGGCTTTTGATTACATGGAAGTCAATGGGCTTTCCATTGAAGTCAGGCAAAAACTGAACAAGCATCAGCCTGAAAGCCTGGGCCAGTGTGGCCGTATTTCTGGTGTCACGCCTGCTGCGATTTCCCTGCTTTTGGTGCATTTGAAGAAGCGCGGTTTTAAAGAGTTCATGGCGAATGCAGATGCGGTAGCCGAAGGCCAGCCTGAATGATTCACGTGGAACATCAGATAACAGGCGCGTTTCAAAGCGCGGCTAAAGTCTGCGTGGATACAGGTGATGAAGAAAACTAAAAATAAAACGAAGAATAATGAAAAACAAGCAGTTAATCGAGAGTAGGGCCATATGATTCACGTGGAACAAGCACAGTTAAAAGCGATATTGCAGAGCGGTGTCGAGGAATTATTGCTGGATTTAAATGATGATCAAATTGATAACATGATTGCATATTTGGCATTATTGTCGAAATGGAACTCTGTGTATAACCTGACGGCCATCCGTGACCCCAAAGAAATGGTCAAGCAACATTTGCTGGATTCGCTTTCTGCGGCGCCGGCATTCAAGGATGCAAAAAATATACTGGATGTGGGTGCCGGTGGTGGTTTGCCCGGTATGATGCTGGCCATTACTTATCCACAGGCCAAAGTGTCCATGATAGATACGGTCAGCAAAAAAACGGCCTTCCTGAACCAGGCCAAGACTGAGCTGGGATTGAAAAACGTCACTGTACATACCGGCAGGGTAGAAGCCTTGCAGGTCAAACATGCCTTTGACGTCATCACTTCACGCGCATTTTCTGAGCTGTCCAATTTCGTCAACTGGTCGGGTCATCTGCTGGCGGATGGTGGTCAGTTCATCGCCATGAAGGGCGTAGAACCGAAACAGGAAATAGACAGCCTGCCCGCTGGCTGGCATGTGGATAAGTTGCAAGCTTTGACGGTGCCTGGTTTACAGGCAGAACGTCACCTCGTCTTTATCAAGAAAACCCAGGCCTGATCTTACGGAAACCTCTATGGCAAAAATCTTTTGTATAGCAAATCAAAAAGGTGGCGTGGGTAAAACCACAACTACCGTCAATCTCGCCGCAGGCCTGGCGAAACTCGATCAACGTGTCTTACTGGTTGATCTCGATCCCCAGGGCAATGCCACCATGGGGGCAGGTATCAACAAGGCCAAGCTGACCGCTTCCATCTATGAAGTCTTGCTGGGTATGTCAGATGTGACGACCGCCAAACTGCGCTCTGAATCTGGTCGTTTTGATGTCTTGCCCGCCAACCGTGAGCTGGCTGGCGCTGAAGTTGAAATGGTTTCACTCGATAACCGCGACAAGCGCCTGCGTGAAGCCCTGGCCAAGGTCGATGCTGACTATGACTTCATCCTCATCGACTGTCCGCCAGCGCTGTCCTTGCTGACCCTGAATGGCCTGTGCGCCGCCCATGGTGTGATCATCCCCATGCAGTGTGAATACTATGCGCTGGAAGGTTTGTCCGATCTGGCCAATACCATCAAGAAAGTCTCGGCCAACCTGAACCCTGACTTGAAGATAGTCGGCTTGCTGCGTGTGATGTTTGACCCGCGCATGACCCTGTCGCAACAAGTCTCTGATCAGTTGGAACAGCATTTCGGCGACAAGGTCTTCAAAACCCTGATCCCGCGCAATGTCCGTCTGGCAGAAGCACCATCCTACGGTATCCCTGGCGTGGTGTTTGATCCTGCATCCAAGGGGGCGCAAGCCTATATCGCCTTTGGTGCAGAGATGGTGGAAAGAATTAAACAACTGGAAAAATAAGTATGTCGATCAAAAAACAAAAAGGTCTGGGCCGTGGCCTGGACGCCTTGCTCGGCGGTGCTGCTGACTTCGCTGAGGCCGTACCTACCGTCACTGGTGCCCCTACCAGCCTGAACGTGGCACAAATGCAAGCTGGTAAGTACCAGCCCCGCACCCGCATGGACGAGGGCGCACTGGCCGAGCTGGCTGCCTCTATCAAGGCCCAGGGTTTGATGCAACCTATCCTGGTTCGCCCGATAGGACAAAACAACGGCGTTACCCGCTACGAAATCATTGCCGGTGAGCGCCGTTTCCGTGCATCGCAAATGGCAGGCATGGATGAAGTGCCGGTGCTGGTCAAGGATGTCGATGACCAGGCCGCCGCCGCCATGGCCCTCATCGAGAACATGCAGCGTGAAGACCTGAATCCCCTGGAAGAAGCCCAGGGGATACACAGGTTGATCACGGATTTCTCGTTTACCCATGAGCAGGCGGCCAATGCAGTAGGGCGCTCACGCAGTGCCGTGTCTAACTTGCTGCGCTTATTGAATCTGGCCAAGCCGGTGCAAACCATGCTCATGGCGGGTGACATAGACATGGGCCATGCCCGCTCACTGCTGGTGACCGATGCCGCCACCCAGATACAACTGGCGAACCAGATTGTTGCCAAACGCATGTCGGTTCGTGAAGCGGAAAAACTGGTGGCCAAGACCACGGCAGATATGAGTGCCAATGGCAAGCCGCGCGACAAGGCAGAAAAATCTCGCGACATCACCCGTCTGGAAGAAGAGTTATCTGATTTGCTGGCCACCCAGGTTGCTCTCAAATTAGGCAGCAAGGGCAGGGGGCAGATGATTATTGATTTTGCTGATCTCGATAGCCTGGACGGAGTTATCTTGAAGATACGCGGACAGTAAAACGACCAGGCCCATGCAAATATTGACTTTACCCGGCCTGTATAGCTCAGGTCCTGGCCACTGGCAAACACGCTGGGAAGCCGAATTACCGAATGTAAAAAGAGTAGAGCAACAAAACTGGGATCATCCGGTCAAGGATGCGTGGGTTGCCACTTTGTCAGCTGCCGTTAACAGGGTTGATGATGAGGTGGTGCTGGTCGCGCATAGCATGGGTTGTGCGCTGATTGCCTGGTGGCTGGCGTCCGGCATGCCGGGGGTGTTGGATAAAAGCAAAGTCAAGGCAGCATTTCTGGTGGCACCACCGGATGTGGGGCGGGCAAATTTTCCTGCATCCAGTTTTAATCCCATGCCGCAGATCAGCTTCCCTTTCCCAGTTACCGTGGTGGCATCCAGTGATGATCCATGGTGCGACGTGTCAATTGTTGAAGCCTGGGCAAATAGTTGGGGTGCGGAGCTGCACCTGATCGGTGCGAAAGGGCATATCAATGGCGAGTCTGGACTGGGCAGCTGGAAGCAAGGCCAGGACTGGCTGAACGGATTGGTTGCAAAAACAGCAAAAACTATAAAACCGGTACAATAGTAAAAATGCACTAAAATGTTGCATTTTTATGCAATGCACCAAAGCTTTGACCATATGCATCAAACGTTTGACGTTATTACGCACAACCACGTATAATTCCGTGGTTTTGATTGGCGAGGATTTGCGCTGCCCGGATATATAGTGGCAAGCCAGTCAAATTCAACTGTCATATTTATAAAATTGTAGGACTTACGCAAGATAGTCCAGCAAAGCCCTTAACGAATACAGTGCAAAACTGGACTTTGGGGCTGGTAATGAGCTTGATCCATTGCTGCTATTTTGCGCAAGTCCTGGATAAATGAGGGAAGCATGGCACGCATCATACTGCTGCAACTGGTAGCAGCGCTGGTTGCGGGTTTGCTTGCTGGAATTTTCGGCAATATTTCTTACGGATTGTCCGCCCTGTTTGGGGGATTATCTTGTGCGATTCCAAATGCCTTGTTCGCGTTGCGCCTGAGTATGAGCGCCCGGAGGCCTGGAGGAGCAAATCCGATGAGCTTTTTCATCGGTGAATTTTTCAAAGTTATATCGACAGTCGCGCTGATGGCAGCGGTTGTCTTCTGGTACCCCGATGTTAACTGGCCGGCCTTTTTGATCGCCTTCATCGTCGTACTGAAAAGCTATTTCATTTTACTCTTTAGGCACTGATCATGAGCTCAGCTGAACAAGTCACTCCGTCAGAATATATAGCCCATCACCTTGGGCATTTGACTAACCACGGCCACCATGCGCAAACCTCCTTGTGGGACATGTCGTATGTGAATATTGATACAGTTATCTGGTCAGTCGTTTGCGGCTTGCTGGGTTCTCTCATTATGTACATGGCAGCACGCAAGGCCACATCCGGTGTACCTGGCCGTTTCCAATGCGCAGTTGAAATGCTCATCGAAATGGTCGACAACAACGCAAAAAGCATCGTTCATGGCAACACCAGCTTCATCGCTCCTATGGCCTTGTCGGTGTTTGTCTGGGTAGTATTGATGAACTCCCTGGATTTCCTGCCAGTTGATTTGTTCTCTCAATGGTTGTTCCCGGTGCTGGGCCTGGATCATGAAATGCCTCACCGCGTAGTCCCTACTGCTGACTTGAACGGTACTCTCGGTATTTCCATCGGTATCTTTGCCCTGATGATGTTTTACAGCTTCAAGATCAAAGGCGTAGGCGGTTTCATCAAGGAATTGTTGAGCGCACCGTTTGGTCCCATGCTCTTCCCTTTCAATCTGGCATTGAATCTGGTTGAATACGCAGCGAAAACTTTCTCGCTTGGTATGCGGTTGTTCGGCAACATGTTTGCTGGCGAATTGTTGTTCCTGTTGATTGCAGCTTTGCTGGGTGCTTCCGATTCCATCTTCGGCGGTATTGGTCATTTGGTACTGGGGTCTGCCTGGTCCATCTTCCACATCCTGATCGTACCTCTGCAAGCCTTTATTTTCATGATGTTGACTCTGGTGTACATGGGTCAGGCTCACGAAGCGCATTAATTAAGTTTTGAAGTTTTGAAGTTTTGAAGTTTTAGGTTTTTGGTTTTAGTTTTGGTTTTAGTTTTTTGATTTTGGTATTTTAATTTTAACTTTCTAGGAGTTTTCTCATGACTAACGTCGCTTTCGTTGCATTGGCTTGTGGTTTGATCATCGGTTTGGGCGCTTTGGGTGCTTGTATCGGTATCGCTATGATGGGTGGTAAATATCTGGAAGCGTCTGCTCGTCAACCAGAATTGATGGACAAACTGCAAGGTAAAATGTTGTTGTTGGCTGGTCTGATCGATGCTGCGTTCATTATCGGTGTTGGTATCGCCATGTTCTTCGCAACTGCAAACCCATTCAAAGGCTAATAGCTTTCCTTTTTCTACCGCAGGTCTCTGGCCTGCGGAACGATTAATTTGATAAGGAAACTAAAGTGAATCTGAATCTATCTATGTGGTATCAGGCTGGGGTGTTTTTCATCCTGGCTTTGGTGACTGCAAAATTCATCTGGCCACCAGTGATTGGTGCGATCGATGAGCGCATGAAGCGCATTGCAGACGGTTTGGCTGCTGCTGATAAAGGCAAGTTGGAAATGCAAGCTGCTGAAAAGCGCGTGCAGGCTCAATTGGCTGCTGCTGGTGAAGAGAGCAAAACACATATCGTCAACGCAGAAAAACGCGCTGCTCTGATCGTTGAAGAAGCTCGCAACACTGCTGCTGCTGAAGCTGCCCGCATTATTGCTGCAGCAAAAGCGGATGCTGAAAATCAAGTGACTAAAGCACGCGAAGAATTGCGCGACCAGGTTGCCACTCTGGCAGTCAAAGGTGCAGAACAAATTCTGAAACGTGAAGTCAACGCATCTGCTCACGCTGATCTGTTGAACCAACTGAAAACCGAGCTGTAATCATGGCCGAAATCGCAACGATCGCTCGTCCTTACGCAGAAGCGCTGTTTCGTGTTGCCCAAGCCGGTAACCTGTCCGCTTGGTCGGACCTGGTTACCGAAATGGCACAGGTAGGTGCGCATCCCGATGTACAAGCTCTTGCACACAACCCCAAAGTCTCGGCTGATCAAAAAGCTGAGATTTTCTTGTCTGCGATCAAATCTCCAGTGACTGCTGAAGCGAAAAACTTCATCAACACACTTGCTGACTATGACCGTCTGACTTTGCTGCCGGAAATCGCTTTCCAGTTCCATGCGCTGAAAAACGCCCACGAAGGCGCTGCAGATGCAGAAGTGACTAGCGCATTTGACATGTCGGCAGCTCAGTTGAGCGAGCTCTCAGTGCTCTTGGAAAAGAAATTTGGCCGCAAGTTGCACCCTACAGTCAAAGTGGATTCCTCTTTGATCGGTGGTGTACGCATCGTGGTTGGTGATCAGGTGCTCGACACGTCGGTACGCGCGAAGCTGCAGAAAATGCACGTCGCCCTGACCGCGTAAGAACGTAATAAATATTAGGAGTTAGTATGCAACTCAACCCATCTGAAATCAGCGAGCTGATCAAGAGCCGGATCCAAGGCCTTGGCGACACAGCTGAGATTCGCAATCAAGGTACGGTTATCTCCGTTACCGACGGTATCTGCCGCATTCACGGTCTGTCTGACGCGATGCAAGGTGAGATGCTGGAATTCCCAGGCAACACATTTGGTCTGGCGCTGAACCTGGAACGTGATTCCGTTGGTGCCGTTATCCTGGGTGACTACGAACACATCTCCGAAGGCGATACAGTTAAATGTACCGGCCGTATTCTGGAAGTGCCTATCGGTCCTGAACTGCGTGGTCGTGTGGTTAACGCGCTGGGTCAGCCTATCGACGGCAAAGGTCCTATCAATGCAAAACTGTCCGCGCCTATCGAAAAGATTGCGCCTGGCGTTATTGCACGTCAATCCGTTTCTGAACCTATGCAAACTGGCCTGAAGTCTATCGACTCCATGGTACCGGTTGGTCGTGGTCAGCGCGAATTGATCATTGGCGATCGTCAAACTGGTAAAACAGCTGTTGCGATCGATGCCGTGATCAATCAAAAAGGTCAAAACGTTACTTGTATCTATGTAGCGATTGGTCAAAAAGCTTCTTCCGTTAAAAACGTTGTGCGCGCTCTCGAAGCCCACGGCGCCATGGAATACACCATCGTTGTTGCTGCTACTGCTGCTGAATCTGCAGCAATGCAATACGTATCCGCCTACTCCGGTTGCGCGATGGGTGAATACTTCCGTGACCGCGGTCAAGATGCACTGATCATTTATGATGATCTGTCCAAACAAGCTGTTGCTTACCGTCAGGTATCCCTGTTGCTGCGCCGCCCACCAGGCCGCGAAGCTTACCCAGGTGACGTATTCTATTTGCACAGCCGTTTGCTGGAACGTGCAGCACGTGTTAACCCTGACTACGTTGAAGCTTTCACCAAAGGTGAAGTTAAAGGTAAAACTGGTTCTTTGACAGCATTGCCTATCATTGAAACTCAGGCTGGTGACGTTTCCGCTTTCGTTCCTACCAACGTAATTTCGATTACTGACGGTCAGATCTTCCTGGAAACATCCCTGTTCAATGCAGGTATCCGTCCAGCGATTAACGCTGGTATCTCGGTTTCCCGCGTTGGTGGTGCAGCACAGACTAAAGTTATCAAAAACCTGTCCGGCGGTATCCGTAATGACTTGGCACAGTACCGTGAATTGGCAGCGTTTGCCCAGTTCGCTTCTGACCTCGATGAAGTAACACGCAAGCAGCTCGATCGTGGTGCCCGCGTGACTGAATTGTTGAAGCAAGCTCAATACGCTCCACTGTCTATCTCCCTGATGGCCGTTACTCTGTTCTCCGTGAACAAAGGCTTCCTGGATGATGTACCGGTCAAGCAAGTGCTGGCATTCGAAGCAGGCGTGCACAATTTCATGAAAACGAGCCATGCAGCATTGCTGCAGAAGATCGAAGAAACCAAGCAACTGGACAAAGATGGCGAAGCTGCCATGGCTGCCGCAATTGCTGATTTCAAAAAATCCGGCGCCTATTAATTTACTGTAGCTAGAAGGAGTCAATACTCATGGCTGCAGGCAAAGAGATACGTGGCAAGATCAAAAGCGTAGAAAATACGAAGAAGATCACAAAGGCGATGGAAATGGTCGCCGCATCCAAAATGCGTAAAGCGCAAGACCGGATGCGTGCGGCTCGCCCGTACAGTGAAAAGATTCGTACCATTACGGCTAACTTGTCACAGGCCAACCCAGAGTACACGCATCCTTTTATGGTGCAACAGGATCAGTCCAAGAAAGTTGGCGTGATTGTTGTAACGACAGATAAAGGTTTGTGTGGCGGTCTCAACACTAACGTGTTGCGTCTGGTCACCAGCAAAATGCGTGAACTCGAAGGTAAGGGTTCAAAGATAGAAGCGGTCGCAATTGGTAATAAAGGTCTCGGCTTCCTGAATCGCGTAGGTGCGCAAGTGGTTTCCCATGTCACACAATTGGGCGACACTCCTCACCTCGACAAACTGATAGGTCCAGTCAAAGTTTTGCTGGATGCGTATCAGGAAGGCAAGCTGGATGCGGTTTACCTGAGTTATACAAGATTTATCAACACCATGAAGCAAGAGCCGGTGATGGAGCAGTTGTTGCCCCTGACAGCGGACAAACTGGCGACAGAAAAACATGCCCATACCTGGGACTATCTGTATGAGCCAGATGCAGCAACCGTGATTGATGAATTGTTGATACGTTATGTAGAAGCACTGATTTTCCAGGCTGTAGCGGAAAACATGGCATCTGAACAATCGGCCCGTATGGTGGCGATGAAATCAGCAACTGATAACGCAGGTAACGTGATTGGCGAACTGAAACTGGTTTATAACAAAACCCGTCAAGCCGCCATTACCAAAGAGCTCTCCGAGATCGTCGCCGGCGCGGCAGCGGTCTAAACTGAATTTAAATATTAAGAAGGAACGAACATGGCTAATGGCAAAATCGTTCAGTGTATCGGCGCTGTTGTGGACGTTGAATTTCCACGCGACGCGATGCCTAAGATTTATGACGCCTTGAAAATGGAAGGCTCCGAACTGACATTGGAAGTTCAGCAGCAATTGGGTGACGGCATCGTCCGTACCATTGCTCTGGGTACTTCTGATGGTCTGCGTCGCGGCATGACTATTTCCAACACTGGCAACCCTATCATGGTACCAACCGGCAAAGCAACGCTGGGCCGCATCATGGACGTACTGGGCAACCCTATCGATGAATGCGGTCCTGTCAGCCACGAGCAGACAGCATCCATCCACCGTAAAGCCCCTGCTTACGACGAACTGTCCCCATCCCAGGAATTGCTGGAAACCGGTATCAAGGTTATTGATCTGGTTTGCCCATTCGCTAAAGGTGGTAAGGTCGGTCTGTTCGGTGGTGCGGGTGTAGGCAAAACCGTTAACATGATGGAACTGATTAACAACATCGCCAAGGCACACAGCGGTTTGTCCGTGTTTGCTGGTGTGGGTGAGCGTACTCGTGAGGGTAATGACTTCTACCACGAAATGGCTGACGCAAAAGTGGTTGATCTGGAAAATCCAGAAAACTCCAAAGTTGCGATGGTGTACGGTCAAATGAATGAACCACCAGGTAACCGTCTGCGCGTTGCTCTGACAGGTTTGACGATCGCTGAAGGTTTCCGTGACGAAGGCAAAGACGTTCTGTTCTTCGTGGATAACATCTACCGTTACACACTGGCCGGTACTGAAGTATCCGCTTTGCTGGGTCGTATGCCTTCCGCCGTGGGTTATCAACCTACACTGGCTGAAGAAATGGGCCGTCTGCAAGAGCGTATTACTTCCACAAAAACTGGTTCCATTACGTCCATTCAGGCCGTATATGTTCCAGCGGATGACTTGACCGATCCATCTCCAGCAACAACATTTGCTCACTTGGATTCCACCGTTGTTCTGTCCCGTGACATCGCTTCCCTGGGTATCTACCCTGCGGTTGATCCACTGGATTCAACATCCCGTCAGCTGGACCCACAAGTGGTTGGTGTAGAGCACTATGAAACAGCCCGCGCTGTTCAAGGTACTTTGCAACGCTACAAAGAATTGCGCGACATTATCGCGATTCTGGGTATGGATGAATTGGCTCCTGAAGACAAACTGCTGGTCGCACGTGCACGTAAGATGCAGCGTTTCCTGTCTCAGCCTTTCCACGTTGCTGAAGTGTTTACCGGTGCTCCAGGTAAATACGTTTCCTTGAAAGAAACGATCCGTGGTTTCAAAATGATCGCTTCCGGCGAACTCGATCACCTGCCAGAACAAGCGTTCTACATGGTCGGTACTATCGACGAAGCAATCGAAAAAGCGAAAAAACTGGCTGCTGCTTAATTAATAAAGCGCACTGGCGGTGCGACTGAAGTGGTCGCACCATAGCTTTTTTGAGCGAATAATAAGGGTCCAACATGGCACACACTATTCACGTTGACGTGGTTTCCGCAGAAGAGCTGATCTTCTCCGGTGAAGCCGAATTCGTCGCGTTGCCGGGTGAGGCTGGTGAATTGGGTATCTATCCGAAACATACACCACTGATTACCCGCATCAAGCCGGGCGCGGTGCGCATCAAGGTTCCAGGTAAAGCTGAAGACGAATTTGTATTCGTCGCCGGTGGCCTGCTTGAAGTGCAACCGAATGCAGTGACAGTTTTGGCCGATACCGCGATTCGCGGTCAAGATCTGGACGAAGCCAAAGCCAATGAAGCCAAGAAACTGGCAGAACAAGCTTTGGTTAATCGTGATTCCAAAATTGACTATGCGCAAGCACAGGCAGAATTGGCTTCTGCGATCGCCCAATTGGCAGCGATACAAAGATTGCGTCAAAAGCGTTAATTTCGCTGCGAAAATTTTTTCGCGACGAAAGCAGTACAATGGAAAGGCAGCTCAGGCTGCCTTTTTGTTTTTCCTTGAATGATGAGCAAAGCCGCCTATGACCTTGGAACAAGACTTGATTGCCGAAATACTGAGCAAAAGTAAAACCATCGCCGTTGTCGGCCTGTCCTCAAAAACTGCACGGCCCAGCCATGGTGTGGCTGCCTATATGCAGGCGCATGCTTATCGCATCATCCCGGTCAATCCGCGCGAAGCAGGGAATGTGATACTAGGTGAGTATTGTTATCCTGACCTGATCATTGCAGCGGCAGAACACCGTATTGATATCGTCGATTGCTTCCGCAATGCGGCTGATATCCCTCCCATCGTCGAAGAGGCCATACAGATAGCCGCGCCTTATCTGTGGATGCAGTCAGGCATCGTCAATACAGAGGCTGCTGCCTGGGCAGAGGCCGCCGGTATCAAAGTAGTCATGGACAGATGCATCAAGATAGAACACCGTATACGTCTGTAGCACAACAAACCAGAGTCAACATGAAAGGGATAGCATGACGATAGCCGAACAGTTTCGCGTCACTAAGGAATTCCAGGTCAAAGACGCGAATGCGAAAAAGAAACTGCTGGGTGCATCAGACGATGACAAAAATGGTGGCAAGGCCGCCGATAAACTTTTGACCCTGAAGCTGGCTGAGCAAATTGAAGATCTGCAAAACCTCTTGTATGCAGAGCATAACCGCAAAGTGCTGGTCATCCTGCAGGGCATGGATACCTCTGGCAAAGATGGCACGGTCAAAGGTGTATTCGGGCAAATCAATCCCCTGGGGGCGCGCACGGTGGCATTCAAAGCCCCCAGCAATGATGAAAAAAGTCACGACTATTTGTGGCGCGTCCACAAAGAAGTGCCGGGCAAGGGTGAGATTACCATTTTCAACCGCAGTCATTATGAAGATGTCTTGATTACCCGCGTGCATGACTGGATAGACCAGGCAGAATGCAAGCGCCGTTATGCGCAAATCCGCGACTTTGAACGCATGCTGGCCGAAACCGGCACGGTGATACTGAAATTCTTCCTGCATATTTCCAAGGCCGAGCAAAAAGCCAGGCTGGAAGAGCGTCTGGCTGATCCTGACAAGCACTGGAAGTTTGATACCCAGGATCTGGTAGAGCGCAAATACTGGGAAGCATATCAAGAAGCGTATGAAAATGCCTTACTGGCAACAGACGCCGATCATGCGCCCTGGTATGCCGTGCCGTCTGACTCCAAGACCCAGCGTAATCTGGTGATTGCCAGCATAGTGCAAGAGAAATTACTCAACCTGAAACTAAAATACCCACCTGGCAATCCTGAATTCAGCAAGCTCAAGGTGGAATGAAGTTCAGCTATTTACCTGAGCTGGTCGCGGCACCGCTGTATCCCCTGCTGGCCTGGCAGGGGAGGCGTACACGTGCTGTGACACCGCGCCTGCCAGAGGCCAGTGACCTCGCCTATGGCGTATGTGTCTCTGCTAGTGCGCCTGTGGATAAGTTGCGGGTGTTGGGCATAGGAGAATCTCCAGTTGCAGGGGTTGGCGTCGCCAATTATGAAGAAGCCATCACTGCACAACTGGCAAACGCCCTGGCGGGCAAGCTGTATGCCACTGTGGAATGGCAGGCTCTGGGGCAAAACGGCGCACGCCTGTCGTGGGCCAGGCAAGCTTTAGCTGCATTCCGCCAGACGCTAGCCCAGGCATCGCCAGCCTGGGATGTGATTTTGCTCGCCTTTGGCGTCAATGATACAACCAGCTTTTGTTCCGCCAGGAGCTATAGGGCAGAGTTACAAAGCTTGCTGGACGAGTTGCAGACTATGTTGGGACCAGCAGGTTTTGTCATATTGGCTGGCGTGCCACCTATGCAAGTTTTCCCCGCCTTGCCTAGCCCTTTGCGCCAGATCCTGGGCATGAAAGCGCGCGTTCTGGATCAAATAAATCGCGACATGGCAGCATCCCGACAGCAGGTTTTGCATTTACCGTTTACCGCGAAACTTCAAGATGCGCGCCAGATGGCCGAAGATGGCTACCATCCGTCGGCACTTGGCGTCAGTATTTGGGCGCAAGAATTAGCGAAAACATTTCTGCAAAATCGTCAAGAAAAATAATCGAGATCTGCTACTTATGCACAATTTAGCTTGCATGCTATTTATGCACAAAAATCGATAATTATTAGAAATCAGTAATCACTATCAATAGAATCAATGACTTACATAACATTCCTGTTAACCGAATTTAAAATTAATCAGTAAACTGGCATTCTGTCATTTCTATCCACAAAGTTATCCACAGTTTATTACTGGAAATTTTGCTGAAAATTGCGTCACTTGTTGCAGATCATATGCCTATCCTGCGCGCATAGGCGATAATGTCGCTTATACAGCAATAGCCTGCGTAATTTGACAATGTCATTAGATGTGCAGATGCGTGAGCATATGCGCGCAGCCTCACAGAAAGCCTTTATATCCATGAATTTTGCCCCACTCAAAAACGATACTTTCCTGAGAGCCTTGTTGCGCCAGGAAACTGATTACACACCCTTATGGCTGATGCGCCAGGCTGGTCGTTACTTGCCAGAATACCGCGCTACCCGCAAAGGCGCGGGTTCTTTCCTGAGCCTGGCCAAGAACCCCGGTTTCGCCACTGAAGTGACTTTGCAGCCGATAGACCGTTATGGCCTGGATGCCGCGATTCTGTTCTCGGACATTTTGACCGTGCCAGACGCCATGGGCCTGGGCCTGTACTTTGAAGAAGGTGAAGGCCCGAAGTTTGAGCGTCCGCTGAAAGATGAAAAAGACGTCATGGCACTCAAAGTGCCGGAAGCGGGCAGCCTGCAGTATGTATTTGATGCTGTAACGCAAATCCGCACCGCGCTGGATGGTCGTGTACCACTGATCGGTTTCTCCGGCAGCCCATGGACACTGGCTTGTTATATGGTCGAAGGTCAGGGCTCGCGCGACTTTCATACCGTCAAGAGCATGATGTACAAGCGCCCAGACCTCATGCATCACATCCTGCGTACCAATGCTGATGCGGTAGCGACTTATCTGAATGCGCAAATCGATGCAGGCGCCCAGGCCGTGATGATCTTTGACAGCTGGGGCGGGGCGCTGGCTGATGGGGCGTATCAGGAGTTCTCGCTATCTTATATGCGTGATATCGTCAGCCAGTTGCAAAAAGAAAAGGATGGCCAGCGTATTCCCGCCATCGTTTTCACCAAAGGCGGTGGCCTGTGGCTGGAACAGCTGGCCGATATCGGTGCAGACGCCCTGGGCCTGGATTGGACCATGAACCTCGGCCAGGCTCGTGCCAAAGTCGGCGACAAGGTCGCCTTGCAGGGCAATCTTGATCCGGCAGTATTGTTTGCTGAGCCAGAACAAATCCGCCAGCAAGTGATTGCCACACTGGATAGTTATGGCAAACCTGCGGCTGGTCATGGCCATGTATTTAACCTGGGTCATGGTATTTCGCAATTTACCCCGATTGAGTCAGTCAGCGTGCTGGTCGAAACGGTGCATGAATATAGCCGCAAGCAACGTCTGTTAGCATAAGTCACACAATTTAATTGCCAGTTTGTTTGTGCAGACTGGCTGCTCAGGCAGTATTGTTGCTGGGCTGATAGGCAAAGTCTGTATATTTAGCCACTGGCAAAACAACAAGTGCTGGAGATGCTTGTCATTGCGTTATGTTGCTCTGCAAAACATAGTACTGGCGTGCTTTTCCAGCCAAAATGCTGTGGAAAACCAATGGATTAGCGCTAGTAAAATTTTGCATTTCTATGCACATTTTCTGTCACTTATGCACAAAATCGGGGCGACAAAAAATATTTTCAAAAATATTTTTTTGTCGTCCAGCATTTTTTCTAAGTCATTGATTTTAAAAGATTAAATTCTTGGCTCTGAGACAGGCCATTTTGCCGAAACCCACGTAAACGCTAGCGAAAACCGATGTCAATAGACCTTTCTCCACAAAGTTATCCACAGAAACTGTGGATATGTCAAAAAGCCTTATGAAATCAATAGTTAGCGTCGATTTTCATGTTCAGATTTAGATCGTGAAACAAGTTTATTTACGCGTTGCCCTCGATACCCCTCTTGACAGCACCTTCGATTATCGGTGGACAGCACAAGAAGAGGGCGGTATCAATGCGGACCTGCCCCAGATTGGGCAGTTGGTGGCTTTGCCGTTTGGCCGCCAGGAAGTCGTCGGCCTGATCATGGATGTGGTGAGCGAGACAGATGTCCCGCCCGCCAAGTTGCGTGATGTCATTGCCGTCAGACATGAACTACTGGCCATGAACAAGGAATGGCTGGCACTATGCCAGTTCGCCGCCGAGTATTATCAGCGTCCGATAGGCGAGGTGGCGATACCTGCATTGCCCAGGAACCTCAAAGCCATCAAGACGGTATCCCTGCAGCGTGCCATCAAGAAGCTGGCCAAATTGCCTGAGCAGGCTGATGTCAGCCCGCTGGGTGAGCCGCAATTAAATCCCGAGCAACAGGCAGCTGTCGATGCGGTGGCCCAAGCTGAGGGCTATGCTCCGCATCTCTTGTTTGGCGTCACCGGCAGTGGCAAGACGGAAGTGTATTTGCAGACCGCCGCCAAAGTCCTGGCAAAAACCCCGGATGCCCAGATCCTGATCCTGGTACCAGAAATCAATCTGACACCACAGCTGGAATCCCATATCCGCGCCCGTTTTCCCGGCCTGATGCTATCTACTTTGCACAGCGGCATGGCGGAGGGTGAGCGCCTACTTCACTGGTTGGCCGCACATACTGGGCGTGCCCGTATCGTACTGGGTACTCGCCTGGCGATGCTGGCATCCCTGCCCAGGCTGAAGCTGATCATTATTGATGAAGAGCATGACCCTTCCTACAAGCAACAGGAAGGCCTGCGTTATTCCGCCCGTGACCTTGCTGTATGGCGGGCTCGCCAGCTCTCCATCCCTATCTTGCTGGGCTCTGCGACGCCTTCGCTGGAAAGCTGGCAGGGCGCGCAGACTGGCCGCTACCGTTTGCTGGAATTACGCGAACGCGCAGTCCAACGCGCGGTTTTGCCCATCATACGCATCATCAATCTGGAAAGAGAAAAGCCTAGCGAAGGCCTGACACAAAGACTAACAGCGGCAATCAAGCTGCGTCTTGAGAAGGGTGAGCAATCACTCCTATTCCTTAACCGGCGTGGTTATGCACCTGTGCTGGCTTGCGATGCCTGCGGCTGGATCAGCAATTGCACCCGTTGCACTGCCCATCTTGTCTTGCATAAAGGCGATCACAGGCTGCGCTGTCACCATTGCGGTCTGGAACAACGCATACCTCGCTCATGCCCGACTTGCGGCAATATCGACCTGCAACCTTTGGGCCGCGGCACCCAGCGCATGGAAGAAAGCCTGGCCTTGCTTTTCCCCGAGGCAAGAGTGTTTCGTATCGATGCCGACTCTACCCGCCTCAAAGGCAGTGCCGCCGCCGCCTTTGAACGCGTGCATGCCGGTGAAGTCGATATCCTGATTGGCACCCAAATGGTGGCCAAGGGGCATGACTTCAAACGCCTGACCCTGGTGGCGGCGCTCAATCCAGACGCTGCCCTGTTCTCGCAAGATTACCGCGCCAGTGAACGCCTGTTTGCCCAGCTCATGCAGGTCGCAGGCCGGGCAGGGCGGGCTGCACAAAAAGAGGGTGGCAATGCATCCGAGGTACTGGTACAAACCCGCTACCCTGACCATCCGCTCTACCATGCGCTGATGTCACACAATTACCCCGACTTTGCCAAAGACTTGCTGGATGAACGCCAGCAAGCCCATATGCCACCCTTCATGTACCAGGCTTTATTGCGGGCAGAAGCCAAAGAGCTGGAAACTGCCATCACCTTTTTGAAAGAAGCTGCGCTCTGTACCGAGCATCAGGGCATCATGATCAATGACCCCATCCCCATGACCATGACGCGGGTGGCCAACGTCGATAGGGCACAATTGCTGGTTGAATCAGTCTCGCGTCCGGCGCTGCAAGCCTTTGTCAAAGCCTGGATAGCTGATTTACGCGCCATGAAAAGCCGGGTCAGGTGGTCGGTGGAGATTGATCCTGTGGATATCTAAGTATTTGTCCACATGGGCTTGGCGATATCGATCAGTTAAAATTGCTGCTCAAACTCATCACTGAACACCTTACAGCACCATGCCACTCAGCCCTTACCTGAACACCTTCCCTGAAGTATCTGAAAATTGCTACATCCACCCCGGCGCCCAGCTCATAGGCGACGTACAACTGGGGCCGGACAGCTCTGTCTGGTGCAACGCTGTCTTGCGTGGCGATGTGAATCACATACGCATAGGCCGTAGCAGCAATTTCCAGGACCTGGCCATGGGCCATGTCTCACATAAGAATGCCAGCAAGCCCGCCGGTTCACCGCTCATCATTGGTGACTATGTGACGATTGCCCATTCTGTCATCCTGCACGGCTGCAATATAGGCGATGAATGCCTGATAGGCATGGGCAGCATCGTCATGGACGATGTCGTTATCCACAAGCATGTCATGCTGGGTGCGGGCAGCCTGGTGCCACCGGGCAAGGTACTGGAAAGCGGCTATCTGTATGTAGGTCGTCCGGCAGTCAAGGTGCGGGCCCTGACGGCGGAAGAAATCAGCTATTTCAAATATTCAGCCGAGCACTATGTACGCATCAAGAATAATTACCTGGCCAGCGCGGTAGCCCAGCCATCGGAATGAACTTGAAAACGGTTTTGTGGTCTGAACCCGGCAAACCATTTTTGAGAGATTTTCAAGCACCCAAGCACAAGGACAGGATGGCATGAACGCAACACAGACGGGCGAATACTGGATCACCACAGACAGGGACAAGATCGATATTGACCTGGTCCATCAATTCCTGACGACTGAAAGCGGCTGGGCCACCGGCATTTCACGACCTGTAGTAGAGGAATCCCTGCGCAATTCCCTGTGTTTCAGTATCTTCCAGCAAGAGCGCATGGTAGGTTTTTGCCGCATCATCACCGACATGGCCACCTTTGGTAACCTGGTCGACGTCTTTGTCGTCACTGATATGCGCGGCAAGGGTCTTTCCAGATTGCTCATGCAAGAAGTCATGGCCCACCCGGTTGTCAGCAAGTTACGCCGCTTCACGCTATCGACCAGCACAGCCGCTGGCCTGTATGAAAAGTTCGGTTTTACAGCACTGAGCAAGCCTGAAAATTTCATGGAAGTGTATAAGCCCAGGATCTACCTGGACTGAATCCACAACACTTTACTGCGCAGGCTGGTAATTCAATTCTCCGACATTGCTAGCCTCAAAATACATCATCATCTGACGTTGGCTGCCTTTTTTGATATCAGTCAGCTTCTTGATGATCTGGTCAGCGCGCTTCACATTGTCATGGTAGTGTGCTTCGACTTCGAAGCGACCTTCAGGCAGAGCCAGGAATAACCATGGACCATCCATAGCGGTGCTCAGTAGCACGGACTTGGTTTTTTCATCTCTGACAATGATCTTGATATCTGCCAGGTAAGCACCGGATTTATTGGCGACAGTACGCAGCCAAAAATTATACTGACCGGTTTGCTGCTGCAATTCTTCCCTCTCTGAGCTGCCTATGCCACCAGATACGCAGGTGATGCCCTTTTGCGAGCAATCTTTACCAGCCGCCATAGTTGAAGCACCCGACAACAGGGAAAACAAAAGGGGGACTATCATCATCAAGTTGTACAGCTTCATAGCATGCTCCTGGCTTGTCAATATTGAGCTTGTAAATGAATATAGGCATTCTGGCATTCGACCACTTGAGATGAGTCAAAGTTGCAACAAATGCGTGCCAGTATGCTGTAAAGCTTGTCGGCTGGCATGAAACTGCGGCATATTGAAACTATGCACTTATCCACATGCAGATGTGGATGCCTGTGTACCGATCAGACTCTTTCTTTATGCCAACATGCTTTCATCCCTGCTCAAACCTACGCTCGCCATCATGGTGGCACTTGCCTTTGCCGTACCAGTCCAGGCGTTGGAATCGGCCCTGAGCTTGAAAGATATCTATGCCAGCACGGTAGAACAACAAGTCCAGCCCGCAGCGGAAGACTTGCAAAGCTATATAGACCAGATGGCGACCGCGCTGGCCAGTAGCAATATCAGCAACTTGCCTTCCCAATATATCTTGCTGGTAGACCGCAATCCCAAAGTCCAGGTCGCCATGCTGTTCTGGCTGGACCAGGAAGGGCAGTACCAGTTGATTGGTGCTTCGCCTGTATCAACAGGGCGCATACCGGGTTTTGAACACTTTGAAACGCCAACCGGTGTATATGCCCATAGTCTGGCCAATCTGGATTACCGTGCCGAAGGCAGTAAAAATAGCAAGGGCATACGCGGTTATGGTGCCAAGGGCAGGCGGGTCTTTGATTTTGGCTGGCAAAAGGCTAAAAAAGGCTGGGGCGATAAAATCATTGCTGACATGCGTCTGCAAATGCATGCCACCGACCCCGGCATCCTTGAGCCACGCCTGGGCACAGTGCAATCCAAGGGCTGTGTGCGCATACCAGGGACTTTGAATTTCCTGCTCGACCATTATTCGGTACTCGATGCTGACTATGTACAGGGGCTGGCAGAAGGCAAAAAATTCTGGGTACTCGATAAAAACCGCCAGGACAATCCCTGGGCGGGTCGCTATATGGTCATTGTCGATAGCGGCAAAGAACAAAAACCGGAATGGGCGGCCTATACAGCACCTGCGCCTGCTGCACGCAAAGCGGTGAAAGCTTCCTGAAGTTTTTTAGAGCGGGCGATAGTGACTCCTGAAATCGACTAAGATATCCCTGACAGGATATTTAACTCACTTCAAGGAAGCCCCATGTCTATAGAAACCTGGTTGCTGTATGTTGTCGCCGTACTGGTATTGACCATCACCCCCGGTCCTGCCGTGCTGATGTGTATCACCAATAGCATCAATTTTGGTGCCCGCATGACCCTGTTCCCTGCGCTGGGGAATATCACCTCCCTGATCGCCATCATGACTTGCTCGGCGATAGGCATAGGTGCCATTCTGGCCACATCGGCGCTGGTGTTTACCGTTATCAAATACCTGGGTGTGGCCTACCTTTTGTATCTGGGTATCAGCAGCCTGCGTGCCAAAAGCAGCGATTTTGTCATACCTACAGAAACCGAGCTGCGCGGCACCCGCCTGCGCCTGTATGTCAAAGGCATGCTGGTCGGTATCAGCAATCCCAAGGCCCTGTTGTTTTTTACCGCCTTCTTCCCGCAGTTCATCAATCCTGCTGCCGCCAAACTGCCGCAGTTTTTGGTTTTGTGCAGCACCTTTGTGTTTTTTGAATTCAGTGTCCTGATGTTGTATGCCATGTTTGCAGAACGCATGGGGCCTTGGTTGCGTTCCAAGGGCAAGGCAAAAATGTTCAATCAGTTTTCTGGCGGGGTATTCGTGGCAGCGGCGGGCTTGCTGGCAACCGTGAAAAAGGCAAATGATTAAGGAGCAGGATCATGTTACATGCAGAGGCTTATAGTGAAAGTGGTTTTTGGGACAAGCTCAAAAAATACGCGCAGGCAGCAGGCAGCGAAGTCATAGAAAAAGTGCTGTGCCTGTATTATGCGGCGCAAAGGCCGGAGACCCCGGCCTGGGCCAAGACGGTTATCTTTGGGGCATTGGGCTATTTCATTTTCCCGCTGGATGCGGTGCCGGATGTCTTGCCCGTGATTGGTTATACAGATGACCTGGGCGTCATAGCGGGTGCGCTGGTGACGGTCAGTATGTATATTACGGATGAGGTCAGGCAGAGTGCACGGGACAGGATGAAGGCCTGGTTTGGGCAGAATTCAGCTTGAAATGCATTCACTTTTTATTGCCAGTTTTATCGCTCAAAAAAACGCACAAAAATACGACAAAAAAAGATCAGGCAAGTGCAAATTTATGTATGATTTGCTGCTCATTTAATCAGCCGGGCTTACGCATGTACACCTCTACTTTCACTTTCAAGAAAAAGCAATACGACGATGCTTTTTATGCGCTCGATGATCAGATCATCAGCCTGGCCAAGTCCATCCCTGGCTATCTGGGTGAAGAGACCTGGGAGAATGCAACAACAGGGCAGGTTTCTAATGTGTATTACTGGGATAGCCTGGAATCCCTGCAATCGCTCATCAATAATCCCATACACCAGCAAGCCAAGGCGGCACAGGCAAAGTGGCTGGATGGCTATCAAGTCATCGTGGCCGAAGTCTTGCGCACTTATGGTGATGGCAATTTGCCGCATCCTTGTGTGAAAGTAGTGCCGCATGCAGCAAATTAAAACCGCGATGAACATACAACTGAGGGAAGTAGATATCGATAATTTTGATGAAGTCATCAATCTGCCCTTGCTGCCTCATCAGGAAAATTATCTGGCCAGTAATGCTTATTCCCTGGCGCAGTCCAAATATGATATTTACTACAGACCGCGTGCCATTTATGTGGATGAACAGTTGTCGGGTTTTTTGATGTACAAGACCATGGATGATGAACATCGTCCCAGGGAATATGCCATACATCGCTTCATGATCGATCATCGTCAACAGGGACATGGCATAGGGCGGCAAGCCTTGCAATTGGCGATCGAGGAAATACGTCAGGACCTGCAGGCAGAACGTATCACTATTTGCTATCACCCGGAAAACCCGGTAGCCAAAGATTTTTATGCCAGTTTTGGCTTTGTAGAAACAGGCGTAGACGAAGAGGGCGAGATGAATGCAGAGATAGTCTTGAACTCCGCACAGAAAAAATGAATTCCCTGCTGCGCAAATCCAGTTGCCTGATCTTTGATTGCGATGGCACGCTGGTCGACAGCGAGGGCTTGTGTAATCTGGGTTTGCAAAAAGAATTACAGTGCTATGGCGTGCAAGAAGATCTTGCTGATCTGACGCAGCGCTTTCGTGGCCGCAAACTGGCGGATATCTGCAGTGCCTTGTCGGAGCGGCATGGCCTGCAACTGGGTCAGGATTTTATGCAGAGTTACCGACGTACCGTAGACCTATTATTCGATGAGTCTTTACAGGCTTTCCCTGGTGTCCTTGAAGTTTTACAGCAATTGGACTTGCCCATGTGCGTCGCATCTGCCGGGCCGCCGCATAAAATTAGAAAAGCGCTTGGCCTTACTGGGCTGAGTCAGTTCTTTGGGGAGCGCATCTATAGTTCCTACGATATTTCTTCCTGGAAGCCAGAGCCGGACCTGTTTTTGCACGCGGCCAGGCAAATGGGATTTGTGCCCACAGATTGTGTCGTCATTGAAGATAGTGAGGTCGGCATACAGGCAGCCTTGGCTGCCGGCATGCAAGCTTGCTGGTTTGGTGGCGCTAACCAGAGAGATACTTATCCACAGGTACCACGATTTTCCACTATGAATGAGTTACCATTCTTATTGTCGGGTTTGCCAGCCCACTTCTGAAAACACAGCCATATGAAAACCAGCCTGAGTCTAGCCCTGATTGTTGCCTTATTGAGCAGTGCACCCCTGGCTGTAGCAACAAGCCAGGATGAACAGGCATTGATGACAGGCGTGCAGGGTTTTTATGGCTGGGCCTTAAAAAACGGTAAGCAGGTTGCTGCCCTGCAGCCGCAAATCAAAGATATTCCTGGCAGCAAGAAATTCCAGCTTGATACCAAAAACCTCAAGGCTTTCAGTGGCAAGTTCATGGCTTCCGGTTATTTTGCGCCCGATTTCCCAGCGGCACTGCAGCGTTATTACGGCAAGTACCAGCAACAGTTCCAGGCGTATACCGATGCTGAGTTTGCCCAGATGGCCAGGGATGGCCGTGGGCCCTTGATGGAGACGGAAGATATGGATATCTTCTTTTGCGCCCAGGAATATGAGTACAAGCCTGCTTTCATCAAGAAAATCAAGGCCAAGGCTATCAAGCTCGATGGTGATAAAGCCAGTGTTACCGTGGTTTCACCTTATCAATGGGAAGCGGAATTCAAGTTCGTCAAAGTCGGTCAGCGCTGGTTGATTGCCGGGTATTGCGTGTTCCAGTAAGGCGGCAAGCAGTAGCACTTGGCTAGTGTTTTCTTGCGCATGCTATATTATGTATTCCTGCAACTTCCTGAACAGGGCTTATGAGCGGTCCTACCACCGTCTTGACAAGAGCCGACGCAATGAGGGTTTTGCTGTCGGCAGCAGGCATACGTGCCGCCATGGCAGTGGCTCAGGCGCATCAAAATGCCGATCTCTTGCGCACACAACAGAATGAGCAACAAAACATTCTGCAAGAGCGCTTGCATGCGGCCACCGCCTTGGGTCAACATGCTTTGCAGCAGCAATTGCAAACGACACAACAAGATTATGCCGACTTAATGGCATTGGCTGAAAAAATAGGCTGTAATGATCAAATACTGTCCATTCGTCCTCCAGCTCCACAAGGGACGGATGAGCAAGAAATCATCGCTTATCTGCATAACTTGCAAGCACTGGTATATGAGTTAAGACCTGTCCTCTTGCAAGAGTCGGCCAACCGGGCTCATGCCCTGGTTGATCAGGCAGATCTTGATGTTGGGGCGGCCAGCAGTGCAACCTTGCCGCAAGACCGCCTGGCGCGCTTGCTGAAACGTATCACCCACCTGCCACAATTACCAGAACATATTACGCAATTGGCAAGAGAGCTGGAATTATCCCTGCCTGGTGAGCGAGCGGATCTGCTTGCCAGTGATTTGCGCCTGCAGATCCAGAATCTGCTGGAAACCGAGAAAAAACGTCAGGTAGATGAGGCCCAGGCCCTGATACTCAAGCAGACTTTGAAAGACCTGGGTTACCAGGTCGAAGAAATATCCCACACCTTGTTTGTAGCCGGCGGCATAGTCCACTTTCGCCGCAACAGCTGGGACAAATACATGGTGCGCATGCGCATCGATGCCAAGACCGGGCAAGCCAATTTCAATGTCATACGCGCCGTCCAGCAGGGTGAAAATGAACGTAGCGTACTTGACCATCTGGCAGAAGACCGCTGGTGCAGCGAGTTTCCGGCATTGATGGCGGCTCTTGAGGCGCATGGCATACATATGCAAGTGACGCGACTATTACAGGCTGGAGAATTACCGGTGCAACTGGTCGTGGAAGACAAGCTGCCGCGATTTGCAGAAGAAGAACAAGTCGACAGCCACAAACAACAACGTAGCAATAAATTGCCATGAATGTACCTGACATACGCTGGCTGCAAGACTTGCAGCGCTTGCTGCCTATACGATCTCAATATGTGGTTTCTGGCAGCATACGTGACAGTTTTTTATTGCCTCTTGATATCGCATCCGCGAGTGCCACCCTGGTACCCTTTAACAGAGCATTGTGGGAATTTTTAAAACGCCAGGACTACAGTCTTTTGTTGGTCTACGATACCGTGGATGGCTTGCGTGTCTATCCCGACGAAGCTGCACAACGTGATTTGGCAGCTCGTCTGTTTGACGTGAAGCTGGCAGACGGTGGCCAGCAAATGAGCCTCGAAAGCCTGAACAAACTCATGAAAAAACTCAGTGCTGAACGCGAAGTGCGTTGCGCCCTGGTGTTGGATTTCGCCTCAAGGATTACCCGCAAAGCCGAACAATTGAGCGAGGCTGAACATCGCTTTTTTGTCGCTGCAGAAAAAATTTCTCTCAATGCTACTGCCATAGTGCCACGTCAGAACGGTGGGTTGCCGCAATACAATCCCATACTCTGGCTGGTGAACCGTGCGCAAGATTTGCCATCCTGGTTTACGCTCGATAGCGAGCGAATTGCAACTCTGCATATCAACAAGCCAGATTTTGAAATGCGCCAGGCTGCCGCACAACAACTGGCACCCTTGTTTGCCGGGTTTGCCGATGCGCAAGCCAATGTTCGTACTCAATTCGTCAAAACTTTTACTGAAGGAACAGATGGCATGTCCCTGTCTGCCCTGGCAGATATCACTGAACTGGCAGACCGGCAAAAGCTGGCTATCGGCGATATAGAAGATGCGGTACGCTGCTACAAGGTTGGGGTGCTGGATAACCCCTGGCGTAAGGAATATCTGCGTAAAAAAATACGCGATGCTGAAAATTTTATCGAAGACCGCGTCAAGGGCCAACGCCCTGCAGTCATCAAGACCCTGGATATTTTGAAACGATCAGTCATGAGCTTGACGGGCGCGCAGACACGCTCGCTTGGTAGCAGGCCACGCGGGGTTTTGTTTTTTGCTGGTCCTACTGGCGTCGGTAAAACCGAGCTGGCCAAGACCCTGACGCAACTGGTGTTTGGTGATGAAGCTGCTTACTCACGTTTTGACATGAGTGAATTTTCAGAAGAACATACCAGTGCCAGGTTGCTGGGTGCGCAGCTTGGTTTTATTGACTCTGAAGCAGGTGGCGAACTCACCAACGCCGTCAGGCAAAAACCTTTTTCTGTCGTGCTCTTCGATGAAATCGAAAAAGCCCATCCGCGCATACTCGATAAATTTTTACAGATACTAGAAGATGGTCGCCTCACCGATGGCCGTGGTGACACCGCTTATTTCTCGGAAACCATTTTGATCTTCACCTCTAACCTGGGTATTTATGTTGAGGATAAGCAGGGTAATCGCAGCCAGAATGTGAAACCTGGTGACAGTTATGAAACCGTGGAATTCAAGGTGCGTGAAGCCATAGGAAATTACTTCAAATTCAAATTGTCACGGCCAGAATTATTGAACCGCATCGGTGACAATATCGTGGTTTTTGATTTTATTTCTGCTGAAGTCGCCGCAAAAATTTTTGATGGCATGCTGCGCAATGTGGCGCGTCGTTTGCAGGAAGAACTCAGCCTGCAACTGGCCATGCCAGCGACGGTACGTGATGAATTGCTGGCACGTTGCATACGCGATCTTAGCAATGGGGGCCGTGGTGTTGGCAACCAGCTGGAATCAAATTTCATCAATCCTCTGTCGCGCGCCCTGTTTGAGCAAGAACTGGAAGGCAAGCAGCGCGTCACGGTGACAGCGATTACCGAAGCCGATAAAGTCATCAGCCTGAGCCTGCAATTAGCATGAATATTGCCATCAATAAAGCGCATTTCCCCGTCACCGTACTAGGGCCAGGGCGGCGCATAGGTATATGGGTACAGGGGTGCAGCATAGGCTGCAAGGGCTGTGTCTCGCAAGATACCTGGGCCAGGGATGGCAGCAAGGAAATGACAGTCGCGGGTTTGCTGAGCTGGTGCCGCGAAGTCAGTGCCGGGCAATTTGATGGCATCACCATCTCAGGCGGCGAACCATTCGAGCAGCCCAGGGCCCTGCATGCCTTGCTGGATGGTCTGCATCATTGGCGCAGTAGTGCAGGGATGGATTTTGACATACTCTGCTATAGCGGTTATCCACTGGCGACCCTGCAAAAAAAGCATGCAGGCTTGCTGCAAAAACTCGATGCCCTGATCCCCGAACCGTTTATCGCCAATAAGCCGCTGACCCAGGCCTGGCGTGGCTCAGCCAATCAGCCTCTGGTACTCTTGTCAGAGCGTGCCAGGGCACGCATGCAGACTTATGTTGATGCCCCCATAGATGAACAGGACAAGCGCATACAGACCATGATAGATGGCCAGCGTGTCTGGTATGTAGGCATACCAGCGCGTGGCGACATGCAGGCGCTGGAACAATTATGTGCCAGCCGTGGCCTGAGCTTTGATAGCGTCAGTTGGAGACCCTGAGTGAGTCAGATCTACATACGTCGCTGCCCCGCCTGTGAAACCGAAAACGCGCCTGAAGTCATGCGCTGCGTTTGCGGCACTTTGCTGTCAGGCGTGGATTTGATGGAAAAGCGCGAGCAGACTGAACCTGCAATCGAAATACAGCAAGCCGTAGCCAGCGCAGCAGAATTAATTTGCAGTTATGAAGATTGCGAACAAAGCAATCCGCCAGGTAGCGAGCTTTGCCTGTATTGCAATCGCCCGCTGATCAAGGAGGGCGCAGCAGCTACGCCAGATAGTAGCGAAATCCATAGCCTGCTATCACTGCCGCAAGCCCTGCGTGAGCGTTATAAAATACTGCATCACCTGCCCACCCTGGGGGCAGAGGCAGAGCTGTTACTGGTACAGGAAAACGCATCTGCGATACAGCGCGTCGCCAAGATATATCGCCATGGCATACATGGCAAATCAGAAGTCAGGGAGAGATTGAAAGCAGTACCGGCTGAGCATTGCGTGGTTGTGCTGGAAGCCGGTGTCTCTGATGGTCATGCCTATGAGCTCATGGAGTATTGCGCCCTGGGATCATTAAGGCAGTTCGCGCAAAACAAAAAAATCGATGCGGCCATGCTGGAAAGCATAGTGCGTGAGCTGGCGACTGCCATCGCCAGTGTGCATAAAGCCGGACTTATCCACCGTGATCTCAAGCCAGAAAATATACTGTTGCGCACGCTGCAACCGTTGGATTTGATACTGACGGACTTTGGTATTTCCTCCGTACTGGATGCGACGCAAAGATTGACTGGCACGGCGCGCACCTTGCCCTATGCTTCGCCAGAAAGCCTGTCCGGCGTCATCGATGCCAAGGCAGATTATTGGGCGCTGGGCATGATCGTACTGGAGCTGGCTCTGGGCCAGCATCCCTTCGCTGGTTTGTCAGAAGCGGTGATCCTGCATCATCTGACCACGCGCGAGCTGGAACTCAATGCAGTAGCGGACACTTATCTGCGCAAGCTGCTGCGCGGCCTGCTCTTGCGCGACCCCAAGAAACGCTGGGGCGACGAGCAGATCATGCGCTGGCTGGCGCGGGATGCCAGTTTGCCAGACGCGGTGGAAACCATGGCCATGGGCGGTTTTCGCGAACCTTATCACCTGGGGCAATATCTTTGCCATACCCGCGAACAACTGGCGGTGGCGCTGACCCGCAATTGGGACGATGGCGTCAGGGATATCTCGAATGCGCAATTACTGGCCTGGTTCCGCGATGTGCAAAAAGACCAGAATGCGGTGCGGGTTTTGCTCGACATGCGCCAGGATAAAAAACTCTCGGTCGATGTGCAGCTCTTGCGCATCATCCTGCATCTGGCTCCTGGCATACCGCCAGTCTGGCGTGGTGAAACCATAGAGCTACCGGCTATACTCAGCTATGCCAATCGTTCACTGAAAGGTGAAGAAGCTGCCAGTAACTGGTTGAACCAGTTGTATAACTATGGCGTGCTGGAAACCTATGCCGATGCCGGTAACAAGGAAGTCGCCAGCATCGTGCAAAAGTGGCAGCATTGCTGCAAACAGATACAGCAAGCCTGGCAAGAGGCTTTTGGCTTGATGAAAGACTATGCCAGCAAGCAATTGCCTGGCGAATATACCAATGTCGACAAGCTCATGTATGGCCTGGAGACGGATGACAGCGCACCCTTGCACAAATTGCATGCGCGCGTTCTGGCACTGGCCTACGATGAGCGCTGGCCAGAGCGCCTGCGCAAACGTCTGGTCATTGCCTATGCGGGCCTGAAAGCCTACTGTCCCTGGTTATCTGTGCTGGGTGAGATAGAGCAAATGCCAGTGGCATCCTTGCTGGTGCTGGAAGCCATGTTGCCCGAGGCGCAAAAGGCCGTAGAACGCCAGCAAAAAGCCGAGGCCTGGCAACGCACATCCGATCAGGATGCGGCAGTGGCCATGAAGCAAGAGGTTATGCGCAGCATCAAGGCCATACGCGTGGCCGCTACGGACAGTCTCTTGCCTGCCAGTGCGGCTGACAATCTCTATGCTGCGCTGGATGAATACTATGCATTGCTGGAAAAGCTGCGTGCCTCCGCCAGCACTGAACTGGCATGGCAAGACGCCAGGAAGGCTGCTTTAAGAGTAGAGCACCTAGCCGCAAAAATATCCCGTTTGCTTGATAAACTGGCTGCCAGACGCATGGAAAACCAGGGCTGGATAGGCGAGGAAATGCAGATTTTCGTGGTCATCGCCCTGGTGGGAGTACCCTTGTTTCTTCGTTTGATTAATTTCTACTGGATACCGGCCTTGATTATTGCAGTCGCCATCTGGCGCTTCTTGCCTAATTTCCTGACTATGCGCAAAATCCGTGAGCTGGCTGAACAGTTATAAATCCAGGAGTGATATGTCTGCCATTTTTAAGAAATTGAACCTGAAGGACCAGAACGAAATCCTGATCTTAAATGCAGCAGCTTCTTTTGAACCAGAGATTGCTGCTTTGACGGGTGTCAAGGTGCTGAGGAAATTGTCTGCTGTTAAACAAATAAGCTACGCTTTAGTGTTTGTCAGCAAGCAGCAAGAGCTTGATGAAGTCTCATTGGCCCTGAGCAAGCTGGTGCATGGCGATGCCTTGTTATGGTTTGTCTATCCCAAAGCTTCGTCCAAAAAGTATCAATGCGAATTCAACCGTGATACTGGCTGGGATGTGATCAAGGCAGCTGGCTTTGATACGGTGAGGATGGTGGCGATAGATGAGGATTGGTCGGCATTACGCTTTCGCCATGTATCTTACATCAAGCCTGCTACACGCTGAACCTCAGAATTGCAGGCGGTATTGGGATGGCGTCATGGCATAGGCTGCCTTGAAGCTGCGGCACAGATTGGCATGGCTGGCAAAACCGCAAGCCAGTGCAATTTCTGATAAGGGTAACTTGCCCTCTTTGAGCAGGCGTGCTGCCAGTTCTACCCTGATCTGTCGTTGATACTCGCCTATGGTCATGCCGTAATACCGCTTGAATTCCCTGGCCAGATGTACGGGGTGGTGATGGACTTCACTGGCGATATGCTCCAGCGAGATGCTTTGCTCGCATTTGTCATGTATGTAATCACGCGCGCTTTTTAACCATGCTGGTTCACGGGTTTGCCCTGTGCATTCTTTTTCTCGTGCAAACAGTGCTATCAGTTCCAATGCCAGGCCCTCTCTTGCCAGTGCAGTGTAAGCATCTTCATTGCGCAATTCTGACAGCAGCCGTGAACCCAGTTGCAGGAATTTTTCTGAACGCAAACATGGTGCCTGATCCAGTTTGATACCGCGCTCAGTCAAATAATCCTGGGCGATCTGGCTGGCAGTGAAAATCAATTTGCGTGCGCCTTTTGCTCCTATCAATTGGGCATGGGGCGTGGCACTGGGGCATACCAGCAAATCACCTCTGACATGTTCAGAAACACGTGAACGTATGTTTTCCTGATAGCTGCCTGCGATGACCAGGCAAAACGAGGTTTCAGTATGCACATGCTCTTCCAAACTGGCCAGTGCCGGATAATTTGAAAGGTGGAGCTGTAGTCCGGTTTGCATGTCTGGCTTTTACCTGGCTAGAAAATAGTATGAGGGAGTAAGGATGCTAATCCAGGAAAAAACGCTAATTATGGGAAAGACGAGCAGGTATTTTACCTTTAAAGTAGGGCTACCTGTTTTTGGGTTTTGAATAGGATATAAGCTATGTCTATCAGTGTTTCACCGCAAGGCAGCTGGCCTAAAGCCAGGCACTTGTTTTTTTCTCTGGCATTTATTTGTGCCAATTTTCCTGCATTTTCTGTCGCACATGCAGCAACTTCAACATTAACGACAAGCCCGGGCGCAGCACCGCTTGCCGTAGCTTTTGACTTGAAGGGATGGCAGGCAGATTATGTTTTTTTAAAACAGCAACTGCAAAAACAGTATGCAAATCTGGCCTGGTTTGCCACGCCCCAGGGCAAGGTCAATTTGCCACAACTCGATTTGTATACACAAAAAGCCCTGGCACTGGCAGGAAGTGACGAGCAGGCCAGAGCAGTCTTGCGCAATTTCATCGATGCCTTCCACGATGGGCATTTGCGTTTGGCCGCACGCCAGGACGGCACGGCAAAACCTGGCACTGACAATGAGCCAGCTACTGTTGCCATCGACAATATGAGCATGGAAAACGCTTGCGCTGCCATTGGTGTTGGCTCTACTGGTCGAGTGCAATTTTCTTTGCCTGTTGAGAGCTTGCCGGGATTTTCACTTTTTTCTGATGGCGTAGCACAGGCTTTTCGAGCGGGCATCATGACAACGGAAAAAGGCGGGAAGCTAGGTATCCTGCGCATACCCCGTTTTCGCGAAATTGAAAATCCAGGCTTGTGTAGCTATGCCTGGAACACCCTGGTTGCAGCCAAGCAGCCTGTCAATGTGCGCAAACTTAAAAGCGCCATGGCGGATGCCTGGTTTGATGTGCTCGCCAGTCATCTTGCACGCATGAAAACCGCTGGCGTACAAGCGCTCATCGTCGACGTAGGTGGTAATGGTGGGGGTAATGATTTTGGCGACTGGACCGCGCGCTTATTGACGGCCGCGCCCGTGCGTTCAGCTCCTTTACTAATGGCAGCAGGGCCGATAGCACATGCTTATCTGGAGGAAGAATTACGAGGCATGCGCAAGGTCCATGATGATGCTGCCTATGCCAAGACGACCCAAAGAGCTGGCATGCAGGCTGCGATGGCGACGTTTGAGAAAGCGCAGGCAGACATGTCCACACGCTCCTGCGATTTATCCTGGGTATGGCAAGAACAAAGGCCATGGCAGGCTGAAGGCTGTTCTAACCTGGGCAGGGTAGGTTTTGCCAGTGGCCCTTATGCTTACTTGCCAGTGACGCCCGAGACAGAAACCGACTATGTCGGCCATATGTACTGGCCCGCCAATGTTGACAAATATCGTGGCAGCTGGACTGGTCTGGTGTATGTATTGACTGATCGCGGAGTAGGTTCGGCTGCAGAAGCTTTTGTTGCCATCATGAAAGATAATGGCGTGGCCAAAACGATAGGCACTATTACCGGTGGTTCCGGCTGCGGCAATATGCAGGCCATACGTCCTATCACCTTGCCACATTCAAAACTCAGTTTTCAGGCACCGGATTGTGTGCGCTTGCGTAAGGATGGCAGTGATGAAGTCATGGCCAATATCCCCGATATCCCCCTGGAGCCCACGCCGGGTGAGAGTGACCGCGCCCGTGCGGCGCGCCTCATTAACAGTATAGAACAGGACCTGGCCTCTGCGCGTCCCCTGCCATAAACAGCATCTTGTAATTTCCCTGGGTCTACGCGATCCAGGGGAGATGACTATTCCCTACAGTCAGGCTTTTTAGCCTGAAAACTCCCAAATTCCCACAAAAAGCTGATGTATTAGCCCGTTTTGGACGAATCCCGGCAAACTGCCTATACTGAAACTAATAGCAAATCTCCATGTTCAGGGGCAAACAGGCCCGGTAAAAGCATGGCGGGTGCTCATATTTTTTTCTGCGGATAGTCAACATCATTTTATGCATATAGATGTCAGCGCCACGGATGCTAACCTCGCCCCATAAGAATTTCATACCGGAGCATTCATGTCTGACCCTATTCGTTTCTACTACCAAGGCCACATCCAGCAGGTAAGCAATGCTGCGCCTACGCGTACGCTCTTGCAGCATTTGCGTGAAGACTTGCATTGCACCGGCACCAAGGAAGGTTGTGCCGAGGGCGATTGTGGGGCCTGTACAGTTGTCGTTGGTGAAATGAAACATGGTCAGCTGGAATTGCAGTCGGTGAATTCCTGCATACAATTCCTGCCTACGCTTGATGGCAAGGCCGTGTTTACGGTAGAAGACTTGCAACAAAAGAATGGTGAACTGCATCCTGTGCAACAGGCGCTGGTGGAATGCCATGGTTCGCAATGCGGCTTTTGCACACCAGGGTTTGCCATGTCCCTGTGGAGCCTGTACCTGAAAAAAGAAGGCGACACTGTTCCGCCTTGCCGCAAGGAGATAGACGAAACCCTGTCTGGCAACCTATGCCGTTGCACAGGTTACCGCCCCATCATTGATGCGGCAAAGCGCATGGGTGAATTACCTGCGGCTGAGTTTGACCGTGTGGCTGTCATCAGCGGCCTGCAAGGTCTGCAGCGTGGCGAGATGTTCAGCTATACGGCTGATGGCCAGACTTTCTTTGCACCGCGCACTTTGCAGCAACTGGCTGAGGTGCGTGAAGCCAACCCCAAGGCCACCATACTGGCGGGTTCTACCGATGTCGGTCTGTGGGTGACCAAGCAAATGCGCGACCTCGGCGATATCATTTATGTGCGTGAAGTTGATGAGTTAAAACACATCAAGACTGTGGATAACATGCTGGAGATAGGTGCTGCCGTGTCACTGAATGACGCCTATGGCGCGGTCTGCCAGCATTATCCGGATGAGCTGACCGAGATGTGGCAGCGCTTTGCTTCACAACCGATACGCAATACCGGCACGCTCGGTGGCAGTGTCGCCAATGGTTCACCTATCGGTGATTCTGCACCGTGGATGATCGCCCTTGGCGCTGAGATAGTCTTGCACAGTGTGCGCGGCCAGCGTGGGCTGTTGCTCGAGAGTTTTTACCTCGACTATATGAAGAAGGATATACAGCCCGGCGAATTCGTCGCTGCCGTGCGCATACCTCTGCCCAAAGCCGGACAGCAATTCCGCACCTATAAACTCGCCAAGCGTTATGACCAGGACATCTCTGCCGTCTGCGCCGCTTTTGCAATTAACCTGGATGGTGACATCGTGCGTGATGCGCATATCGCTTTCGGTGGCATGGCCGCCACTTCACGCCGCGCACCACTGGCCGAAGCAGCCTTGAATGGGCAAGCCTGGAATGAAGCGACAGTGAAAAATGCCATGGCCATGCTGGCGCAGGATTACACACCACTGAGCGATATGCGTGCCAGCAATACCTACCGCATGCAGACAGCACAAAATCTCTTGCGCCGTTTCTGGCTGGAGACACGCACCGATGCGCCGCTGAAACTGCAGGCCATCAATGTCTTTG
The DNA here is from genome assembly GCF_049340425.1 of Undibacterium sp. JH2W. NCBI lineage: Bacteria > Pseudomonadati > Pseudomonadota > Betaproteobacteria > Burkholderiales > Oxalobacteraceae > Undibacterium > Undibacterium sp. JH2W. The sequence goes on along the minus strand of NZ_JBMPOT010000001.1, from coordinate 76,057 downwards.
CCCCCGTCACCGTCACAGCTTAAGCTCAGGAGAAAACATGAATACCCAAACTGAAGCTTTCCTGACCGACAAAAACCTTGCCAAAGATAATGCAGACTGGGCCGAGGTGGGCAAATCACATCCGCATGAATCGGCTATCCTGCATGTGCTGGGTGAGGCACGTTATACCGACGATATCCCGGAAGTGCAGGGCACCTTGCATGCGGCACTTGGCTTGTCGTCCAAGGCGCATGCAAATATCGTGTCCATGAATTTTGATGCAGTCAAAAGCGCACGTGGCGTCGTGGCGGTATACACCGCCAAGGATATCCCGGGCACCAATGACTGCGGCCCCATCATCCATGATGACCCTATCCTGTCAGAAGGCCTGGTTGAATATGTGGGCCAGCCCATCTTCATCGTCGTCGCCGACACGCATGACAATGCGCGCCGTGCCGTGCGCAAGGCTGAGATAGTCTATGAAGAATTACCGGCGATACTGACACCGCAAGAAGCAAAAAAAGCCCAGTCCTTCGTCCTGCCACCTATGCGTTTGCAGCGTGGTGATGCGCAGGCTGCGTTCGAGCGTTCACCGCGCCGCGTCAAGGGTGAATTGTATGTAGGTGGGCAAGAACAGTTCTACCTCGAAGGCCAGATTTCTTACGCGATACCTAAAGAAGATCGTGGCATGCTGGTCTTGTGCTCTACCCAGCACCCCAGCGAAATGCAGCATGTGGTTGCCCACGCGCTTGGCGTACACAGTCACAACATCGTGGTTGAGTGCCGCCGCATGGGAGGTGGTTTTGGTGGCAAGGAGTCACAATCGGCATTGTGGGCAGCAGCGGCAGCGATCTCTGCGGTGCATCTGAAACGACCTGTCAAGCTGCGTGCCGACCGTGATGACGACATGATGGTGACAGGCAAACGTCATTGCTTCCATTACGATTATGAAGTCGGTTATGACGACGAAGGCCGCATCATTGCCGCCAGGGTAGAGATGGTCTCGCGTGCCGGTTTTTCTGCCGATCTGTCAGCGCCAGTCGCAACCCGCGCAGTCTGCCATTTCGATAATACCTACTACCTTGGTGATGTCGATATCCGCGCCATGTGCGGCAAGACCAATACCCAGTCGAATACCGCCTTCCGTGGTTTTGGTGGCCCGCAAGGGGCGATTGCGATTGAGTACATCGTCGACAATATCGCCCGCGAGCTGAACAAGGATGCGCTTGAAATACGCAAGATCAATTTCTATGGCCGCAATGACGCAGAGGGTCGTAACGTTACACAGTACGGCCAGAAGGTGGTCGATAACGTCATTCATGAACTGGTGGCAGAACTCGAAACCAGCAGTGAATACCAACAGCGCCGTGCTGACATCAAGGCTTTCAATGCCAGCAGCCTCGTTCTCAAAAAAGGCCTGGCGCTGACGCCGGTTAAATTTGGTATCGCCTTTAACGTCACTCATCTGAACCAGGCTGGTGCTTTGGTACACATCTATACCGATGGCTCGGTGCTCGTCAACCATGGCGGTTGTGAAATGGGGCAGGGCGTGAATACCAAGGTCTGCCAGGTAGTCGCCCATGAACTGGGCCTGAACCTGGACAAGGTGCGTGCTACCGCCACTGACACCAGCAAGGTTGCGAATACCTCGGCCACGGCTGCTTCGACTGGAGCTGACCTGAACGGCAAGGCCGCGCAAAACGCCGCGCATACCCTGCGCCAGCGCCTGGCTGAATTTGCAGTAAAGACTTATGGTGGTGAACTGGCAGACATACGCTTTGCGGCGGGCCTAGTCAGTGTCAATGGCCTCGATATCCCGTTTGAAGCCCTGGTACAAAAAGCTTATCTGGCGCGGGTGCAATTGTGGTCTGATGGTTTTTATGCGACACCGGGTTTGCACTGGGACCCCAAGACCATGAGCGGTAATCCTTTCTCTTACTATGCCTATGGTGCCTCGGTATCTGAAGTCATCGTCGATACCCTGACCGGTGAATGGAAACTCCTGCGTGCCGATGCTCTTTACGATGCCGGTAACTCACTGAACCCCGCCATCGATATCGGCCAGGTAGAAGGTGCTTTCATACAGGGCATGGGCTGGCTGACCACAGAAGAATTATGGTGGAACAAGAGTGGCAAGCTGATGACGCATGCACCTTCGACTTACAAGATACCGGCAATTTCTGATTGCCCTGAAGACTTCCGCGTCAGCCTGTTCAAGAACCGCAATGTGCAAGACAGCATACACAGGTCTAAGGCCGTCGGTGAGCCACCGCTGCTGTTGCCGTTTTCTGTTTTCTTCGCGATACGTGATGCGATTGCCAGCGTGGCAGATTACCGCTATAACCCGCCGCTGAATGCACCGGCAACCAGTGAAGCGATTTTGTCGGCCATCAATGGCGTAGAGGCCATGGCTGCGGCCAGCTAAGATAAAGTCAGACATAAAGTCAGACAAGCGAGTTCATCATGAAGCTTTGGTTAAATGCAATTGCCACACAAGCCGCACCCAAGATACTGGTGACGGTTGCTACGGTATTGGGTTCCGGCCCGCGTGAACCGGGTGCGAAGATGCTGGTCACCGCAGATGAATTATTCGACACCATAGGTGGCGGCCATCTGGAAATGAAGGCAACAGAAATCGCCCGCAGCATGCTGGCCATGCCGGAAAGCCAGCTTGCCGCCCAGCGCCGCTTTGAACGCTTCCCCCTAGGTCCCAGCCTGGGTCAATGCTGTGGTGGTGTCGTGCACCTGGCTTTTGAACGCGTACAGGCTGACAGCCTGGCTTATCTGAATTGCCTGAACCAGCGCTGGCGTCTGGGGCAGGACAGCTGGCGTTTGCTGGCGCTGGACAGTGCGCAAGAGCCAAGCCTGTGCGATGCCAATGGTACCCACCTGACAGGCCCGGCCTGGCCCACGGGTTTGCCGGTGCAAATGGATACCAGCAATCCCTGTCAGGTCTTGACTGATGCAGCAGGCCAGCGCTGGCTGCTGGATTCCTGCCTCGCTTACCGTGCCCACCTGATGTTGTTTGGCGCAGGCCATGTCGGTGCTGCTATAGTGCGTGCCATGGCTGATTTGCCTTGCCGTATCACCTGGGTCGATGAACGCGAAGACATGTTCCCTACCAGGCTGGCAGCCAATGTCACGGTAGAAGCGACGGATACACCAGAGGCCCTGATCGCCAAAGCAGCTCCGGGCACATCCTTTCTGGTGCTCACACATAGTCATGCACTGGATCAAAAACTGTCTGAACATATCCTGCGCCTGCCGGATGTGGGCTGGTTTGGCCTCATAGGCTCACAAACCAAGCGCGTACAGTTTGAACGCCGCCTGCGGGAACGTGGCATACCGGCTACCCGCCTCAATGACATGGTCTGCCCTATAGGCCTGCCCGGCATACACGGCAAGCAACCGGCAGTCATAGCCGCCTCAGTAGTCGCCCAGCTCTTGCAGGTCTGGGAAGAGCAGGACATCCAGCAACAAAAAGAATTGAACCGCGTACTGGCACGCATAGGTACACAGGCAGGGCAGCATGTTTCTGCTGCCGCACAGACAGAAAAAATGGTCCCAGATGAACGACACTTGCTGGCTAAGCGTTAAACTCTCGCTGTTAGCGCTTAGCACCCACCAGATCAATGCGAATGTGATGCCAGACCGGCAGACTTGATGAACAAGTCGTGGTCTGGCTTGATTGCGCCTGCAAGACAAGAATTCAGAAAGACCACGATGAGCAATATTTCAAATAAAAACACGCTGCAAGCTTACCGCGCCAGTGTGCTGCATTTCCAGCAAGACCCTGCCTTTCATGAACAGGCTTATGCCTGGCATGAAGATGGCCTGTTGATCGTTGAAGACGGCAAGATCGTTGCCGCCGGCGAATATGCGCAATTGCATACCAGCCTGCCTGAAGGGACAGAGGTCATCGATTACCGCGGCAAACTCATAGTGCCGGGTTTTATCGATACCCACATCCATTACCCCCAGACTGACATGATCGCCTCGCCAGCGCCCGGTTTGCTGCCCTGGCTGGAGACTTATACCTTCCCGACTGAGCGCCAGTTTGCAGACATCAACCACAGCGCCCAGGTCGCGCATTTTTTCATTGATGAATTGCTGCGCTCAGGCACGACGACAGCCATGGTGTATTGCACCGTCCATCCAGAATCCGTCGAAGCCTTTTTCACTGAGAGTGAAGCACGCAATTTGCGCATGGTGGCGGGCAAGGTCTTGATGGACAGGAATTGTCCTGAGTTTTTACGTGACACTGCCGAAGGTGGCATACGCGACAGCGAAACCCTGATCAAGAAATGGCATAAGCGAGGCCGCCAGTTATATGCGATCACCCCGCGCTTTGCACCTACATCCAGCGACGCACAAATGCAGCTGGCGGGCGAGTTGGCACAGGCTTATCCCGATACCTTCCTGCAGACTCATGTCGCAGAAAATACCGATGAAGTGGCCTGGGTCAAAGCACTGTATCCAAAAGCACGCAGTTATCTCGATGTGTATGACCAGTACGGCATGCTGCGCCCGCGTGCCATGTACGGTCATTGCATCTGGCTCGACGATGCCGACCGTGCGCGCATGGCAGAAACGCAATCGGCAGTGGCGATGTGCCCGACATCCAATCTCTTCCTTGGCAGCGGCCTGTTCAATTTTGAACGTGCCGATGCCCAACAAGTCAGCCTGTCACTGGCAACCGATGTCGGTGGCGGCACTTCATTCTCGATGTTGCGCACCATGAATGAAGCCTATAAAATGGCCCGCCTTGGCGGTACTTACCTGCCAGCCTTGCGCATGTTTTACCTGGCAACCCTGGGCGGCGCACGCAGCATGCAGCTAGAAGGCACGATAGGTAATTTCGTCAAGGATGCAGAAGCCGATTTCATCGTGCTTGACCCGCAGGCCACGCCTTTGCTGGCTCGTCGTACCGGGCATACAGAGAATCTTGATGAATTGCTGTTTGCGCTGGCAATGCTGGGGGACGACAGAACGGTAGCCGCAACTTATGCAGCAGGTAAGCTGGTGCATCAGCGACAAGCCGTGCATAACTGATTTATGATGGTGGGTATTGTTCAATACCTTTCAAGGAAAAGCCATGCCCACCATCAATGTACAAATGTTTGAAGGCCGCACGCTGGAACAAAAGCGTGCCTTCGTCAAAGCTGTTACCGAAGCCAGCGCCCAGACCCTGGGTTGTTCTCTCGACGCTGTGGATATCATCATCCAGGAAGTGAAACGTGAAGACTGGGCTTCTGGCGGGACTTTGTGGTCAGACAAAAAGTAAGACTGAATACGCCTATTCCACTTTCAACTTGCCCTTGATAATCGCCTGACTGGCTTCACGCAGTTTTTGCAGCACAGCCCGCTGGCGTAGGATATCGCAATCGGAATATGCTGCATCCGTGCTGATGCCGGTCAGCGATACTGCGCCTTCTTTCAAACCATATTCTATCCTGGTTGCAGTTGATCCACCCAGGATGGCAGCGACCGCCAGGCTGATGGCAGTATCACCATGCACCTGCATATTATCGATAACCTTGCCCGCAGTCCTGGGGCACTGGTTGACATAACTGCCTATGGCCCGCGCCTTGTTGTTGCCAGCAAGCGCTTTGAATACGCCATTATTGCTGCTGCCAGCGGCCGCATAAATCATATCCACACCATCGGCTAGCATGTTCTTCGCCAGCGCCTCGGCACGTGCTGTGTCATTGAAGGGCTGGCTGCCTTCTATCCAGACGATATGGCTCAAGTCCGCATCCGGCCTGACTGACTTTGCACCGGCGATAAAGGCATCGACAGGCTTTTGTTTTAGCGGTGACTTCACTGCACCGATGACACCTATCTTGCCATTGGCCGACACCAGCGCCGCCTCCATGCCCGCCAGGTAGCTGGCTTCGCTTTCGCGAAAGCTGATACAGAGCAGGTTAGGTGGTGGATTGCTGATGCATTGTTCCAGCATCACGAAGCGCACATGCGGCGCAGTGTGCGGCACAGTATCCAGCAATTCCCTGAATTCATACCCTATCATGACAATGATATTCGCCCCCAGCCTGATGGCGTTTTCCAGCTGTTTTTGCCTGCCCGCACGGTCAGCCTGGCTGGCCAGGGTAGTGGCCTGCATCTGGTACATCTGCGCCGCCTGTTTGATGCCGTCGCTGCCTTGTTGTAGATAGGGATCGTCGTTATCGGGGACCGGGCGTATGTAGAAGATTTTTTGTGGTTCCGCGGCAAATGCCAGCCTGGCTGTGTAGCCAGTGCTTGCAGCGATGAACAGCAAAATTGTGCAGATGAATTTATACTTGCCTATACAGACTCGCATGGTCGTCCTCCAGATATTTTTACTGCTGGCTTCGGGGTCAGCATGAGGTTTTATCTTGGAGGAAAAAGATGGGCGGTGAGAGTGTTATGCGCAATAATGAATATGGATTTTTGGGGATAGATGAGAATAGGGCTTGTGTTAAGTGTGAGGTTTCTTTATTAAGATAATCACCCCGCCAGGATTTATATGCACTCAAGTGTGAAAGGGATCGACTGGGAAAAAATTTCATAAATAAAACTTGTTTAGGTAATGAGAAAATGAAAAAAATAAAGAGACTTTCTTTACTGTTGACGTCTATGTATGACGGCTATGGGACATCGGATGCAGTGGGGATTTCCTATTTCAGAAAATATTCTAATGAATTGGAAAAGTTTGATTTTGGAATAATTTTACAGCATCAAATGAACCTGAATTGGCATCATCAATATGTGCTGGATTTCATTTTGAGCACACCATTTTTATGGGAAAGTTTGCAAAATGATTTTTGGGTGGGAATGTTAGTCCGCCCAAATATTCGCCCAGAGCTTTCAGGATTGATAGACCAGGTGAGTTATTTTGTCGACATTGAATTCTTGTCGAGATACTTGGGCATAGACGCACTTGCTTATGTTATCGAATCAAGCTTAGTAGGCGAAGCTGATAAACGTAATATTTTTGATTACTTCAAAAAAACGCCATATGGCTTAGTGCCTTCAGCGCTGGATGTGGAAGATCTAGACGGCATTTATTTCGCAGATAAAGGCCTGCTGCAGAACTTGCAGAAAAATCTTTGCAGCAATTTTGGTTTTGATATGGTTCGCTTCAATGAAAATAATGTCCATGAATACATGCAAAATTTATCGGAAAGGACAGTTTGATGAGCAAAAATGAAAAGGATGGGGTGGTTTCCATCTGGGTTGGGTTAGAACATCAGCGCAGCGATATCGATTTGCTTAAAGACCTTTGTGGCGTGGATTTCTATGATCTTGATTTTCAGGAGTGTATCCCGGCCCTGAATGGGAAAACGAATGCAATTGGAAACTTAGTTAATCAACTTTCATACAATGAATCTTTTGGCAGTAATGCTTGTTCATCAGCTCAAGCCATTGGTATCAATGAAGTAGCCTGGGTAGTGATGCAATTGAATTTTTCTTTTGATGAAAGCCAAACAAAAAAGAAGATGTCAGACAAAGTCAGATTCTTAGGCGTGTTTGACTACGACGATGATGACTAGGGCAGGAGTTACACAAAAAAATTGGGGTTGGATCTTGCATTACGACAATTCCATGTTAAAGAAATGTGTGAAATAAGACTGGCCCCCAGCTTTGTGAACAGGTTCTAAGAACGAACACGCTGCTGAGTTATATCCCCGGCTGCATAAAAAACGGCACCAGTGATGGCGCCGCCTGAATGCTGCTTTTTTGCTAGCCAGGCTTGCCAGTTTTTTCTCACCTACAAGTGCTGGTCAGTCTTTGGGCAAATCCCTCAGCTCAGATTGGCCGCTGTCATCAGGGTTGTGTAAGTGGCATTGTCTAGCGTGCCGCTGGCAGTCAGCCCTTTGCTGTGCTGGAATTCGGCAAGGGCGGCGCTGGTCATGCGGCCCATCCAGCCGTCCACGCCATGCGGGTCAAATTTGCCATTTGTCAGGCTTAAATAAGTCAGTGCCAACTGGGCAGCACGGATGCGCAAGTCGGGCAGGGGGCCTTTCTTGAATAGCTCGTCGTGTTGCGCCAGCTTGGTGTCATAATGGTTGATGGCATAGTTGCTGCCATTGTATTTGCGGGCAAAGTTAGACCAGTTACGTGCTTTCAGGTCATTGGCCAGACCGAAGTGCTGGATAAACTTCGCCATGGCCAGCATTTGCTTGCTTTCAGACTCCTGCATGTCACTGACAAATTGTTGCAGGCTGGGGTATTTCAGATCTTTCCAGTGCTCGCCCAGCACTTGCCCCAGGCCCCATGAAGTTGCTGCCAGTGCCGCGTCCGGGTTGAGCGCCAGCGCTGTATTCAGCCGGGCATATTGATGCTCACCCGAGGCACCATAGCCACCGGCTTCTTTGTTGCTGATGTCAGGGTGGCTGTTGTCATAAATGTGGCCAGTCTTATTGCTGAACAAATGGCGTTCAAACAGGATGGCTGGTTTCTTTGTGGCCCAAAACCCCTGGCCTGAAGTCTCCACCGCGATCACCGACCAGAGCGACGCGCCATCACAGCCGAGATTGCCGATAATCTCATCGAGCGCATTTTGTTGTAGTGGTAAAGCCTTGCCTGCAAAATTCATGATGGTCCCCGTTGTGAGAAAAAACTGCTGGTCAATGTGAAAAAACGCCCTGGCTTGTCGCCATGAAAATTAGTTAACATTTTCTTAATGTAGACTTTTTTTATGAAAAAACAATGACATTTGCTTTAATATTTTTTTGCATCCCACAGTCACTTTACCCGGCAATGCCAAAGAAACGGGCCTGGCGGCCTGGTGAGCATGTACCAAAGAACTTGGTTAAAGTACAATGGAAAGGAAATAGAAAAGAAATAGAAAAGAAATAGAAAAGAAATAGAAAAGAAATAGAAAAGAAATAGAAAAATCAGGTGGAACAAGCCACACTGTCACCGCTTTGGCGTGATTTGCCTCGTCGAATCAGTTGCCACATTGTCACCTCGTTCTTGCCATATTTTCGCCAGCTTGTCGTCACACTTACCGGAGTCTTCAATTGTCCAAAGTAGTCAAAGTCATCGGCGTCATCGCCATCCTCATTTTCGTGCCCAAAGTCGTTCAGAAAGTCATGTTCAGGGAAAACGTCGACCAGCTCATGGCTGCCGCCACCGCCAAGGCCAACCAGGATCTGCCCAAGAAAATCGACAATGTCACTACTGCCACCAAGGTCGAGTATGACGCCGGCAGTAAAATCTATCGCATCAATTACACTATGGACCGCGGCTTTAGCATTGACCCAGGCAAAGTTGACTTCTTCAAATCCACCGCCATCAGCCAAATCTGCGGCGGCTCCATGAAAATCATTTTGGAAAAAAAGGTCACCATTGAATACCTGTACACCTACAACCCCGACGGCGGCGCTGACCAAACCATGCGTATTGCAGTGCCACCGAATAGTTGTGCCTGAGCCAGACAGTTGATGCAGAGTTAGCGACCAATAAAAGCGCGGGAAAATGTAAGCGCTCTTGGTTTTAGGTTTTTCGAGAGAGCGAAGAGAGCGGGGTCAGGTCCAACATTCATACATTTTCAACTAGACGGGCGATTACGCGATTGCTAATCGCCCCTACCCTCCACTGGCTATTCAGGCGAGTTCCTGGTTTTAAGTGCTTTAAGTTCAAGCAGAAATTCTTCATACGCGCGTATCTTGTTGTCGAGCATCCAGTCCATGGTTTTTTGTTCCCATATTCCGGCAGATGCTCCAATACGGGTCGCGACGATATCATTTTCAGCCATGGTTGCTAATTGATGGAGTTCAGGTTTCAGTGCATGGATGTGTTCTGGACTCAGCCTTTCCACGACATATTGCAGGACCCAATATATCCACATGTCATCGTTAGAGCGCAGTATTTTCTTGATATGCGGGATGAGTGGATCTCCGACTGTGATGAGAAAGTCAGCAATCGGCATGGCGATGGGATAATTTATATCTTGTAGCCACATAAACAGGACTTCGAGCATGGGTTCTGCTGCTTTTGGACCAGCTGCAATGACGGCTAGTACTCTTTCATGGTCGTGACTGCTTCTCGGGTACAAATCGCTGATAGACATGCTGCAAGCCTTTTTGAAGAATCTTTGGATGGATCGATCGAAGCTTCGCATATTTCCTGGCTTAGGGCAAAGCCTTAGCACTGGGTATCGAAGCTCATGAACAAGCCTAAGGCAGCAGTAAATCCATCCAGTTGCAGGATTTTTATTTAACCTTCGCCGCCTCTTGCTCCTGCAGCGTGCGCCACATGACTTTACCTGTTCCTGACTTGGGCAGGCTGTCGACAAATTCGATGAACTTTGGCACCTTGTAGGCAGCCATTGTGTCGTGGGCCCAGCTCATGATGTCTTCGGCCGTTACTTCACTGCCAGGTTTTTTGACGATGACGGCTTTGACGGTTTCGCCGCGGTAGGCGTCGTGGGCGGCGATGATGCAGCATTCTTGGATGGCGGGGTGCTGGTACATCATGGATTCGACTTCGGCGGGCCAGACTTTAAAACCGCTGGCGTTGATCATGCGTTTCAGTCTATCGGTGAAGAAGAAAAAGCCTTCGGCATCCATATAGCCGAGGTCGCCGGAGCGGAAGAATTTTTTACCGTCGAGTTCGGCGAAAGAGTCGGCGGTTTTTTGCGGGTCATTCCAGTAACCCTGGAAGACTTGCGGGCCATGTATCCATATTTCACCAGTTTCGCCCTGTTTGACTTCTTGCAGGGTAGTCGGATCAACGATGCGCGAGTCGACGTTGAAATAAGGCACGCCCAGGCATTGCTGTTTCATGCGTTGAGGCGGGTTGACGTGCGAGGCAGCCATGGTTTCTGACAAACCATAGCCTTCCATATAGACCTGGCCAGACAAGTCCAGCAACTTTTGGGCAATCGCGGCGGGCATGGCTGCGCCGCCGCCGGAGACCCGGATCAGTCGGGAGATATCGTATTCAGCCAGGCGTGGGTTGGACAGGAAATCTATCATCATCGATGGCACCAGGGTCCAGTTGCTGACCGCATAGCGGGTGATAAGCTGCCCGGCGGCATCCCTGTCCCAGCGCGGCAGGATGACCAGGGTGCCGCCACAGTAAATCATGCTGTTCATGACCGACTGCATGCCGGTGACATGAAAGAAGGGTAACACTGCCAGGGACACATGATTGGCGACTATGCTGCCCGACCAGGTGGGGCTGGCGACGGAATTGAAAATGACGGAGCGGTGGGTGTGTATGCAACCCTTGGGTTTGCCGGTGGTGCCTGAGGTATAGGGCATGCAGGCCAGGTCTTCTGGCCCGGCCAGGTGGGCTTGCGGCTGGTATCCGGCGCTTACGGCGGTCTGCCAGCTATGGACGCCAACCTGCTCCGGCACCTGACGTTCAGCTTTGACAAAATCCGGGATGCTCAGGCTGGTGGCTGTTGTCAGATGGTCAGAGTAAGTGGCTACTATCGCATTTTGCAGGATGCTCTGGCCTACCAGGGGTTGCAGACGTGAGAATATTTCTTGCGAGACCAGTGCGGTTTTGGCGCCACTGTCGGCGATGTAATGGCTTAGCTCATCCGTCATCAGCATGGGGTTGACGGGGACGACCATGGCATCGGCGCGCAGGATGGCGTAAAAGCCTATGATGAATTGCGGGCAGTTTTGCATGTTCAGCAAAACCCGGTCGCCTCTTTTTACGCCACAGACTTGTTGTAGATAGCCTGCCAGCGCCAGCACTTCTGCATGCAACTGGCTGTAGCTGATGATGCTGTCATAGAAAATGATGGCTGCCTTGTCGGGGTAGCGCAGGGCGGATACTTGCAAATTGGTGTAGACGCTGGCTTGCGGCACCAGTAATTCATGGGGCAAGCCTTGCGGCCAGTGGGCGTAGTGCAAAGTGTTCATAGGCTGTCTCCGGTTTTTGTCGGTTTTTTATTAGAGTGCCATACCTAATTCATTTTTGCACGGTCGTTCTAAAAAAAATCATGTTTATCGGAAACTTGAAACATTTTGTCAACACTTAGCTTAAAGGTATTGCAATTGCTGGCATGAAGCTACAATGTTAAGCATTCCTCTATTTTGCAAGCTATCGGAGTCAGCGTGTATCAGCAAATCAAATCAGCCCTAGTCGTTTTGTCCAGCCTGGCATTGGTGGCTTGCGGTGGCGGTAGCAGTTCAAGTGGCAGCTCGGGCAGCAGCGGCAGCACTAACAATGGTTCTGGCGCTACACCCATGACCATAGCCGTGCCTGATGCCCTGACCGTGGTTACTGGTGCGCCTTTGAACTTTACCGGGCAAGTCAGCAGTAGCGCCGGGGTTATCACCAATATGTATTGGCAGGTAGAGAATTTGACGCTGTCAGCCAATGCGCTGGCTTCGGTCAGCAATGCTGATTGCAAGAGCATACAAAAAAGCACGGCTGGTACAGATGCCACCTGCGTCTTGCAAGTGGCTCCTCCTACCTTGCTGACAGCCGATTACACCTATAAGCTGACCCTGAATGCGGTCGATGCCAAAGGCAATACCATCAAGGCCTCAACGACTTTGCTGGTGAAGCAGGAAGCCTCGACCACGGCCAACCCGGTTGCCAAGGCAGGTAGCGCTCTGACTGCCACGACAGGTGACAAAGTCACGCTGACCTGTGCGGGCAGTGGTGGTACACCAGCGACGACGGGCGAGCCTTATTCCTACCAATGGGTCATCAGCGATGCTGTCGGCACGACCATCAATCTGGCAACTACGGATACTGCAACGACGACTTTCGTCGCGCCTATCGTCGCAGTGACGTCTACCCTGAAGTTTCAATGCCGGGTCACGGATGACAAGCAAAAAGTCGGTACCGCCACCCAGAACGTGACGGTCACGCCCATCATCAAGCCTACAGTAGTCCCTATTTCGTATAGCGGCGGCGTGGTCAGTGCCGGTGCCACTATTACCCTGGATGGCAGCAAGTCGGTCAAATATGATGCGAATGGCAAGGTCGATACCAGTACGCCCATCTTTTATTTCTGGAAACAAAAATCCGGCCCTGTGGTAGAAGTATTTAATTCTTTCTCCAGTGTCGCCAGCACGGCCCTGCCCAAGTTCATCGATAGCAGGACGGCATTTGTATTCACCCTCAATGTCTCTAACTCGGCAATTACACCAGGTGGTTTTTCACTGGATCCGATTACGCAAATGGATGTGGTCTTCTATGTTGATCCTTTGCCACCGATCTCATTGATTTCGTATACACCAACACAGATAGTCGCTTCGGGCGGTGTCGCTACCCTGAAGGTGGATGCGCCTTCGAATACGGGTTCGAATATCATCTACTACCGCTGGTCGCAAGTGGCTGGCCCTACGGTATTCATTGCCGGTGCGACTACAGGCAATGCCGGCTTTGTGGCACCGACAGTCACCAGCGATACCCTGATGGTATTCCGCGCCAGTGGCAGCTATCAACCTATTACCGTTGCCAATCCGGCGGCGGCATCGATCGATGTCATCGTGCTGGTGCAGGCACCGCCTAAACAATAAGCCGATAAGTCGATTTCCCTAAAAAAAAGCCCCGCCCATGATGAACGGGCGGGGCTTTTTTAATGTGGCTGGATTTTACTCGCGGGCGATGATTTTGCGCCTGCCAAGCTGGCGCTGGCGTGTCAGGGTCTTGGTGGCGACAAAGATCTCGCGCATGAAGTAGATGAAACTGCCTATCAGCGAAAACACACCGGCGACGAAGAGTGTGGCAATCAGCTTGTCGAGATTCAGGCTGGTGGCATCACCCATGAACAGAGTCGCGATCACCAGGCAAATCAGCAAACCGCAAGAAGTGCTGAGGGTAATGGCGCGATTGATGAGGTGAGAGCGTTCATAGAGTTCATGGAGTTCTTCTTCCAGGCCAGCCGGGCTGACGGCCTGGCTATTATTGCCATGCAGTAATTCCTCGGCAACACGGGAACGATCTATGATGCGTGCCAGGCGGCTGGTCAGGACTGAGAGCGTGGTACCTACGCCAGTCAGCAGAAATACCGGGGCAATAGCAAGTTGTATGATATGGCTGACATCACCCAGTTGTAGATTGATCATGTGTATGTCCTCAGGTTTTTTCTGAATTTTACAGGCTGGGGACAGGCTTGGGCTAGCGGCTTGCAGACTTTTTGCTGGGGGGGCTGCCTCCTGCTGCAAGGCAGCAGGAGTAACAGCGAGGTCTTTGGCGGGGTCAGGCGGTTTGCATGGGTAAGGTCAGACGTACTTCCAGGCCGCCTTCAGGCAAGTTATTGAGTTGCAACTGGCCGCCATGTTGCTGGGCGATATTCTGGGCGATGGTCAGGCCCAGGCCCGTGCCGCCAGATTCGCGCGAGCGCGAGGTTTCCATACGGAAGAATGGCTCAAATACCTTGCTTTGAAATTCTGGTGGAATCCCCGTGCCGCCATCACGTATCAGCACATGCAGCACATCTTTGGCAGCATCCTTGCCTGCTACCAGGCTGACGGTGGCGTAATGACCATATTTGACTGCATTGTCGATGAGATTGGTCAGGCAGCGGCGCAGGGCTTGTGGCCTGGCCATGACAGTCAGGCCAGGCTTGCCTTCAAAGCTGACATTTTGGCCAGCGTCGGCAGCGTCGGCACAGACACTATCAAGCAGGGAATCAAGGTCCAGTGGCTTCAGGGCTTCATTGCTATCCATGCTGCGTGCCAGATCCAGGCCTTCGCGTATCATCATTTGCATGCCAGACAAATCTTCTATGAGTTTGTCGCGCAATTCTTCATCTCTGACTTTTTCCAGGCGCAGACGCAGGCGAGTCAAGGGGGTTTGCAAATCATGGGTGATGGCGGCCAGCATATGGGTACGCTGGGCGATATGCTGGCGTATCCTGGCTTGCATGGCATTGAAGGCGCGTGTCGCTTGCAGGATTTCGGTTGCGCCTTTTTCCGGCAGGGCAGGGCGGTTGATATCTTGCCCCAGGGCAGTGGCAGCTTTGGCCATTTGCTGCAAGGGCCGCATGGTCATGCGGGCGATCAGATACGCCAGCACGGCGATACTGGCTAAAAACAGGAACAGGTATTGCAGGAAATCGGGGCGCAGCGGTGGGGCTGGATTACGTGGCGGTAATACCGTCAGGCGCAGGGCCGTGCCATCATGCAGGGTGATGCCCAGGGCTTCGCAGGGCAGGCGATTGGTTTGTATATTTTGCGGGTTGCGCGGGCAGGATGCCGGGTCTTGTGCCAATGACATCACGCGAAAAGTCTTGCCCAGTCTTTCGCTGACAGCTGCAGCATATTCAGAACGCGGGGCCTGGTCGGTAGTCTCGGATGGCAGGGTAGCCACTTTCAAACCCAGGCGCGGCGCCGTCGCCAGGAATTTTTCGCGGTTTTCGGCAGGTAGTGCATCCAGTGCCAGCACCAGTTGCTCGGCTCTTTCTACGGCATGAGAATCCCTGTACTGCGATATGGTTTTTTGTCTTTCGCCAAAAGCCAGTGACCAGGTCAGTGCTGCTGAAGCAATCACGCCCAGTAACAGGATGGCAAATACCCGGCCCCACATCGACGATAAGATTTTCATGCCTCTTGCTCCACAGCGACAGTCACGGCCAGCACATAGCCGCCATTCCTGACAGTTTTGATGATTTGTGGTGAGCGTGCATCTTCCCGTAATTTTTGGCGCAGGCGGCTGATTTGAATATCTATCGAGCGGTCAAAGGGGTCGGCATCGCGGCCATGTGTCATGTTCAGCAATTGATCGCGATTGAGCACACGGTTCGGGTGTTCCAGGAAAATATTCAACATGCGGAATTCTGCACCTGACAGCGAGATCACCATGCCATCCGGGCCTATCAGATGGCGGGCTGTCAAGTCCAGGGTCCAGCCTGCAAACTTCAGTTTTTGCAGGGCTTCGCCTGTATGCGGATGGGCATTGCTTTGGGTGCGGCGCAAGACGCTGCGTATGCGGGCCAGTAATTCGCGTGGTTCAAAAGGCTTGGGCAAGTAATCATCTGCTCCCATTTCCAGCCCCAGGATGCGGTCCAGGGGTTCGCCGCGGGCAGTCAGCATGATGACCGGCAAGCTTGATTTGCTGCGCA
The DNA here is from genome assembly GCF_049340425.1 of Undibacterium sp. JH2W. Classification (NCBI taxonomy): domain Bacteria; kingdom Pseudomonadati; phylum Pseudomonadota; class Betaproteobacteria; order Burkholderiales; family Oxalobacteraceae; genus Undibacterium; species Undibacterium sp. JH2W. The sequence continues at coordinate 60,054 of NZ_JBMPOT010000001.1, read as the reverse complement.
GGGTGCGGCATAGCGTCAGGCCATCATCACCGGGCAGGTTCAAATCCAGCACGACCAGATCGATCTGGTGATTTTGCAGGGCTGCCCACATGGCATTGCCTTCGGCGGCTGTGATGGTGCTATAGCCATTATTGTCGAGATAATCGGCCAGCAGATTGCGGATGTCGCGGTCATCATCAACGATGAGAATTTTGTTTGGTGTGTCCATGTTCTTCATTATGAGCCTGGTCTTGACTATAAAAACCCTGATTTTGTATCGTCTTGTTATGATAAACCGAAGGGGAAACAGTAAGTAACATACCACGCCCGCAAAATCCTGCGTGTTACACGTCGATACAATGCGAGAGCAGACCGACATTTCATCGTTACAACTGTACTGCAAGATGCGAAGCGTGTCCTGGACAGTCGTGCCGGGGCAAGGCAAATCAGCTTACAGTAAACCTTGAGTATGTTCTTCTGTTCAGAAAGTGAAATCATGAATACCTTACAAAAAAAAATATCGATCGCTTTGACGGCACTGACACTTGGTGCTGCAAGCCTGAGCTGGGCGCAAAGTAGCCCACCTGCAACCCCATCAGACGGGCATGGCCAGCATGGTGACCCTGCCAAGTGGGCAGAAAAAATGAAAGAACGCATGGCCAAGCACCAGGCCGAATTGCACGACAAACTGAAAATCACGGCGGCCCAGGAACCCGCCTGGAAAAGCTTTACCGATGCCATGAACCCTGGCCCCATGCCTGCCCATCCAGACCGCAAGGAAATGGATAAGCTGACCACACCAGAGCGTATGGAAAAAGGCCTGGAAAAAATGAAAGAGCATTTGGCCAGGATGCAAACCCGTCTGAGCTCCCTGAAAACTTTCTATGCTGTGCTGACACCAGAGCAGCAAAAGATTTTTGATGAAAGCCACAGGCGCATGGCATCACATATGCGTGAACGCATGGGTCATATGGGCGCGCAAAAGGATGGTCAGCATCCACCTATGGACAAGAAATAAGCCGGGTAAGCAGGACAGGGCGTTTGCCCTGATACTGTAATAAGGCTGTTGCAGCGTGAGGCAGAAATAACATGCCCCGCCTGCAACAGCCTTTTATTTTCTGAGATTGATCCAGCTGATCAGATTCTCTTCCAGCATGGGCCGGCCTATATAAAAGCCCTGGCCTTCATGACAACCCATGGCAGCCAGGGTTTTCCAGTGAATTTCATGTTCTACACCCTCGGCAATGACTTGCAAGCCCAGCTTTTTACCGAGCTGTGTAATCAATTCGGCAATGCGTGGCCCCTCCGGTGTATCGATCTGGTTGACAAAGGCCCGGTCTATTTTCAGCCTGTCTACCGGTAATTTATCGAGGTAACTGAGGGAAGAAAAACCGGTACCAAAATCATCAATGGCGATTTTTACACCCAGTTCTTTGAGCCTGGCGAGCCGGGTTTCAAACATGGCGGCACCGCTCATGGTGACAGATTCGGTGATTTCGAGTTCCAGGTGTTGTGGCTGCAAACCGGTATCGCGCAAGGCGCGCTCCACGACGGCTATAAAATCATCCTGGCGGAATTGTACGACAGATACATTGACGCCCATGCGTTCTGGGGCGATGCCGGCTTTTTGCAATTTGACCATCATGAAGCAGGCTGTCCGCAAGACCCAGGCACCCAGGCTGATGATGAGGCCGGAATATTCTGCCAGGGGAATGAAATCATTCGGCGGTATCAGCACACCTTCATCCGTGCGCCAGCGTATCAGGGCTTCCAGGCCAGTGAATTTGCCGGTTTCCAGATCGATTTGTGGCTGGTACATGAGGAACAGGCGTTCCGCATCAAAGGCCTTGTGCAAATGCTGCATCAGGGTGGCGCGCTCGCGTATTTCTATACCCATGGAGCGGGTGAACAGTGTGCAAGTGCCGCGCTGGTGTATCTTGGTACGCTTCAAGGCGATGCTGGCATCTTTCAGTGGCTCTGCGCCATCCCCTTCATAACCAGCCAGGGCCACCATGCCTATCGACATGGATACCGAATGCGCGGTTTCTTCTATCGTGAAGGGCTCGATGAACAAGAGCCGCAAGCTTTCTGGCTCAAGTAATTCACTACTGCCCAGGAGGCCAAAGACATCGCCGGAAATACGCGCCAGGAAAATGGGTTCGCCGAGTTTTTCGCGCAGCCTGTCAGCAACAGCCTTGAGTATCAGGTCACCATAGTGATGGCCGAGCACATCATTGATCTCGGCAAAATCATCGATGTCTATGAGTGCCACCATTTGCCCGGGCATCCTGGTTTTCAGGACGCTGCTGATCTGGTCTATGAATTTCAGGCGGTTTGGTAACTTCAGCAATTGATCTCGGTAAGCATGGTTCTTGAGTTGATTCACCAGACTCAAATTGTCCAGGCAGACGCCAAGATTGGAGCAAAATACTTCCAGCAGATTCTGGTTGATTTCTGACAGCGAGAAGGGCAGGTCTATATAGGCTGCCAGCGGCCGGTTGCCCCGGCCAGAAAAATACAGGGTCATGCTGTGATCGGTGAACAGGGGTTCACGCAGGGTCAGCACATGGCGCAAGGCATCGCGTATCCTGCTATTGTGGATATCGTCGATGGGACAATTCATCAAATTGCTATAGTGCCCGGCAGAAGCAATGACATTGAAGACCTGAGGGGCCTCTTCATCCACATCATCAAGCTCGCCCTGGGCACATAGCAAGCCTTCGGGCGGGACGCCACACAGGGCAGCGATCTGGGTAATCACGCCGCTGGCAAAAGACTGTATCCCGTGTTCAAAGGTGAAGGCAGAACTGGAACTGATGATCTGGTGCAGACCGCGACGGCTGGCATCAATGGTGCGTATCTGCTCATACGATCGCACGGCAGCAGTCAGCGAAGTCAGTAATTTTTTGCGCGTCAGTTCATTCTTGGTTTTATAGTCATTGATGTCATAGTCACGTATGGCTTCTTCTTCCGGCGCATAACCAGGTTGTCCGGTGCGCAGGATGATACGGGTATCGGTCCAGCCCAGCTCATCGCGGATGAAGCTGACAAGTTCCAGGCCAGCATGCTCGGTTTCCATGACCACATCCAGCAGGATCACGGCAATGTCACTCTCGTTTGCGAAAACCCGGCGGGTTTCATCTTTGGAGTAAGTATGGATAAATTCCAGTGGGCGGTTCAGTATCTGCACATATTGCAGGGCAAAACAGGTAGTGCGATGGACGTCCTCGTCATCATCGACGATGGCGATTTTCCAGCTACGGCCTGCTTGTTGAGTTGCGGCTTCGTCTTCCGCATCTTCAACTATGAACAGCTCATCATCGTCTTGTTCATTCGACATGCCTTCTCCGAGTAGAAAAGCCTGCTAATTGATGCCACAAGTATAGTTTAAGTTTTGGACTCAGGCGTGCGGGTGTGCAGGAAGATAATGTGACTTTAGGTGAAATATATTAGTCAGGACTTACGCAAAACCGCCCCAGCTGTGTTGCAGCTCCCGCATTTAGCAAGATTCGGTACTAAAGTACTGTCTTCGTCGCTACTCCTTGCTGGGACAATTTTGCGTAAGTCCTGTTAGTCTAAGTTGCAGTCAGAGACGGCATTTTCAGGCAAAACGTCGGGCTGCATCCAGGCCCAGGCCTGCGCCTATGCTGCCAAACAAATCACCTTCTACCTTGGTGGCGGTGGGGACTATGCTGGCGATTTGCTGGCGCAAACCGCGCACACCGCTGGAACCACCGGTGAAAAACACGGTATCTACTTGCTCAGGCCTCAGGTTCGCCATGTTGAGCACGGTGTTGACGGTTTCGCCGATATTGCTGGTCAAGTGCGCGATCGAGGTTTGCAAGCCAGCCTGGTCCAGGGCCAGATGGCAGGCCGGGGCTGGTAGTTTGCTGCGCAAACGTTCCAGCGGCAAGTCTATGGTTTGTTGATCCGATAATAAGATTTTGGCTTCTTCCGACTTGATGGCCAGCCAGTGACCATCGCGTTCTTCGACCAGGTTCAGCAAACGTTCAAAACGCAGGCGCAATTCCGGGGTATTGATATCGCGATAGACTTCTTGCAATTCACGCCAGACTTTTTGGGTATAAGTCAGGTTGATGGTATGCCAGGTCGCGAGGTTGAAATAATAACTGGAAGGCACGTCGATCTGGCTGCCCAGGCGGCCACCCAGGCCCAGCAGGGGCATGACATGGTTCAGGCTCAGGTATTTGTCAAAGTCGGTGCCTCCTATGTGCACACCGGCATTGGCCAGGATATCGTCTTTTCTGTCTATTCTGTGGGCGCGTTCCGGTGCCAGGCGCACCAGCGAAAAATCTGAAGTACCACCACCTATGTCGGCGATCAGTACCAGTTCTTCCTTGCTGATGCGCGATTCATAATCAAAGGCGGCAGCGATGGGTTCGTACTGGAATTGTACTTCCTTGTAACCGGCAGCACGGGCGATTTGTTCCAGAGTGTCTTGTGCCAGCTTGTCAGCCTTGCTGTCATCATCGATGAAATGCACGGGGCGCCCCAGTACCGCCTGGGTGAAATGCGTACCGGCTGATTTCTCTGCGCGTGCTTTGAGTTCGCGTATGAATTGCGCCAGCAAATGGCGAAAAGGTACGGCCTTGCCCTGTACTTCGGTTTGCCCATCCATCAGACTGGTGCCCAGCAAGCTCTTCATGGAGCGCATCAAACGGCCTTCATAGCCTGCCAGGTAGTTACCCAGGGCGGCGCGGCCATAACTGACCTGGTCATCTTCTACATCAAAAAACACCACCGATGGCAGCGTGACTTTGCCCTCTTCCAGCGCCAGGAGCGCGGGCTGGCCCGGCCTGTGCCAGCCAACGGTTGAATTCGAGGTGCCAAAATCTACTCCACAAGCGTGCAACATGAAAATCCTGATAAAAACGGGTAAGCCAGCAGCTTTATTGTCCGGCTGCTGTCAGCAATGAAAAAGCGATGAAAAAGCAAAGAAAAAGCGAGATATTAAAATCTTAAGGTCTTGATCAGGATGATGCGCTGCTATCTGCGCCATCGAGCTTGACTACCAGTAATTGATCAATACGGTAATGATCAATATCGACGACTTCAAACTTGTAAGACCCCAGCATGACAAAATCCGTGCGCTTGGGTATCCTTTTCAGCATCGTCATCATAAAACCGGCAATGGTCTCATAGCTTCCCTGCTCAGGCAAGCCATCTATGTCGAGAGCGCGGCAGACATCCTCGATCGTTGTCGCACCGTCAATTAACCAGGAGTTGGCATCACGCTTGACGATCTGGTCTTCCAGGAAAGGATGTACCAGGTTGCCCATCAGGGTACTCAGCACATCATTGAGGGTAATCACACCCACCACCAGGGCATATTCATTGAGGATGACGGCAAAGTCTTCACGTGTGCCCTTGAATTGTTCCAGCATTTCCGACAGGGTCAGCGAATCGGGGACAGCCAGGGCTGTGCGTATCGATAATTCCTGCACCTTGGTGAAAGCCTGGTTGGTCAGTACCCGCTTGAGGATATCCTTGGATTCTACATAGCCAACGACATTGTCAATATTGCCATCGCAGACCAGGAACTTGGTATGCGGATGTTCGGCGATCTTCTGGCGTATGACCACATCTGTGTCTTGCAAAGTGAAGTAGACGATGCTGTCGCGCTGCGACATGGCCGATGGCACGGTGCGGCTTTCCAGCTCAAACACATTGCCTATCATGTGATGCTCGCTTTCCAGCACGACCCCGGCTTCAGCACCGGCATCAAACATGGCATAAATTTCATCGGAAGTGATTTGCTCATTGCGTGTTGTCGGTAAATTCAACAGCCGCAAGAGCAGGTTGGCCAGGCCATTGAAGACCCAGACCAGGGGTTTGAACAGGCGCACGCACAAAAGTATAGGGCTGACTACCAGCATGGCCACGGTTTCTGGCGAAATCATGGCGATCTTCTTGGGCATCAGGTCAGCAAACAAAATGAAGATCGAGGTCACGAACAAAAAAGAGCTGACGAAGCTGACAGTTTCCACCCAACTGATCATGCCAAAGATAGCCGCCAGGGCTTTCAGGATATACGGCGTCAAGGCTTGTTCACCCAGGATACCACCGAGTATCGCCACTGCATTCAGGGCGATTTGCACGACTGTAAAAAAATGCCCGGGCTCTTGCTGCAGTGCCAGCACCTTGCCCGCACGTTGCTCGCCCTCGGCATACAGGATCTGCAGCTTGACCTTGCGCGCTGCCGCCAGTGAAATCTCGGACATGGAAAAAAATGCGCTGATGGCGACCAGCAAGGCAATAACAAGAAAATGATCAAACAAAGCCATATTGCCCTCTCTACAAATCTATCTTGCAGTAATCATATACTATTGTGCTTTGAACATTCCGCTTAAAGGATGTCTGGTATGACAAGTTCTGAACAGGCAGATGTTGCCAAAGCACTGCCGACCAATGTGCGTTTTGTATTGATTACGGTATTCCTCGATATCCTCGGCATAGGCCTCATCATTCCGGTCTTGCCGCGGCTGGTGGCCAGTTATACCTTGCAGGCAGATAGCCAGGCATACTGGTATGGCGCTATCGTTGCCATCTACGGCGTCATGCAATTTATCTTCGCGCCCATGATAGGCGCACTCAGTGACCGTTATGGCCGCCGTCCTGTCTTGCTGACTTGCGTGCTGGGCCTGGGCTTGAATTTCTTCATGCTGACCCAGGTCACCAATATCTACTGGATGCTGCTGGTGCGTGCCATAGGCGGTATCACGGCAGGAAATCTGTCAGTGGCGAATGCCTATATCGCCGATGTCTCCAGCCAGGAAAACCGTGCCAAGGCCCTGGGCAAGATAGGTGCCATGTTTGGTCTGGGTTTTATCTGCGGCCCTGTCATCGGTGGCATGCTGGGTGAGGCGCATATCCATTACCCGTTTTATCTGGCAGCGGCTGTGTCGCTGGCTAATGTGGTGTATGGCTATTTCTCACTGCCGGAATCCCTGCCTGCAGAACATCGCAAAGCTTTTCGTCTTGCTGCCGCCAATCCCTTTGCCGGCCTGCGTGGGTTGGCGCATTTGCGTGGCGTTGGCGCATTGGTATGGGTATATGCGCTAACCATGTTTGCCCAGTTCACTTTGCAAACCACCTGGGTCCTGTCTACAGAATTGCGCTTTGGCTGGACACCCATGCAAAATGGTTTTTCACTGTTCATGGTTGGCATTTCCAGCGTACTTATGCAAGGCGTTTTTCTGGGGTCTTATATCAAGCGGGTAGGTGACGCCAATGCCGTCCTGATCGGTCTGGCGTCTTCCACTGTGGCGCTGAGTTGTTATGGCCTGGCAAGTCAGGGGTGGATGATGTATGTGTTGATTTTGTGCAATGTGCTGGCCTTTGCTACCGGCCCTGCCCTGCAAGGTTTTTTCTCGCGCGCAGTGGATGCACGTTCGCAAGGCCTGGCCATGGGCTCACTGACGGCACTGGCCAGTATCATGAGCGTGTTTGCCACCTTGATAGGTACATCGATAGTCGGCCAGGTCAGTCATTTTGAAAAGGGTAGTATCTTGCTGGGCGCGCCTTTCTTTCTGGCGGCGACCATACAATTAATGTCCCTGACTCTGGCCTTGCGGCATTTGAGAAAAAGTAGTTGAAGTTTGCAGAGATAAAAAAAGCGGACTTTCAAGTCCGCTTTTGCATACATTCAATTACTTAGGACTTACGCAAAATTGTCCCAGCAAGGCTGTCGCTTTTATGAAACCTCCCTTGCAAGGGAGGTTCGTTTCGTCAGCAGACAACATATTGTCTGAAACCCTGACTGCACCGTAGCGACGAAGACAGTACTTTTAGTACGGCTAGGAGCTGCAACGCAGCTGGGGCGGTTTTGCGTAAGTCCTATTACTTTATTTAGTGACGTACTGCTGTGTGCATGGATGCCGTATCCATCAAGATTTCCGGATCTTCTGCTTCTTCCACACTTTCATTATTCAGGCGCTTCTGCATCTTGACGATGTCCACATCGTTGCCCCATTTTCCCACCACGATAGTGGCGACACCATTGCCGATGAGGTTGGTCAGGGCGCGTGCTTCTGACATAAACCTATCTATACCAAGTATCAGGGCCAGGCCAGCGACAGGCACACCGCCAACCGCAGACAGGGTGGCAGCCAGCACGATGAAACCACTCCCTGTGATACCCGCTGCGCCCTTGGATGTCAGCAGCAAGACTGCCAGCAAAGTGATTTGCTGCATCAGGGTCATCGGTGTATCCGTTGCCTGGGCAATGAAGACTGCGGCCATGGTCAGGTAGATGGAAGTGCCATCCAGGTTAAACGAGTAACCGGTAGGGATGACCAGGCCGACCACGGATTTTTTCACGCCCAGGTTTTCCAGCTTGGCCATCATGCGTGGCAAGGCAGATTCAGAAGAGGACGTGCCCAGTACGATGAGCAATTCTTCCTTGATGTATTTGATGAATTTCCAGATACTGAAACCATGGAACCTGGCAATGGTACCAAGTACACCAAAAATGAAGATCAGGCAGGTGATATAGAAAGTGGCCATCAGCATGCCCAGTTCTGCCAGGGACTTGACACCGTATTTACCTATGGTGAAGGCCATGGCACCAAATGCTCCTATCGGCGCGGCTTTCATGATATAGCCGACGATGACAAACAACACGTGGGAGAATTTTTCCACCATATCAAATATCAGGGTTCCACGGCCGCCAAAGCGATGCAAGGCAAAGCCGAAAAACACCGAGATCAATAAGACTTGCAGGATCTCGCCTTTGGCAAAAGCATCGGTAAAAGTCGTAGGTATGATGGCCATCAAAAATTCTGTCGTGGTCTGCATTTTGCCCGGTCCGGCAAAGGCAGCGACGCCCTTGGTATCAAGGGTATGCACATCGATATGCATGCCCACCCCAGGTTGCACGACATTGACGATGATGAGGCCGACGATCAATGCCAGGGTACTGACCACTTCAAAATACAGCAGGGCCATGCCACCGGTCTTGCCGACTTTTTTCATGTCTTCCATGCCGGCTATACCGACTACCACGGTACAGAAAATAATCGGCGCTATCATCATCTTGATGAGCTTGATGAAAGCATCGCCCAGCGGTTTCATGGCAGTGCCAGAATCGGGATAGAAATGGCCAAGCATCACGCCTAGAACAATCGCGGTGATGACTTGAAAATACAGGGATTTGTAGAAGGCTTGAGCTTTCATCCTGGGTCTCCATTGGATGGTAGAAAGTCTCGCCTGAACGAAATCAGCATGGCGAGCACGTTGCGGAATATTTGTTTCCGTCAGTGCAGCCATTATGGAAAATGCGCGGAACAGCCACAATTGTGGCTTTCCACAGTGCTTAAAAATTATGCAGCGATGTGTTGCCTGGAAGAAGCCTGATGCTGAATGATGCGGCCCAGCAAACGCATCGCATCATCCAGATCCTGGGTATATGGCATGCCACAATTGAGGCGCAAAAAATGATCAAAACGATTTGAATTGGAATACATCAAACCTGGTGAAACCAGGATGCTCTCCTCTAGAGCGGCATCAAAAACCGCGCGGGACGACGTGCCGGTTGGCATTTCCACCCACAGCGAAACACCACCAGCTGGCATGGTCACACGCGTGCCTTCCGGGAAATAAGTGGCAATCGCTTCGGCCATTTTTTCTCTTTGCACGGCGAGGCTACTACGTAGTTTCCGCAGGTGTCTGTCGTAAGCTGACGACAGTAAAAAAGTCGCCGTAACTATCTGTGACAATTCCTCGTTATAACGGGTGTGCGCATACTTCAGCATGTTGACTCGCTCTTGCCAGCGGCCCGCCAGTATCCAGCCCACGCGCATGCCAGGCGCGAGTATCTTGTGTACCGATGCGCAGTAAATCACATTGCCGCTATGGTCCCATTGCTTCAATGCAGTTGGTATTTTATCGCCATCTGCGAGGGCGCTATAAGAGTCATCTTCTATCAGCGGTATGCCCTGCTTTTCACACAGTGCTACCAGTTTTTGCTTGTGCTGGTCGGGCATCATGCTACCCAGAGGATTTTGTAAATGCGGCACGACCACGACTGCCTTGATATTGTCATAGGTGCGCATCGCCAGTTCCAGCGCCTCGACGGAAATGCCGGTGCTGGGGCTGGTGGGTATTTCCAGGGCTTTCATGCCCAGGCTTTCCAGCACTTGCAAGAGGCCGTAAAAAGTCGGTGATTCCACCGCGATGACATCACCTGCCTGAGCGACGGCGCGCAAGGCCAGGTTCAGGGCTTCGATACAGCCATTGGTAATGATGATTTGTTCTGCGGAAGTGCTGATGCCGGAATCAAGTGCGCGCTTGGCCAGCGCAGCCTTGAGTTCACGGTTGCCACCCGGTGATATCGCCTTGGTCAGCAATTCTGGATAACGGCGCAGGGTACTGACGGTCAGGCTGCGCAATTGCTGGTGTGGGTACAGCGCCGGGCCACCAGTTGCGCGGGCCAGATTGCATTTCACCTGGCGCTGGCCCTGGGCAATGATTTCTGACACCAGTTCATGGATGCCGACAAACTGCGCGGGGTCGATGATCTTGCCTATGGTGGGTTCCTGCGCAGGTATCAGGCGCACCCGTCTTGGCTGTCGCACAAAATAGCCAGAACGCGGGCGCGCTTCCAGCCAGCCTTCGGTTTCCAGCTGGCGGCAGAGCTGTAAGGCAGTGGACAGACTGACGCCGTGCACATGCATGAGTTTGCGTACCGAAGGCATGCGGTCACCCAGCTTGAGTGTGCCGCAGCGTATGGCATTCAGGTAATGGTCGGCCAGTTGCCTGTAGAGAGGTAGGGTTTGCATAGCTTGACGATGTAAAGATGCTCAGGGCCTGCACAGATACAGTTCAGGACTAACGATACAATAACAGATTATGAATTAACTGTCTGATGCGATACAGATAGGCTTTTTCTGTGTCTGTGCGGAATCTCTGGCAAGACTTATCCTGAAACACATGCCTCACCACTTTCAGGAGCATTTCATGGATATACATACGATCAAAGCGGGTCAGCGCCTGCACCTACTGTTAATGACAGATAGCAAACTGCATTTGCATAAGGGGTGTTTGCAAATTGTGGCTGCGCCGCAATTCCTGGAAGGCGTGGCCTGGCAAGTGGATACGGTGCTCAGTGCCGGTGCATGCTTCTCGGCGGAGCGCGATGGCTGGGTAGCGTTGCGCGCGCTGGAGACTTGTGACTTGCTGATACAGCAAGTGGAGCCTGTCAGCTGGTGGCAGGGTTTGCTGCAGTTGTGGCGAGGGCGGGCCGCCAGGGTCTCAGGCCAGCCAGTCTGAGATACCGGGCTTGTCGCCTGGCCGGACCGGCCAGGCTTGAGATACAAAGATCTAAGGGAAAAATTCTTTCATCAAGAAACTTTCCAGCTCTGCCGTATCTTCTATCCGTGCAGACATGCGTCTTACCGTGCCCAGGCGTCTGGATTCCCAGTTGAAATCGCCCTTGTATTCCATGCGTATGATTTCTATCATGCGGCGTACTACGGCCATGCGAACATCACCGCCCAGACCGGCATCTACTTCAAAGAACTGTTTTCTGCCTGATGCGATGGCACGGGTATTCCAGCCGTGGAAGGAGAACCGGCCCACCCGGGTGCTGACATCAATTAACTGAAACACGCCGCTGCCGCCACGACCATTGGCTTGCTGCATGCTACGGCGCACATTGGCTTCTGCCACTTCTTGCGGTGTCATGCCGCGTCCAGCCTGACGGGCACCTTCATTTTCCTGGGCTGCCGCTTCTTCGGCGGCGCGACGGCGTTCACGTGCTGCATTGGCCAGGGCCATCATATCCATTTCTGGCGGCGTTTCCTTGGCTTGCGGTGGCGGCGGTTGCGGGACAGGTGAGTCCGTGGTCGGCTGCGGCGTGGCCCTGGGCTGGGTGATGGCGTTTTTGGATGGCGGGATGCGCACAGGTTTGGACTGGGTCTTCTGCTTTTGCGGGGCAGTCGCCTGCTTGGGTGCTGACACCGCCTTTTCCTTATTCATGAGCAAGACGATAGGCTCACTCAAGCCTGCTTTATCCAGCTTTTTTTTCAGCACGCTCATATTCAGCAGGAAATACAGCAACAGCCCATGTACCAGCAAAGCCAGCACGATGCCAAACATATTCGCGGGGCGAAACCGGATGTGCAAATGAACTTCACCCGGCAGGGCAATTTCATCTTCAGGCGCTTCTATGCTCAACTTCATGGACTATGAACCGGTGCAGAATTTCAAGGTGGCAAGCATACCTCAAACTATGCCTGTTCCTGTAACAAAGATTGTCTGGAGGGCAGGACCAATGAGTCCTGATCATTCCGATAAAACGAAAGTGTAACAAATGATCTGGGCAGGCTACATCCATCCAGCTCTATTTCCACCCACTAAGTAACGAACTATATACAAAACCTGCATATTCCCTGACAACTGCTTACAAATCGGTAATAGGAAATTTACATGGCTATCCTATTGTGAAAGCCAGCAATCTTTATACAAACAAGAGGGGCATATATGGAAGAGCAACTGGCTGGCACGGAGACTGTTAATCATATTGACAGCATAGACAAGAATTTGTTCAAACAACAAGAGGAATTAAAGCGGGCGGCGCTGATGGCGTCCACCGCCTTGCTGGCGGCTTGCGGCGGAGCTACTAACACTGCCGATAGCAATGCAGTCAGTCCAGCTGCCAGCACGATGCCGCCACCAGCGCCGGCTCCTGAACCTGTCAGTACCGCCATTACATCCAGCGAAGCAGCCCGCTTCCTGGCACAGGCCAGCCTGGGAGCCAGCCGGGCCCAGATCGCCAGAGTACAAAGCCTGGGTTATGCAGGCTGGCTCGATGAGCAATTCAGCCTGCCTGGTAATGGCAGTCGCTGGGACTGGCTGGTTTCCAAGGGCCTTAGCGATATCAGCTTTCGCAATAGTGAAAGCGGTTTTGATGCCACCGCCTGGCGTAAGCTGATCAGCTCACCCGACACCCTGCGCCAGCGTTTTACCCTGGCCTTGTCTGAAATCATCGTGGTGGCCATTGATGGCTTGATTGGTGGTGGCTGGAAAGCCTTTGCCGCAGCGGCCTGGCTGGACATGCTGGAAGCGAATTGTTTTGGTAATTATCGCGATCTCTTGCAACTGGTGTCGACCAGCCCCGCCATGGGCACCTACCTTACCTTTCGCGGCAATATCAAGTTCAATCCCCAGACCGGTGCCTTGCCGGATGAAAATTATGCGCGCGAACTCATGCAACTCTTCAGCATAGGTTTGCTTGAACTCAATCCCGACGGTAGCCCACGCCTGGAAGCGGGCAAGACCAGGGAAACCTATGGCCTCGACGATATTACCGGCTTGGCCCGCATTTTTACTGGCTGGGATTTTGATCTGGCTGGCGGCAAGGCCGATACCCCGGATTTTATGCGCAGACCCATGATACAAGTGGCCAGCAGACATGAAACCGGTGCTTCCAGCTTCCTGGGCAAGACTGTGGCAGCGGGCCTGAATGGTGCGGATGCCTTGAAAGCAGCGCTGGACATCATCTTTGCCCACGCCAATGTCGCCCCTTTCATCAGCCGCCAATTGATACAAAGACTGGTGACCAGCAATCCTAGTCCCGCCTATGTCGCCAGAGTGGCTGTGGTGTTTGGCAATGATGGTAGCGGCAGCGCCAGCAGCAGGGGGAACCTGAAGGCAGTACTGAAAGCCATCTTGCTTGATGATGAGGCACGCCAGCCAGCCAATATCAGCAATCCGCAGTTTGGCAAATTGCGTGAACCCATGCTGCGCTTGCTGGCCTGGGCACGAGCCTACAATGCCACGGCGACGAACGATACCTGGAATCTCGGCAATACCAGTGATCCCGCCACCAGGCTGGGACAAAGCCCTCTGCGCTCACCATCGGTATTCAATTATTTCCGTCCCGGCTATGTGCCACCGAATACCGCGATTGCCACGGCTGCCCTGGTCGCACCTGAATTCCAGATCACCAATGAATCCTCGGTGGTTGGTTATGTAAATTATATGCAGCATGCAGTCAGCAGCGGTATCAGTGATGTGACAGCGGACTACAGCAGCCTGATGCCGCTGGCAGAAACAGCGCCCGCCCTGCTCGATGAAATCAATCTGGTACTGGCGGCAGGTCAATTGAGCGCCGCTACTTTGCTCAATCTCAGCAATGCTGTCGACAGCATGCCCAGGGGGACCGATAACCGCCGCAAACAAAGAATTTATGCGGCGCTGACGCTGGTGCTGGCCGCACCAGAATTTATCGTTCTCAAATGAGTTCGGGATACTGCTCAAATAATTTACTGTAATGATGACAGGAAAGCATGATGAAAAATTCTACAACCATGAATGCCTCACGCCGCGCATTCTTGCAACGTGTCTCGGCACTCTCGATTGCCGGTGTTGCCACCCCCTGGGCACTCAACCTGGCCGCCATGGCCGAAGCTTCCGCCGCCAATGCCGACGACTACAAGGCCATCGTCTGTGTATTCTTATACGGCGGTAATGATTACGCCAACACCCTGGTGCCCTATGATACGGCCAATTACAATGCCTATAACCAGTTGCGCCCCACCCTGGCATATGCACGCGATAAACTCAGTGGCACCGTGCTGCAGGGTTTGAATGTGCCGCTGGATCGCCGCGGTTTCAGCCATCAATATGCACTGGCACCCGAACTGGCACCGTTGCTGCCGATTTTCGATGCAGGCAAGATGGGAGTATTGTTGAACGTCGGTACCCTGATACGCCCGACCACCAAGCTGGAATACACGAATAAAACAGCGATGCTGCCGCCCAAATTGTTTTCGCATAACGACCAGCAATCGGTATGGCAATCTTCTGCGCCAGAGGGGGCAACCTCAGGTTGGGGCGGGCGCATGGGCGATCTGTTCCAGGCAGGTAATGGCAATGCCACTTTTACCTGCGTGAATGTTTCAGGCAATGCGGTTTACCTGTCCGGTAATACGGCCGTGCAATACCAGGTGTCGACCAATGGCTCCGTGCCGCTGGCGGGTTTGCAGGCACCACTGTTTGGTTCAGCAGCTTGTTCCACCGCCTTGCAAAACCTGGTCACGCAAGCCCGGCCACATTTGTTTGAAAATGAATATACCCGTGTCAGCAAACGCTCCATCGATGCCAATGGGGTACTGACTGCGGCACTGGCGGGCGCACCGGCAATCGCTACACCATTTAATGAAGAGAATAATCTTGCCATGCAATTGAAGATGGTGGCGCGCATGATTTCCTGTGCTGGTACGCTGGGGACGAAACGTCAGGTGTTTTTTGTTTCCATGGGAGGCTTTGATACCCATGATGGCCTGGTGTCCACACACCCAGGTTTGCTGGCCAGTGTGGCAGAAGCCATGGCGGCTTTTTATGCCGCCACCAAAGAATTGAAAGTCGACAGCAAGGTCACCAGCTTTACGGCTTCTGACTTTGGCCGTACTTTAAGCGGCAATAATGATGGTTCTGATCATGGCTGGGGCAGCATGCATTTCATGCTGGGTGGTGCCGTCAATGGCAAGCGCTATTACGGCACTGCGCCACTGGTAGCGACTGACAGCGATGATGATGTAGGGCAGGGCCGTTTATTGCCAACGACCTCGGTCGATCAATATGCCGCTACCCTGGGTAAATGGCTGGGAGTATCTGACAGTGATATGCTGGCCTTGCTACCAAATTTGCAGTATTACAACGCCAGTCAGCGCTACCTGGGTTTTGTTTGACATTTTTTAAATCCAGCCTAACCATCCCAATATTGCGCCACCCGCCAGCAGCCACAGCAGATGCAGGCGGGTGCGCCAGACCACCAGGGTGCAGACTACCGTCATCAGCCACAAAGGCCAGTCTTTACTGGCCTGGTTATGCGAGGCTGCCATGATCCAGCCTGTGGCCAGCAAGAGACCTATGACGATCGGTGCCATACCCAGCTTGAAGGCGCGCACACTGCGCAGTTCGCGGTTGGCATGTCCCCAACTGGCCGCCACATAAGTCAGGGTAGTGCTGGGTAATAAGATACCCGTCATGGTAATGAAGACACCCAGCAAACCGGTCAACATACCACCGGCATTCATGCCCACATTCCAGCCCATCAGGGCAATGAACAAGACATTCGGACCTGGTGCCGCCTGGGCGATCGATACCGAGGCATTGAATTGTGCATCCGTCAGCCAGCCCTGTTGCGCCACCAGGTAGCGATGCATGTCCGGCAGGGTAGAAATCGCCCCACCTATGGACAGCAGGGAGAGCATCATATAGTGCAGGAACAATTGCAGCCAGTCATTCCAGTTCATGCTGATGAGCAAAACATGAGGCAGGGTATCCGGCATTATTTGAGCCTCCGGTAAGCGATGATGCAAGTGATGGCACCAAGGCTGAACAAGACATAAACCAGAGGCAGGCGGAAGTAGGCGATGCCAATAAAGCACAAGGCGCTGAACAGCAGGGCCAGAGTTCTGCCCAGGGGGTTATTGTTCAGTGCCGGGATCAGTTTGAGACCGGTGGCAATGATCAGTCCGGCAGTGACGGCACTCATGCCACGCAAGGCACCGACCACTTCAGGATGCTGGGCAAACTGGGCATAGACCACGGCCAGCACCAGCACGATCAACAAGGGCACAGACAACATGCCAGCCAGTGCTGCCATGGCACCAGCAAAACCAAAATGGCGATGACCTATCATGAGGGATAAGTTCACCACATTTGGCCCTGGCAAAATCTGTGCGACGGCCCAGTCTTCGACGAATTCTTCCATCGTCATCCAGCGTTTTTTTTCTACCAGCTCACGCTGGACTATGGCCAGCACACCACCAAATCCTTGTAATGCCAATAAGGTAAATGAAATATACAAATCCGCAAGGGAGGTGGGACGCTGGCTTGGGGCTTCTGTGGACATGATGATGGCAGCCTGACGGCTTGGCATAGGGCAGGCTTGTATTGTAAATCAGCAGAGCAAATGCTGCTGGGCAAATATTTCATCTATTCAAATTTCCCAAAGCATAGCTGTGCCGACTGCGCGCATTGCGATTAATAAGTAAAGGCTTGTATCAATTGAAACGAAGTGCTGTACTTGCGTAATTGTCAGTCTGCTTGCAGTATATTGTTTTTATTTTATCGGCCAAGATCATGAGTGAAGACAAAATAGTCATGTTTGAAGGTGCCAGCCCGGCGATGCAGGTGGCTGCTGAACAGGCTCGCAAGACGTTTAAATACTTCTGGCGCGAATTGTCATGGGAGCGTAGACGTATCATACCTGCCCTGGATTTGGCCGCTGTGAAAATAGCTTTTCCTACAGGTTCAAGCGGGGACGTGCCTGAAGTTGAACATATGTGGATCAATGAAATACAGTTTGATGGAGATACCATTACCGGTATTTTGCTGAATAACCCACAATGGTTTGACAGCATCGCAGCAGGTGACCCGGTGAGCGTGTCGCTGGAGGAAATTGATGACTGGATGTATGCTATTGATGGCAAAGTATATGGTGGTTACAGCATTGACGTGATACGTAGCGGTATGTCAAAAACAGAGCGTGACGATCATGACAGGGCCTGGGATTTGGATTTTGGCAAGCCAGGAAAAATCTCCGTCGTACTGGAACCTGCAAAAGAAAAACAGGGATTCTTATCCAGTCTGTTTGATACGACAGAAAAGTCCGTCTTAAACAACATAGACGACTTGCCAGAACACCCCGCAAGTGAAAACATGGCAGAGCCTATGGATAAGGGTTTGCAGGATGAGCCTGCTTTTACCCGCAGCGTCGATGAAGCTGGCTGGACCCTGCTGCAGAGGGATGCGCTGGCTGGCAATCTCGCGCAAGTTACTTTATTGGTCAAACATGGTGCCGATCCTGGTGCGCTCAATCCCAAAGGTGAAACAGCACTGGATCTGGCACGCAAAATGGGCTGGCCGAGGATAGTCGCTTTCCTGGAAAAGAGATTGCACTAAACAGGCTCTGCTTAAGAGTTAAGCAAGTGCCAGCAATACACTTTTCTTCATTTCGCAGGAGCGGCTTTAGCCGCGAACATCTGGCCGTGTCGGTCTTCGGTTTGTAGCAGATAATCGCGGCTGAAGTCGCTCCTACAAGACTACGCTCGTCTTATGCACGTAGATGTAAGCAATCCCTGGTGCGCGAACAGTCGCAAGAAATTCACGACTCCCTTTGTTTATGATGCGCACGTATGCGTGCGCGCCATTCACCCAGCACCGTTAGTGCACTCTGAAATTCTTTTTCTATCAAGTCTGCTTCGGCATCGGTAATCACGCCATCGATGAGGGCAGTGGAGACAGCCTCAGCCACATCGCCCACCCGGCTCATGACGCGGCAAACTGTTTGCGACAAATCATCTTCGCTGACCTGGTCAGTTTCAGGTATCACAAATGCCGCCATGCCATGACGGCTTAACAACGCATGCAACGGCAAATGGGCATCCTTGACACCCGCGTTATGGCAGAGCTCGACGATCAGCGAGAGTTCTTCAAACGAGGGGTAATGTGATTCTATGCCAGGTGCCAGCTTGTTGCGCAAGACATTCACCGAGACTTCCATACGGCCAGCCAATGCCTCCAGGCCACCAGGATAGGCGCGCGCAATCTTGTACAAGGCGTCGTGCTGGTTCATGTCCGAATATTTACGTGTCATGGTGAATTCCCTCGTTTATTACCGATGATCTTTAACTTTTTGCTCACTATGATGACATCCATCGAGCGTTGAGGGATTGTACAGATAGCTTAACCATATTTCTATAGACAAGAACCATGAACAGTTTTAATAGCAAATTAATAGCCATTGTGTTGGCGCTGGTCTTGCCGCTATCGACAGGCCTGGCACATGCAGGTGGACGTCCATCCGGCTCTTCGGGTGGCTTTCGCGGTGGTTTCTCTTCGCAAAAAAATGTCAGCAAGCCTGCTCCAGTCCAGCCATCGAATACTGGATTTGGCAGTTTTAATACCAGCAAGTCCGCCAATGTGGGCAAGAAATCTGACTCTGCGCTGAACCGTGACCTGGAAAAAAACCAGGCACAGGCGAATGCCCAAAAGAGTATGGATGCGCGCCAGCAAGCGGCTCAGCCTGGCCAGCGCACGCAGGATCAGGGCTTTGGCAATAGCAATGCCAACAATAGCATCAATCATCAGGCTGCGAACCAGTCCATATATAGCACGCCTACCACGTCGCCAGTGACGCAATCAACACCGCCATTGATGCAACCGCAGGTGACGCAACGAGGCAGTGGCATTTTGCCTGCCGTTGTCGGTGGCGTCATCCTGGGTAGTGTGATGAGCCATACCCAGGCAGCAGAAAACCACCGGCCCCGACAGCTGGAACCCATTACCAATATAGAGGGGGGCAGTAGTAAGGATGACGCTAGTGGTAGTGATGCGGCAGTGACAGATGACAGTACGGCTGCATTGAGCAGTTCAACAGCCGGGACCACAGCAGTAGCGACAGCAGCGAAGGAAGACCGTGGTTTTAAAGTAATGCGCACGGCCCTCGTCCTCTTGCTATTCGCAACCCTGGCCTGGGCAGGCTGGCGATTCCTGCGCAGTCGGCGCAACAGGCAAGACAGTGCAGTTCATTACAGTTTAGGAGGAAATTAATACCATGGCCTGGAAAGATGCATATCAGTACGTAGGCAAATTGTTTAACAAGCACAACAAGGATGAACTCACTGCAGATGAGATGCATGCAGACAAGGGCAGGCAAGATGCTGGCCTGCCACTGGGAGCGCGCATAGGCAGTGTCGTCAATTTGCAAAAGACACCTTTGATACGCGCCATCAGCCAGGGTTCGTTGATCACCATGCCGGATGAAGCCGAAACCCGCATCATCGCCATCAGCCGCGTGCAACTGGCTATCAGCGGCAAGATGTATCGCTATTATCTGAATCGCGATGCCGATGGTGGTGAGAAATTTTTGCAGTTGTATTGTGATGCCAGCGGTGAATTGCAAGAGCTTTTATATTGCAGTCACCTGACGCGCCTGATACCTGAAACCGTGGAAGACCAGCAAGCTTTCCTGGGTGAAAACGGGACAGGTCTGGGCGACCGCAATTACAGTTTGTGGCGTGAACAACTGGCGGGCATAGGCTGGGATGACGCCAGTCTGGACAGCGTTTTTGCCGACGCCGACAGCCTGCAATATGAGCGCGACGCCGGCGATCCGGCCCAGGAATTTGTCGCGCCTTACAAAGGAGTGGAAACCCGTATCGATGATGCTGCAGGCAAGCTGGGCCTGCAACAGGACGTGGTCTTCATGCCTTACCGCAGGCGTTTGAATGAAGCAGGGAATCAGTCTGAAATATTACTCATCAGCACAGAGATTTTGCGTAGCAAGGATGGCGGCAGCAGGCGCGACATCCATGTCGATTTTATGATAGCCCTACCCCTGGAAGCGGAAAGGCTGCTGGTGCAATAGCACCGCCTTGATGTAGTACCCATAACACTGTATTTGATATTTACCGCGTCACACACTGAAAGGAAATACCATGAGCAATATGAATGGCTGGGGCTTGACCGCACGTTTGATTTCCAAACACTTTGGCGCTCTTGGCGACAAGATATCTGAAGCGATCGCCAATTTTGATCCTGAAACAGCGACCGAAGCTGATCGTGACAGATTGGCTGCCGCCCTGCGCGACACCGCACAAAAACTGGCCTCTGCCCGTGCCTCTTTCGACAAAGAGCATAGTGATGTGGTACGCTTGCGCGAACTGATAGCCAACGATGAAAAGGCTTCTGCTACACTGGCAGAGCGTCTTGCTGCAGGCAAGATTTCTGAAGCAACCGTCGGCCTGTTCTGTGATGAGCTTGAAGCCAACAAGGCACGCCTGCCACTGGAAATTCAGGAAGAGGCAGACGCCAGAGAATACATGGATGAATTGCAGAAGATCGTCGATGCCTTCTCCAAACAATTGGCCGACTTTGATGCCGCTGCGAAAAAAGCCTTGCAAAGCCTGGCCGCGGCCAAGGCAC
The DNA here is from genome assembly GCF_049340425.1 of Undibacterium sp. JH2W. Classification (NCBI taxonomy): domain Bacteria; kingdom Pseudomonadati; phylum Pseudomonadota; class Betaproteobacteria; order Burkholderiales; family Oxalobacteraceae; genus Undibacterium; species Undibacterium sp. JH2W. The sequence goes on along the minus strand of NZ_JBMPOT010000001.1, from coordinate 39,117 downwards.
AAAAGGACTTGCAACAACTGCGCATGGACAGACAGGAGCAACTCAGCAGCCTGTCCAGCATGGCCAGCCATTCAAGTGCCTTGAATGCCCTGACACGTCGCGCACAGACAGTCAGTAACGAAGCAGCAGGTTTGCGCATTGTTGCCGATATCGCCCAAAAACCGCTGGACCAGGCTGCCGAGATCGATGCTATCCGCAAATCTGTCACTCAGGCAGATACTGCAGGTGAGAGCACGCTGGAAAGACTCAAGCGCCTTTCCGGCCAGACCGCAACAGCGGCCTAAACCTGCCTGCTGACTCTTTGAGTCAGCAGTGTCAACCAGCGGTCTGCACCAGTGACTTCACTGATGACTTGGGCATAGTCACAGACGGTGCGGGCCGCTCTTTCGAGTAACTGTATGTCGGCTTCATGCTGGCGCGCCACGTGCGGGTCTTCCAGGAACAGGATGCGGCGTATCTGTCTGTCGAGTACCAGTTCCGCCAGTTGTGCATCACCGCCCAGAGGGCCGGAAAGATAAGGGGTGACCCAGTTCTTGCCGGCTTCTTCACCCTTGATTTTTTGTGCCAGCCGGTTCAGCAAGCCGCCGGTAGTACCAGTGGCATAGCGGTGGCCAAAACTGTCGAGCATGGCGAAATGTTTTTCCGCCATGGCCAGCATGCTGTCTTTCATGGCATCGTGGGCGATCAGGGCGATACCTTCCTTGCTTAATTCAAAACTGGAGTCCAGTTTATGGTCTATCGCGGCGCCGCTTGCAGTGGCTTCCAGTTCCAGCCATTCTCTGGCACTGGCCAGTGTTGCTAAAAAGGGTTTGCGGTGTATCACGCACTGGCGTTTGAGTGCATGGGCTTCTGGGAAGACCGAGGATGGGTCGACAGGATCAATGAGATAGATCACCGCGTCGACTGCTCTGTCCGGGTCTTTATCGACGACCCTGGATACCAGTTTCATGAGCCCACCTTCACGGCCATAGGGAAAGCGTTCCACTGTGGGACAGTTTTCGACCAGACCATGTGAAATAATGGCATCCAGGGTACGTCCGACGATCACCATTTCAGCCTGTAAATGTTGTAGTGCTGGCCCGCCGCCATGTAATAGCTGCACCAGTGCAGAATTGGGTGCATCCTGGTGAGAACGGTTGGCAATTAATCCTATGCGTAGCTTTGTGGCTGGGGTCACGGCATGTGCTTTCATGGCTGGTGATGGAATTGTCTGCCTCCGTAGTTTACCCCCAGACTGTCTACCTGGACACAGCTTGGGCTACATTTTGTTACCTAATCCAACAGTCGCGACACACACCGGCCATGCAGGAGGCGTAGCATTCTGTACATGCAGTAAAACAGGTGAGGATAACAATGAAAAAATGGCGACATCTGCTGATGGTGCTCATGATCATGCTGACCTGCGCTTCGGCTCTGGGCGACGATGATTTCGATGATGAGATGCAAGTCAGGCGCTGGGCCCTGCTAGGGGATACCCAGGCGCAAAATATGCTGGGTTTGTTATACCTGGAACCGGATGCAGATCTGCAAAATGTTCAGGAAGCCGCGTATTGGCTGGAGCAGGCCGCTGACTCTGGCCATGCTGGTGCTCAAGCCAATCTGGGGGTGCTGTATCTGACCGGCGAAGGTGTGGATACTGACGAAAGCCAGGCTTTCAAATTGTTCCGCCGTGCCGCCTTGCAAGGCCTGACTTCGGCCCAGCTGGCCCTGGGTTATATGTATGCCACCGGCAAGGGCGTGGAAGCCAATCAAGAAGACGCCGTATTCTGGTATCAACAAGCTGCGCAGCAAGGCAATGCCAGTGCCCAGCATCATCTGGCCCTGGCTTATCAGGACGGGGCAGGAGTCGAAAAAAATACTGCACAAGCTGCCCATTGGGAAATGCTGGCGGCCAATCAGGGCTTGTCCACCGCCCAGTTTCAAATGGGTCTGCGCTACCTGCACGGTGATGGTGTAGAACATGACATGCTGACCGGTTATCGTTACTTGCTCAAAGCCAGCCTCAAAGTCGGTAGTAAAGCCATGGATAGCCGTGAATTAGTCAGCAATGAACTGACCAGCGAACAAATTGCCGAAATCCGTGATGATTCCCGTTTTTGGAGAACGCATTTCTGAAATAGCTACACATGACTTCATTGATGGCTCGCTAAGGACCATCCTCTCGCGCCGCATTTTTATGCGGCGTTTTTTTCAGCGTAAATACAGTTGCTCAAATTCTTGCGCCGACATGGCTGGTGAAAACAAATAACCCTGGATTTCATCGCAACGTTGCTGCTGCAGGAATTCGCGCTGTTTTTCGGTTTCTACCCCTTCGGCAATGACACGCAATTTGAGGGCGTGCGCCAGGTGGATAATGGCAGTGACGATGGCGACATCGCTTTCATCACCAGGCAAGTCACCGACGAAAGAGCGGTCTATCTTGAGTTTATAGATGGGAAAGCGTTTCAGGTAGCTGAGACTGGAATAGCCAGTACCAAAGTCGTCGATGGCCAGCTTGACACCCAGGGCTGCCAGCGACTCCAGTTTTTTCAAGGTATCTTCGACATCCTTGATGAGTATGGATTCTGTCAATTCCAGTTCTATGCACTGGGGTAGCAAGTCATGTTCATGCAAGGCCGCTGCGATACTCTCGACAAAATTGGCTTGCTGGAATTGCAGGGCCGAGACATTGATGGCCACACGCATGCTCTTGCCACCGTGATTCCATGCGGCGGCCTGTTGTATTGCGGTTTGCAAGACCCAGTTACCTATGGGGACAATGACGCCGGATTCTTCTGCCACCGGGATGAACTGCACCGGGCTGACTTCACCGAGGTCTTTATCGGTCCAGCGCAGCAAGGCTTCTACCCCCAGCAATTTGCCGCTTGCCAGTTCCACCTGAGGTTGGTAATGCAAGCGGAATAACTGGTTTTCCAGGGCCTGGCGCATGGCATGATCGAGCTTCATGCGTGACAGCAAGCCTATATTCATCTGGCGCTGGTAAAAGCGGAAGTCAGAACGGCCTCTCTCCTTGACATGGTACATGGCGCTATCGGCATTCTTGATGAGGTCCGCCATGCTGTTACCGTCATCGGGATACAGGGCTATGCCTATGCTGGCAGTGACGGTGAAATGCATGCCATCCAAAGAGAATGGGGAGGACAATTCTTCCAGCACCCTCCTGGCACAGATTTCTGCACCTTCGGCATTGGCTTCATGCAAGAGCAAGACAAATTCATCGCCACCCAGGCGTGCTGCCGTATCAACCTGGCGTATGCATTTTTTCAAGCGCTCGGTTACTTGCTGTAAGACGCGATCCCCAAAGGGGTGGCCCAGGGAATCATTGATTTGCTTGAAATGATCGAGGTCAAGGAAGAGCAGGGCAAAGCTGGAGTTATTCCGGCTGGATAAAGTAATCGCCTGCCGTATGCGCTCTTCCAGTAACAATCGGTTGGGCAAGCCGGTCAGCACGTCCAGGAAAGCCAGTTCTTCGATTCTTTGCTTGGCTGTATGGGTTTCTGTCCTGTCCTTGAAAAAACCTATGTAATTCAGCGCTGCCCCAAATTCATCCTGGACCTTGACCAGGGAGATCATGCACAGATAGGCATGGCCATTCTTACGCCTGTTCCACAATTCACCTTCCCAGAAACCCAAATTGTCCAGTTCTTTCAGCAAGTTTTCCACCTGGGCGGTATTGCCTTCTTCTGAAAAAAATTCCCGCGGTGTCTTGCCCAGCATTTCTTGTTCGGTATAACTGCTGAGGCGCTCGAAACTGGGGTTGGTGGTGACTATTTTTTGTTCGGCATCGGTAATGAAGATTGCATCCGTACTCGATTCAAATACCTTGGCCGCCAGGCGCAAGCGGGCTTCGTCAGCCAGGCGCTGGGTAATGTCTCGGTAAGAATACACGCGACCTATAGGGCGGCCACGGGCGTACTGCGGCAGGGTGACTCTTTCCAGCGTCTTGCCTGAGCGCAGGGTCAAGACATCGGTGGCTTCCATCAAGGGTGAACGGCTGATGGTGCCCAGGCGTTCCTCATATTGATGGGCATCCCGCATGCATTTGTCCATCCAGCCATATATCGCCCTGTCATCGCGCTGGGTCAGCAAGTCATCAGGCAAGCCCCATAACTCGGCAAACAAGTGGTTATAGCTGCGTATTGCGCCATCAAGGTCGGTTACCAGGATGCCGTCCGCAGTGGATTCCAGGGTGGCCCGCAACTCGGCGATCAGTTTTTCCAGTTCATTTTCAACCTGTCTCTGGTTGGAGTGGTCATTGATGGCGACCACATAGACAGAACTGTCCAGACCCATCCTGACCAGGGTAACCCTTCTTTCTACCTGGACGATGCCGCCATCGGCACGTTTCAGCATGGTTTCGGAATGAATATTTTGGGACAAGCCAGCGGCGACGTCTTCCCAGAAAAACACATCTTCAGGTGCTGCTGCCAGATCGATGATGCCCTTGCCCAGCAGACTGCCGGAGGAAACTTGCAGTAAATGATGGATAGCCTGGTTGGCTGCGACTATGCGTAACTGTATGGGGTCAACCAGGATGATCGCTTCCAGCAAGCCCTCAATCAGCGATTGCCAGGGATGGGCCTTCATGCAGCTACTCCATCGTCAGTGCGTTGTTCGGCCTCCAGCCCGCGCTCAAAGAAATAGCAGAGGCGTTTGCGTGGCGACAGATAGTCATAAGCCGCCTTGGGTAATTGCAGCGGTTTCAGGCTGCGGTGTATGCACAGGGTAGCTTCATGTTCCAGATTGATGACCAGGGCTTCTTCGCGTGGTACGGCAGAATTGTGGATGACTACCTTGGGCTTGATCGGTCGTGCCGAATTGACCGAGACCACCATGGCATAGCGCTCATCGGTCAGTTGCACCACTGAACCAGGAGGATAAATCCCCATCATGCGTATGAAGGCAGTCAGGGTGGGGGTATGAAAGCGCGGTTTGTGCTGGGTAAAAATCTGCGACAAGGCTTCATGCGGGGTAATGGCAAAAGCTGGATTGGCGGGGTTGCACAGATTATCGTAATGATTGACCAGGGCGACGATACGGCTGATGGCACCCAGCTTGTCGCCCAGTACATGGCTGGGATAACCGCTACCATCTGCATGCTCATGATGCTGGGCAATCGCCAGCAATACATTGGCCGATAAACCCATCTTGCGCGCCAGTGTCAGACTATGCAGCACATGCTCATGGTAAAGCTGGCGCTCTGCATGGTTGAAATGCTCGTCTTGCCAGCGCAGCCGGTCGGGTAATTCCATCTTGCCTATGTCATGCAGCATGGTGGCCACACCCAGGTCCAGCATGTCGGCCTTGCATAAATGCAGGGCACGTCCCAGCAAGAGTGAGATGACAGTCACGTTGATGGAGTGCAGCGAGGTTTTTTCACCGGCTTTTTCCGATAACAGCCGTATTGCCGCCTCATCTTCACCCAGGATATGGCCAAGAAAACCTTGTATCAATTGCTCGGTCAATTCCCTGGCTTGCGCTGGTTGAGAATGGACCAGTTCTGTGACTTGCTTGAAGGTGAGGGCAGCATGGCTGAATTGTCGCTCGCACACCTGCAAACTGGCTTGCTGGTTGGCGAGTAATTCCCGCCTTTGTCTGGCGGCAAAAACACCCGGACTTTCCGTGACTTTGGTTTCCTGTGGATGCTGGCTATCACTGGCTATGGGGCTGGCTTCCGGGCTACTTTTCTCTGGTGCATAGCGTATACGTTCCAGGCCCAGCGAACGTATGGTCTCGATTTGTGACTCGTTGCTGATCTTGAAATTGGAAACAGGAAAGGGATGATCCATCCAGCCCACGTCAAGATAGACAAACATGCCTATACGTAGCTGGCTCAGCTCAATAAACTGTGTATGAAGATCAGTCATGACACCGGTTTCTGGAAATGCGACTTTTGAGCAAAAAAATCTGCAATCTTAGCGTATGTGTACCATCCGGCCACAAGCCATATCTGATTCCATGTTACATCAGCTTTTCATCCATCCTGGCAGAATTCAGGTCGACTGTGGGGTTTACGTCCTATCTACTTCTTATTCTTGCCAAAATTGGTGAAATATTGGCCAATTAGAACCGGTTTTGCTCTGCCTTATCTACTCTAGCTACTTTAATTAAGGTTTCGCACAATCACAGACATCATTGCCTTTGTCAAAAATGATATGCCAGACACCAGGGCTGTCTTGTCGCCAGATCGAGGTAAAGGTAGCAATCAGCTTGCCCTGAGGATCACGTACCGGCCCACTGCTGAGTGCCAGCTTGCCCGAACTTAAGACTTCTACGGTTTCCGGTGCCCAGGAAAAAGGTGGAACAGGATCGTTATAAAAACGCTTCCAGGCTGCCGCCACTTCCTGTTTGCCATGCAAGACTTTTTTGCTGGAAAAAAAAACACTTTCCTCAGCCAGGAATTCGGTGAAAGCCTTGTGGTCGCGTGCCTCCATGGTTTTGGCGAAAGCGGCCTCAGTTTGCATGACTTGCCTGACCAGTTCAGCCTGTTCATCCGCTGCCTGTGCCTGATGGACCAGCAAAAGGCTGCTGACGATGAGTAAAGTCGATAAGAATTGGCGCATAGGGTACCTCTTCACGTGAACCAGGGAAAGTCGGGCTGGCGATCAGAAAAAACTGGCAATCTGGTTCAGGGGCTTCTTCTGTATATTAGGCACCATGCAATGCTCGGCCGGATACCCTACTACCAGCAGGATATAGGGTTTTTCATTGTCTGGTCTTTGTAATAACTGATTCAGGAAGCCCATGGGGCTGGGTGTATGCGTGAGCGTCGCCAGGCCAGCTTGGTGCAGGGCAGAGATCAAGAAGCCTGTGGCTATGGATACTGATTCGGGCACATAGTAATTTTTAACGGCACTGCCATCATCCATCAGCGTGGCTTTTTGTCCAAAGATGGCGATCAGATAGGGGGCGGTTTCCAGGAAAGGTTTGTCAGCATCTGTCCCCAGCGGTGCCAGTGCGTCTTTCCATTCCTGCGGGGCACGCCTGTCATAAAATTCGCGCTCTTCTATTTCGGCTTCTATGCGTATCTTGTGTTTCAGTGCTGTGTCAGTGACCACGGCAAAATGCCAGGGCTGGTGATTGGCACCAGAAGGGGCAGTACCTGCAGTCAGCAAACAAGTTTCTATGACTGCACGCGGTACCGGGCGATCAGAGAATTCACGTATGGTCTTGCGGCGCTTCATGTCCTGATAAAAGCTTTGTGCACGCTCCAGCATCTCGGTTTCCGGGTAAGCCTGGTAAGTCGATAGCGGGATGAATTGCGGTGATCCCTGATTGAATGAAAGTTTGCTCATGGCTTATTCCTGACAAGGTGGGTAGGAGATGGGTGATGTCTGATGATGATCAATCATGACGGTTTTTCCTGAATGCCAGCCAGCCTGCAATCGCTGTAAAGCTGGCGACGATGGCGACCACGATCCAGAAACCATTTTCATGCTGGGCCAAAGGAATGCCACCAACATTCATGCCCAGCAGACCGGCGATGATATTGATGGGCAGGGCCAGTACGGTCACTATCGTCAACACGAAGAGAGAGCGATTATTTTGTTCATTGACGCTGGCGGCAATTTCTTCCTGCAATAGCTTGATACGCTCTTGCAGCGAAGCCATGTCGCTCAGGACCACGGCAAATTCTTCCGTCGATTGACGCAGTTCCTGCACATCACGCTCGGCCACCCAGACTGGTGGTCTTTGCAGCAGGCGGAACAGGGCAGCAGGCTCAGGGGCCAGCAGTCTTTGCAGGCGCACCAGTACACGGCGCAATTCACCCAGGTTGGCCCGTTTATGATTCAGGCGGTCCGCCAGCAAATTGTCTTCGATATCATCGATCTTTTTGATGACATTGCGCACTATGCCTATCAAGACATCGGCCTGGTCACGCAATAAATGGGTCAGCAATTCTGTCGGTGAACTGAAATGTTCACCCTGGTTGACGGCATTGCGCAACCTGTCCACTGATTGCAGGGGTTTGCGCCTGGCACTGATCATGACATTGCTGCTGACATTCAGCCATAGGGTGGCAATGTCGGAAGCTTCAAAGGCAAAGTCATGCAAGACATCATTGACCACGGCGATCAGGCTGTGGTCGGCATGTTCTATGCGGGTGGAGCGTGAGCCTTCATGCAGGGTATCGAAAAATTCCTCAGGCAGTGCGGCATGTTCATGCAGCCATTTTTCTGCGGTGACATTTGATAAATTGAAATGCAACCAGATGAAAGAGTCATCCCTGGCGCTATGCCTGGACTCTAGCCATTCCACTGCTTCCTTGGTGTACAGGGGCTTGCCTGGCTGGCCGGGTGCAAAAACATAGCCACAGATCAGTCCTGACTGATCTGAACCATACGCTAAGTGATCTGTTTGCATTGAATGTCCAGGCGAAGAAACTGGCCATATTGTAAATCAGCCAAGCAGGTTCATGCCTGGCTTTCCATGCGTGGGCGATATAAATTCGTGCAAAAATCAGCTGATCAGCATGTTTTTATAAGATAAGGATGCCTGGCGTATGCAATCCTGGAAAGTCATGGCTGCATGTGACAAAGGCCGGGTCTTGTTCCATATCATGCCGACCGGGCTGGGCAGGTGACCCAGATTCAGCGGCAAAATCTGCAAGACCCCTTCCGCAACCAGTTGGCGGGCAGCGGAAAGTGACAATAAACCCAGGCGTGGCGGTTCCATCAGCAAGGGCACATTGACGGACCTCGAGACTGACTCTATGACATCGGTGGGCTTGCTCAAGCCATTTTTGGCCAGCAGATTAATCATGCGCTGGTGCGTTGGCGATTCTTCGACTGACAAGATCCAGGGCAGGTTATTCAAGTCTTTCCAGGTCAGGTTATCGCGACGTGCCAAAGGGTTTTTGGCGGAAGTGACAATGACCAGTGGGTCGTCATACAAGACTTCTTCTTGCAAATGTTCGGCTGCACGTTCTGAAAATACCCGGCCTATGATGAGGTCTATCTTGCCTTCGCGCAGATCCTGTAATTGCTGGTCTACCGTGCCATCCATGATGCATAAGGTGACATTGGGCCAACTGGCCTTGAGTATCTTGACTGCCTTGGGAATGATAGTGGTAGAGACCACGCTCAAAATACCTACGCTTACCTTGCCTACCGTGCCTGTGGCCAGGGAACGCATCTCCTGATGGGCTTTTTGCAAGTTAAATAAGACTTCTCTGGCATGTCGGATCAGACATTCGCCAGAAGGTGTTGGTTTTATACCACGGCCAGCGCGTTCAAATAATTTGACACCTATCCCTTCTTCCATTTCTCCCAGCATCTTGGAAACGGCTGGCTGGCTGACGTGCAAAGTTGCCGCAACCTGAGCAACTGTCTGCTTGTCAGCCAGTTCCACGAGCAAGCGTAAGTGCTTGATCTTGAGTTGTCGGGCGAAATACTTTTCTATGGGTAAGGTATCAATCATAACGATAATTATATACTTTTTCCTTAAATTCTCATTGGACGGTAATGAAAATGAAGTGGGATCATACAGGCATGAAACAAAGTGTAACAACTCGCATGTATACATCAGGCTGTCAAAAATGTAGTGCTTTTGACAAAACGGCATGCATCTTTGTTTATGCAAGGCTCTGGTTCGACCACGATAAGGCAGTGCAGTTCAACTAAGTTTGCCGTATCTACCCTTTTTCGCTTTTGAACCTGTTCATGATTCACCAAGGAGATTTTTGGATGTATTACCAAGAGAAGAAATGTGCTTATGCCGTCAAACTGGCATTGGCAGTGTTATCCGGCAGCATGATGATGAGCGCACAAGCGCAGACAGTCGCTACAGATCCTGCAGAAAAAATTCAAAAAATTGAAGTGACTGGTTCGCACATCAAGCGTACTGACAAAGAAGGTACTTCTCCTATCCAGACTTTGACTGCAAAAGATATCAGCCAAAGTGGTGCGACTACGGTAGCAGAATTGCTGCGTACTATTCCGGCCCTGGGCACTGGTGGCGCATTTGATGCGGTTGACGGCGGTTTTTCCCGTGGCGTGGCAACAGCGTCCCTGCGTGGCCTGGGTTCCAGTTCTACCCTGATTTTGTTGAATGGCCGTCGCATGACGCCATCGGCTTATGCCAATCCTAATCAAGGCCAGTCCACACTGTACGATATCAACAGCATTCCTTTGTCCATGCTGGAGCGCGTAGAGATATTCAAGGACGGTGCATCTGCTGTGTATGGCTCTGATGCGATCGCCGGTGTGATTAACTTTATCACCAAGAGCGATTTCCAGGGCTTCCAGATGAATGCCAGCATGGGTGCCAATGATGACAGACAGTTCAAGAAAAAAAGTTTGAGCGGTTTCGGTGGTTTTGGTAACTATGCGCAAGATGGTTATAACATCACAGTCAGTGCAGAAGTTTCCAAGCGTGACCGCGTTGCCATCAAGGATGCCAACGACGTAGAAAAAGACTTGTATACCGTGCTCAATAGCCGCTTGTCTGCTTACTCCAGCTTCGCCAGTAACCAGCCTTTCTTCTACCGTGAACGTAGTCCAGGCAGCAAGACTTTCTTCTCCCTCAATGATGCTAACGTCATCAACCGTACCAATTGCGATCCTTCCCATCTGGTAACTGGTGGTGACCAATACAATATTCTGCCTACCAGCGCACTGTATGGCCGTCAGTTCTGTAATTACAACCTGAACGACTTCAATGAAGTACAGGGCGCCGCCCAGGACGTCAGCCTGATGTCACGTGGCATGTATCAGATCAACGATACTCTGTCCGCTTTTGCTGAAGTGGCTTACACCAAATCTGACCGTGATTACACGGGTGCTCCCCGTACTATCGATGGCCGTACCCCAGCTACTGCATTTGCCTTGTCTGGTGCAGGCACATCCTTTCAGGCTATCTTGCCGGTAGGCCATCCGGATAATCCTTTCCCTAAGGACAGGGCTGCCGTAGTCTATCGTTTTGAAAACATCCCAGGTGGTTCTACGACGAGCAATGAATCCCTGCGTTTCGCTTCTGGTTTGAAAGGCAGTTTCAAGACTTGGGACTGGGAAACCGGCGTATTGTGGAACCGTTCCGAGCGTACAGATATTTCCAATGGCTTTTTGCTGATACCAGAAATTCAAAAGCTGATCAGCCAAAACATGTCTTTGGCCGATGTTGCCAAACAACCTAACCTGAGCCGTCAGTTGAAGAGCGTTGGCGTTGCAGAAATCGCCCAGGCTGATTTCAAGGCCAGCACAGAATTTGGTAACTTGCCAGGTGGTGCCATAGGCTTCGCCTCCGGTTTTGAATTCCGTCAGGAAAAAATGACATTGACACCAGATAATCTGACCAGCTCTGGCCAGGTCCTGGGTTTGGCTAACCAGTTTATCCAAGGTCAGCGTAATGTCAGTTCGGCTTTCTTTGAAGTTCGTACACCTTTCCTGAAAAACTTTGAAATGGATTTTGCCGGCCGTGTCGACAAATACCCTAGTTTCAAAACCAATTTTGTACCAAAAGTGGGCGCAAAATGGACAGTCAATGATTCCCTGGCTTTCCGCTCCACCTATGCGCAAGGTTTCCGTGCTCCGGCACTGGTGCAAGTAACTGCAGGTGGTACCCAGACTTTCCTGAACAACCTGGTTGATCCAGTTCGTTGCCCTGATGGTAAAGTGCCACTGACAGGCGCTGACAATACAGATTGCTCGAAAAGCATCTCCACTCTGATACAGCAAAATGCCAAACTGAAGCCAGAAACATCCAGAAGCTTCTCTCTGGGCTTGGTCTTGTCACCTACCCGTGATTTTGACATCCTGGTTGACTACTACAACATCCGCAAGGAAGATGAAGTGGCCTCCCTGTCATCGACACTGATACTGAACAACCCGGATCAATATCCAGGTACCGTGATCCGTGACACTAATCCTGTCAATTTTGTCAAAGACAAGAATGGTAATGTCGTGCCAAATTCCGGCCCGTTGATTTCTCTGTTGCGTAACTATGTTAACCAGGGTAGTACAGTAGTTAGTGGCCTGGATATCGAACTGGCTATGCGTAACAACCTGGGTGCCAATGGCAAACTGGATACACGCCTGAGCACTTCCTACACGATAGAATACCGTCGTGCAGAAAAACCGGGTGATCCTGAAACCAATCTGGTCGGCACACGTGGCAGTGTTTCTAACTTCTCTACCAGTGTTGGCGATATTCCACGCCTGCGTGCGACTTTGTCCTCTGCCTGGACTAAAGAAGCGCATACCGTCAACGGTGCCATCAACTTTGTTGGCGGCGTATCCCTGATGCGTTACACCAATGCTGCAGAAACTTATCCAGTGTCGTATTGCCATTACGGTTCTGGTCAACCAGCGACTGCAACATCGCTGGGCGGCGTAGCCAAGTACCTGACTTATGTACCAGATTGCGCAGTCGCCAGCTGGACGACAGTTGATCTGGGCTATACCTACAAAGGTTTCAAGGATGTAACTTTGGGCTTTAAAGTCTTGAACGCTTTCGATTCCAAAGCGCCATACGATCCAAGTTCCAGCTACACAACAGCTGGTTACAACGATAGTCTGCACAATGCTTATGGCCGTGCATTCAGTCTGAACCTGGGTTATGTATTCAAGTAATCGCTGCTAAGACTTCGCTGTTAAGACTTCACAGTAAGACTTAAGCAACACGCCAGAAAACAGGGACTACGGTCCCTGTTTTTTTTGGCCTTTTGGCAAGCACGGCTTTGCTCTATGCATTTGACAAAATTCATTCAATACACTAGTGTATTGAATGCGTATTTTGCGCGTGTCAAAGGGCGATAAGATGAAGAAAAGCTTGTGCATGTTATTACTGGGCCTGCTGGCCAGTTTCACCACACCTGGGCTGGGAGCCACTGAAATCGCTGGCGTTATGCTGGAAGATAAAATTTGCCTGGATAAACATGATCTGCAATTGAATGGTGCTGGTATACGCAGCAAGGCAATTTTTCAAGTCTTTGTGGCGGCCTTGTATCTGAGCGAGAAAAGCAAGCAGGCGGCTGAAATACTGGCTTCACCCACGGCCAAGCGTATGCAGATAGTGATGTTGCGCGACATCAGCGCAGAAAAATTTGGTCAGAATTTCATGGAGGGCATGAAGCAAAATGTCAGCAAGGAGCAAAAAAGCAAGATCATTGATCAAATGGTACGATTAGGCGAAATGTTTTCCAAAGTGCCCGAGTTTCGCAAGGGAGACAAATTGACAGTAGACTGGCTCCCGGACACGGGAACGGTGATCATGATTAATGGCCAAAAAACCATGAGTAACTTGCCTGAGCCTTTGTTTTATAACGCCTTGCTGAAGTTATGGCTGGGAGAAAATACTGTTCAGGATAGCCTGAAACGGCAATTATTGGGTGAGAAAGCCGATGTAAAGTAAGTACTGGCATGGCCATCGGGACAGCAGTCTTTCCAGGGGAATGGAACTGGCGGCATGGATGAGGGTAGGAGTCTATGACAAGATTCAGTATAATCGTGGCAATTATCATCTCCACCCTTGGGCAAATCATTTCAGTGATAAACATGTGACATCCCGATCACTAGCTGAGATACCTGATACCAGTAGAAAGAATGCCATGTTTAATTGGTTTAATGCAAAAGAAGAAAAAGAATTTGGCCTGCAGCTTGCTGAGTTTGTCATCAAGGAAATGCCGGTAGAAATTACCAAGAAAAAGCAGGACAAGACCGTATTAAAGCGCCATAAAATCATGCAACAGCTTGCCCTTAAAGTTGTTGAATTCAAAAAAGACCGTCGCTTGAATGTGTACAAAAAAGCGCAGCTGGGCAATAGCTTCAAGTGGCGCTTGATGGAAGAAAGTTTTGATGGGGCAGTGGCCAGCGAATTGACAAATCTGGTGATTAAGGAATTGGGTTAATACCAGCCTAAGTCCAGCCCACTAGCCGGACTTGCAGACTTAATTAAGCACATCGTTAAATTAAAAAATAAAGCTGCGCCTACCTCAGTATGCGCAGCTTTATTGCAGATAGCGGCCGGTTTACAAATTTGGGGCCAGCCAGCGTTCCACTTCATCCTTGGGCACACCACGGCGTTCTGCCATATCAGTGACCTGGTCATCGGCAATCTTGCCTACGCTGAAATACTTCGATTCAGGATGGGCAAAGTAAAAGCCCGATACTGCCGCACCCGGTATCATGGCCCATGATTCAGTGATGTACATCTCTATCTCCTCACACTGCATCTGCTTGAACATCTCGGTCTTGACCGTATGTTCCGGGCAAGCCGGGTAGCCTGGCGCAGGGCGTATGCCTTTATAGCTTTCCTTGATCAGGTCTTCATTGCTTAAGGCCTCATCAGCGACATAGCCCCACAGGTCTTTACGCACGCGCTCATGCAGGTATTCGGCAAAGGCTTCGGCCAGACGGTCGGCCAAAGACTTCAGCATGATGCTGCTGTAGTCATCATGCGCATCTTCAAAGCGCTTTTCATACTTTTCTATACCCAGGCCAGCAGTCACCGCGAACATGCCTATATAGTCCTTGATACCGCTGTCTTTTGGTGCGATGAAATCTGACAGGCACTGGTTGGGTCTTTGGACGCCGTCAATGATGGGTTTCTCGGTTTGCTGACGCGTGCCGTAATAAGTCAGGGCAACCTGGCTGCGGGTGTCGTCGGTATAGATTTCTATATCGTCATCATTGACGGTATTGGCAGGCAGCAGGGATACCACGCCATTCGCCGTTAGCCAGCGGCCTTCGATGATTTTCTTCAGCATGGCCTGGCCTTCGGCAAATACCTTGGTGGCCGCTTCTCCAACGACTTCATCGGTCAGTATCGCCGGAAAAGGTCCAGCCAGGTCCCAGGTCTGAAAGAACGGACCCCAGTCTATGTAATTGGCTATCGTCGCCAGATCAATATTCTTGAACAGGCGACGGCCTATGAATTTAGGTTTGACTGGCGCATTGTTGCCGGTGAAATCCACTTTCATTTTATTTGCACGGGCTTGCGCCAGCGTGACCATGGGCGTGGCTTTTTTATTTGCATGCTGGGTGCGGATGCGGTCATAGTCACTGCCGAGGTCTGCAATATATTGATCACGGCTTTCCGGCGTCAGCAGTGATTGTGCAACAGACACTGAGCGTGAGGCATCGGCGACATACACTACCGGACCTTCATAATTGGGTGCAATCTTGACGGCAGTATGGGCGCGGCTCGTAGTCGCGCCACCGATCAGCAACGGGATTTTAAGCATGCGGAAATGCGGGTCACGCTGCATCTCTTTGGCCACATAGGCCATCTCTTCGAGAGATGGCGTGATCAGTCCTGACAAGCCTATGATATCGGCATTTTCTGCCTTGGCTTTGGCCAGGATTTCTGAGCAGGGCACCATCACGCCCATGTTGACCACTTCAAAATTATTACACTGCAAGACCACGGTGACGATGTTCTTGCCTATGTCATGCACATCACCCTTGACAGTGGCGATGACGATCTTGCCCTTGGGCTTGTTGTCGCCACTGCGCTTCTTTTCTTCTTCGATGTAAGGGATAAGATGGGCGACCGCCTGCTTCATGACGCGGGCAGATTTCACCACCTGTGGCAGGAACATCTTGCCTTGGCCAAACAAGTCACCAACGATATTCATGCCTGCCATCAACGGGCCTTCAATGACCTGGATAGGGCGGCCACCTGCGTCCATGATGGCAGCACGTGCTTCTTCGGTATCTTCGACGATCCAGTTGGTGATGCCATGCACCATCGCATGTGACAGACGTTTTTCTACTGGTTCGTTACGCCATTCCAGAGTCGCTTCTTCTTTCTTGCCACCGGCTTTGAGCGTGGCAGCAATTTCTATCATGCGCTCGGTCGCGTCTTCGCGGCGGTTCAGCACCACGTCTTCGACACGTTCGCGCAATTCAGCATCCAGCTCGCTATATACACCAACCATACCGGCATTGACGATACCCATGGTCATGCCTGCCTTGATGGCGTGGTACAGGAATACCGTGTGTATCGCTTCACGTGCCGGGTCATTACCGCGGAAAGAGAAACTCACGTTGGAGACACCGCCGCTGATCTTGGCGCCGGGCAGGTTCTTGTGTATCCAGGCCGTCGCTTCAATAAAGTCGACAGCGTAATTATTGTGTTCTTCAATACCGGTGGCGACCGCAAAAATATTCGGGTCAAAGATAATGTCTTGTGGATCAAAATCCAGGCTATCCACCAGCAGGCGGTAAGCACGTTCGCAAATTTCCACCTTGCGCGCGTAGGTATCCGCCTGGCCTTTTTCATCGAAGGCCATGACGATGACAGCCGCACCATAGCGCTTGCACAGCGTAGCCTGGCGCAGGAATTCTGCTTCGCCTTCTTTCATGGAAATTGAATTGACGATAGCCTTGCCTTGCACGCATTTCAGGCCTGCCTCGATGACTGTCCATTTCGACGAATCGATCATGATGGGTACGCGCGCGATATCAGGTTCGGATGCGATCAGGTTCAGGAAGCGTGTCATCGCTGCCAGTGAATCTAGCATGGCTTCATCCATATTGATGTCGATGACTTGCGCACCGTTTTCTACTTGCTGGCGGGCGACTGCCAGGGCTTCATCGTACTGCTCATTGAGGATCAGACGGGCGAAAGCTTTCGAGCCGGTGACATTGGTACGCTCACCAACGTTGACGAACAGTGATGTTTCATCAATCGTGAACGGCTCCAGGCCAGACAGCCGCATCGCTGCCGGTACTGTCGGGATATCGCGTGGCGTGCGGGTTTGCAGGATGTCGGCAATCGCCTTGATATGGTCAGGCGTGGTACCGCAACAGCCCCCGGCGATATTGATGAAACCGGCTTCGGCAAATTCTTTCAGCAGGGCTGAGGTGTCAGCTGGCAATTCATCAAAGCCGGTATCGCTCATGGGGTTGGGCAAACCGGCATTTGGATAGATACAAACGAAGGTGTCGGCTATCTTCGACAATTCTTCTGCATACGGGCGCATCAGGGCAGCACCAAGAGCGCAGTTCAGGCCGACTGTCAGCGGCTTGGCATGACGCACAGAATTCCAGAATGCAGGTACGGTCTGGCCTGACAGGATACGGCCAGATGCATCTGTCACCGTGCCTGAGATCATGATGGGCAGGCGGGTGCCGGTTTCTTCAAAAAACTGGTCGATGGCGAACAGCGCCGCTTTACAGTTCAGTGTATCGAAAATGGTTTCGACCAGCAGCACATCCGCACCACCTTCGACCAGGCCGCGGGTTTGCTCCAGATAGGCTGCCACCAGTTGGTCGAAGGTGACATTACGCGCTGCAGGGTCATTCACATCCGGTGAAATCGATGCGGTCTTGGGCGTAGGGCCCAAGGCACCTGCCACATAGCGTGGTTTGTCCGGGGTTGAATATTTATCGCAGGCAGCACGCGCGATTTTGGCTGAGGCGACATTCATCTCATAGGCCAGGTGCGCCATGTGGTAATCATCTTGCGCGACAGTCGTCGCACCAAAGGTATTGGTTTCTATGAGGTCGGCCCCGGCTGCCAGGTATTGTTCATGGATTTCGGCAATCACATGCGGCTGTGTCAGTGACAGCAATTCATTATTGCCCTTGACGAAGAGTTCACGCACGGTTTCCGGGCCGCTAAAGTCCTTGAAACGCTCGCCGCGATAATCTTCTTCGGTCAGTTTATAGCGCTGTATCATGGTACCCATGGCACCATCGAGTATCAGGATGCGCTTTTGCAAAATCTCGCGCAAACGGGTTTCGAGGGCAGATACAGGCAGGGTCGTAGTCATGATGTTTACTCACATAAATGCAAAAACCCGATCAGCTTGTGTGTGCAGGCGGATCGGGCGACGTCCTTTTAGCAGCACTTATTACGCGCCCGCAATCTGAATCTCAAATCGGCGCAAGAAAGTATAAATTATACGTCAAATCAAGGGCTTGGATAGTTGCGAGCATTTAGCTGTATGGTTTTTGCCTTGCCAAACTGCTCATGCAAAGAAAACAAAGACACTTTTGTCATTGTCACTGAGCCAGAAGAGGCTGGCAATGAGCATAAATTGCCTGACAAGTATAAACTTGTAATTTTTGCTTGCCTGAAAGCAGTAGCCGCTTCACTATTCTACATACCATCAATTATCATCCTTTAAAGGTCGTACTTGTGCCTGCCGCTCATTTTTGCCCTTTCACTCTCAGGTCCAGATGAAAATTTCTGCACTCATTATTGAAGATCACCCGATTTATCGTGATGCTTTGTTGGTATTCATGCGCCATATGCTGGGAGACAGTATGGTGGCAGCAGTGACTTCTACCGAAGAGGCATTGGCACAAGCTGGTCACTATGCTGGTTTGCGACTGATTTTGCTGGATCTGGGATTGCCTGGCATGAATGGGGTGGAAGCCATCAGTTCTTTGCGCAAAAACTATATTGATGTCGCGATTGTGGTCATTTCTGCATCAGAAGACAGGCGCGAAGTCGATGCAGCCTTGCGGGCTGGGGCCAAAGCCTTTATTTCCAAGGCCGTGTCTACCGATGTCATGGCAGAGATCGTGCGCAAGATACTGGCAAAAGAAAGCCTGGATTCGAATTGGATCACCTTGCGTGGCAAGCAAGCCAACAAAGAAGAGCCCTTGCTGGCCCTGACCCCCAGGCAGCAAGAAACCCTGACCTTGCTGTGCCAGGGTTTGTCCAACAAGGAGATAGGCTTGCGCCTGGAATTGGCAGAAATCACCGTGAAAATGCATGTGACTTCCATCTTCCGGGTCTTGAATGTGGTGAATCGTACCCAGGCCGTATTGGCGGCACGGCGTCTGGGTTTGTATTCTCCCGATCAGCACGACTAAGAGGTATTCGGCTTAGTCAAAGTCAGAAGCGTATACCAGAGCCGGTAGTCCCGGGTTATGGCGCAATAATTCCAGTAAGGCAGCTTTCAAGGCCTCAGCTTGCATGGGTTTGTGCAAAATCTGGAAATCCTGGCTTTGTGGCGTGCCGATTTGCTCTGCCGAGGTTTCTCCTGTTACCAGCAAGGCTGGTATGTCATCGTTGAATTCTTCGCGTATGGCTGCGATGGCATCGCAGCCATTTTCTTTGGAAGACAAACGGTAGTCGCAGATCAAGGCATCTGGCCTTTTATTCAGGCTGCTCAAGGCGCTCAGGGCTTCTGGCCCAGAGGCTGCGGCAATAACCTGGCAACCCCACAATTCCAGAAGCGCCTGGGTCGCTAGCAAGATACTCTTTTCATCATCAATGACCACGATCAAGCTGTCACGTAATTCATCACTGAGCTGACTTGGATCGAGATTTTCCTGGGCTGGGATCTCTTCAGCCGCAGCCATAGGGACTTTAATGGAAAAGCAACTGCCTTCATTGAGTTTCGATTGTAGGCTGACGGGGATGTCGAGCAAGCTGCTCAAGCGCTTGACGATGGCCAGCCCTAAACCCAGGCCCTTGCTATTGTCTTTATGTTGGTTACCAACCTGGAAGAATTCTTCAAAGACGGTTTTTTGCTGGTAGGCAGAAATACCAATACCTGTGTCAGTGACATGGATGCACAGTTTGTCGGCCTCTGCCTGGCAAATAATTTTGACAGCACCTGCGTGGGTATAGCGTATCGCATTTGCGGTCAGGTTGCGCAACATTTGCTCTAGCAGGCTGGCATCAGTCTTTACCCAGATAGTGCTGGTATGAACGTAAAACTCCAGATGCTTGTTTTGTGCCTGTGGTGTGAATTCTATGATGATCTTGCTGAGCACCGCAGCGATGGGGAAGCTCTGTATGGTTGGCGTGACTATGTGCGCGTCCAGCCGTGAAACATCGAGCAAGGATAAAAACATATCATCCATGATGTCGGTGCAATGCCTGACATTGTTTAACAGGCTGCGCGCCTGCGTGGGCAAATCTATATTCGATAAGGCCCCGAGGTACAGGTTCAGGGCATGCATGGGCTGGCGCAAGTCATGGCTGGCGACTGCCAGAAAACGTGTCAACTCACTTTGTTGCTGTTCCTGTAATTGGTAGGCCAGTGTCAATGCCTGGTTGGATTGCTCCAGTGCGCTACGTTGCTGTTCCAGCAGCTCTTTTTGTTGCAAAACTTCCTTGTTGCGCCTGCGATGCTGATTTTCAGAATGGTAGCGGCGCAGGTAATTCAATTCTGCAGCGCAGCTGGTAAAAATGAACAAACCGCAGGCAGGCCATAACAAGATGGCGTATTGCACATGGGGGAAATCATGTAATAAGCCCAGCCAGGCAAACAGATGGGGCATGAAGGTGGCGCATACTGCATACACTATGCCAAAGCTGAGCGCCATGCCCTGGAATAGCACCAGAGGCATGAGTAGAAAAAACATGAAACCGCCTATGCCATATTCCATGGCGCCATGTAGACGGTTCAGAATTTCCATGAATAGCCATTCGATGAATAAACCGGTGGTGAGGACCGTCAACTGCGCCAGCCACAGCCGCGTGCGCCATAGCGCATTGATGACATTCAAGAACAAGACTACATGCATGAGACGCAGACCCAGGGTGTTTTGTGCACCTATGGGATCGATAAAATAATCCCAGAACCACATCAGGCAACCAAACAGGGCGCAGGCAGCATGCAGCATGGCCAGCATGAGACGGTGATTTTCACGCTTGCGCTCCAGATAAGCCTTATCAGGAAACAGTATTTCCCATAGGTCCTTACGCAGGCTCGCCGAAAGTTTTTTTCCCATTTGCATGCCTGAGACTGTACGTCCTATTTAGATAAGCGATGAACTGGATTGACTGGCTGATTCCCTGTTTATTGGAACGCAAACAGGGAAGGACGTCAATTCATCGCGCTACATACCTTGGTATTAGACAGGGGACACAAGGGATTGTTACAATATGTAAATAATGCTGGTGTACGCCCCATCGTTTTTGGAAGTAACAGAATTTTTCTTCTATGGGTGCGATGGAAAATTTGAGCCTTTTATTGAATGGCCAAATCTCTTTTTCTCAAAATTTCAATTTTTAATACCTCCATATTCCATGTCTATTACCTGACTTTGACCAGGTATGTGCAGTTTTATGCATGTTTATTATGCATTCATCATTTTTAACTCATTTGGGGTTTTCATGGGCATCAACGCCGGCGCCATACAGAAGCTTTACATCGCTTATTTCAATCGCCCTGCCGATACAACCGGCCTGGCTTATTGGCAAGGTCAACTTGATGCCAATAAGATTTCCCTGGCCGGCATTGCGCAGTCATTTAGTGTGCAGCGGGAGTACCAAGATGTTTACTTTGGTAAAAATACACTAGATGTAGTGACTGCTTTATATAAGAATTTATTGGGTCGCAATCCAGACGCAGCCGGATTGGCTTACTGGACCGAACAAATCGAAAACAAGGTAGTCAATATAGGAACTGCTGCATTGGCAATTGTCAACGGCGTCACCAGTGGTAGTGCCGATGAGCAAATGATTGCGGCCAAGTTGCGTTTTGCAACGGCTTTTACCAGCGTGCTGGATACGCCTGAAAAACAGGCTAGTTATCTTGATCCCGACGCTCTTGATGCAATGAAAGTATTGATGTCCACAGTCAAGCCGGGTGTTGATATGCCAGCTTTACAAATTCCGGCTTATCCCAAAATCTTGCCTATCAAGTCTTTGGTATTTGATACCGTCACAACGGTAGATAGCCTTAAAAATGGTGCAAGTCTGGATCAGGAAACGATAGGAGCGCATGTCTACCTGACAGCTTTGCCCTGGGCCGCAAAGACTGCAGTCCTACAAATCGGTAACAAGAATATTGCGATTGATAGCACTATTTCCAAATCTGATACTTCCCTGGACTTCAGTTTTCCTAGAATATCTAAATATTCAAGCAATATGGGAAAAATTTTGCTGATGGATGCATCTGGCAATATTTTGTCTAGCTCTGAATCTTTTGATTTGCTTAAACCTGAATATAAGCATACAGGGCCAAATGCAGCTGTGAATTTTCATGTCATCACGACAGGGGGAAATGTCGTCGCCGGAAAAGTAAATACCAGCAATACAGGTTTGTTTGCTGAAGCAAGCCTGGACATCAGTCAGCTTGCAGGGGGGAGAGTAGAGCTGAAATATTCGGACAACTTGTCTGACTTTAATACACTTGCAACAAAAAATATTACTTCAACCTCGGATGGCAATATTAAATTTGACCTGTCAAATATGGGAAGTTCTTTGTTGCAAAAAATCATGTCGCGAGACGCAGCATTCTATTTGCGCGTTATAGATAGTTCTGGTCAGGTGACTCAGGTGAGCAGTGAGAAATTCCTGCATGACTATCTGCCGCCTACTATACCAGGCAAAGCCAGCATTGTTACTTTACAAAATGGTGGCAGTGAAATTGCTGTCAACATTACGGCGGGCCAGGTCAATGGAGGGAAAGCATATCTGCTGCTGGACGGTAATGTCGTGGCGACTGATAGCCAGATCGCTGCCAATGATGGCGATGTTCGCTTTGCCTTGGATGTAAATTCAGCCACATCCTTGTTGAGCGGTATCAATACGGGCAGGACGCAGATCAAGTTATTTGATGCATCTGGCAATAGTGTCACGGAGAATCTGCAAAATCTCTCCATATCCAAAAATCCAGCAAGCCCTGGTAACGATATCACTCCGCCACAGGCGGCCAGTGTGAGCCCGTTTACCATCGTCAGAGTTCCGGAACCATCAATTGGATTTAGCTTTGAAGAGGGAACCAAAGCAATTTTGAAATTCAGTGAGCCAACAACAAAAGAAATCACCCTGCGCAATATTCTGGTGACAGATGTGTTCGACAATTATCCTGTGGAAGCGTATTTCGGTTCGGGTGCCAAGGGGACATGGAATGCTGCTGGCGATCAATTTACCATTACTCTTGGTAGTTATTCGTTAGTTGCTTTTTCGCTCACACATCTGACTTTACTTGGTGTCAAGGATTTGGCTGGCAATGTCGCTGATATCAGCTTTAATTAAACATGGCAAAATTGGACAGACAGTATTTTTGCTCACCCCTGCATGCACTAGCCGCTTATCCCGGATAAAAAAGGCACATCACGGTCTTGCTGTGATGTGCCAAGGGGAATCGTACAAAATGGAAGAACTGCTGGTGTTTAAGTAGTTTTTTTGCGGCTGACTATCAGGCTGGCAATAATCGAGCTGCCGAGCAGGGTGGCAATGACGATCAGCGATATGCTGGTCGGTACATGCATCCACTTCACGATGAGCATCTTGATGCCGACAAACATCAGTACAAAAGCCAGGCCGAATTTCAGCAAATGGAAGCGGTCTGCCATGTCGGCCAGCAAGAAATACAGTGCACGCAAGCCCATGATGGCAAAGATATTTGAGGTGAATACGATAAAGGGATCGGTTGTCACTGCAAAAATCGCTGGTATAGAATCCACGGCAAATACCACATCCGATATTTCTATCAGTATCAGTACCAGGAATAAGGGCGTGAACAGGCGCTTGCCATTTTCTTTGATGCTGAATTTCTCTTTGTGAAACTCATTGGAAAAGGGCAGCAGTTTTTTTGCCAGACGCAAGACCGGGTTGGCTTCCAGATCTGGTTCCTTGTCCGCTGCCACCAGCATACGAAAGCCTGTGACCAGCAAGAAGATACCGAACAAATACAGTACCCATGAGAACTGCGTAACCACCCAGCTGCCAGCCAAAATCATGATAATGCGCATGACGATGGCACCCAGTACGCCGTACAGCAAGACCTTGCGCTGATACTGCGGTGGAACTGCAAAGTGGCCAAAGATCAGCAGGAAAACAAACACATTGTCGACCGACAGGGACTTTTCTATGACATAGCCGGTCAGAAATTCCATGGCCTTGGCCGTAGCCACTTCACGACCTACGGTATCGGACAAGTAAATCCATAAACCAAAATCAAACAACAAGGCCAGGCTGACCCAGACCAATGACCACGCCGCCGCTTCCCTGACACTGACTTTATGGGCGCGTGAGCCACCAAGGGCCAACACGTCTATTGCCAGCATGAGTAAAACAAAACCTATAAATACTGCCCACATCCAGGGCTGGGCGACGGAATGGATCATTTATTATTCTCTCTCTATAAAGCCCAGCAATTGCAAGAGGCTGGTGAACAGGTTGAAGATGGTGACATACAGGCTGACAGTCGCCATGATGTAATTGGTTTCACCACCATGGATGATGTTGCTGGTCTCGAACAGGATCATGCCCGACATCAACAAGACCATGACGGCAGAAATCGTCAGTGACAGCGCAGGTATCTGGAAGAAAATCGCCCCCAGGCTGGCCACGAAAGCCACCAGCATACCCACCATCAAAAAGCCCGCCATGAAACTGAAATCACGTTTGCTGACCAGTACATAAACCGACAAGCCCATGAATATCAGACCTGTCATGGCCATCGCCGTCATCACGATGCCCGTACCACCTGGCATGCCCAGGTAACGTGTCAGCATAGGCCCCAAGGTGTAACCCATGAAACCGGTCAGGGCAAATACGGAAGCAATACCCCAGCCACTGTTTTGCAGTTTAGTCGTGGCAAACAACAGGCCAAAATAACCGACCAATGTCAGTAAGAAACCGGGGCCGGGAATATTAAAGGCTATCGCCGCACCCGCAGTCACTGCGGAAAACAACAGCGTCATCGACAGCAACATATAAGTGTTGCGCAAGACTTTATGGCCGGTGCTGATATTGCTGTCTCTATAGGCAACGGTTTGCGCATCAGTGGCAGAACGACTCAAGATTTTCATGCTTATCTCCTGAAATGTTGAAACCATGCATGACTGCAAAATGGCTTCACCTTCTCAACAGAAGGTAGAGCTAGTGTAGGCCTTAGGGATAAACAAGAAAAGTCGAATATAATTGAATATATATTCGTAAAAACCGATGTATTTTTAAAACAAGCAAATTCATATGCCGCATCTCAATTACAAGCATTTGCATTATTTTTGGATGGTAGCCAAGGCTGGTAGCATTGCTCGCGCTAGTGAGCAATTACATCTGACGCCGCAAACCATCAGTGGGCAATTGAGCCTGTTTGAAGAAATCCAGGGCGAGGAATTGTTTCGCAAGAATGGGCGTAACCTGGAATTGACTGAGGCTGGCCGCCTGGTATTAAGTTATGCCGATGATATTTTTGCCTTGGGGCAAGAGCTGGAAGAAGTCTTGCATCATAGACCGACTGCCCGCACTGTGCAGTTAAGAGTGGGGGTATCAGATGCCTTGCCCAAGACCCTGGCTTATCGCTTGCTGGAACCAGCCTTGAAGTTGCCACAAACCTTGCGCATCAATTGCCGCGAGGGCAAGCTGGAAGTCTTGCTGGCTGACCTGGCAACCCATAAACTCGATGTTGTCATGTCAGACAGTCCCATGCCTGTCAGCGCCAATGTGCGTGGCTATAGTCATCAACTGGGGGAATGTGGGATCAGTTTTTTTGCCACCAATGCTTTGCTGCAGCAATATTCTCAGCCATTCCCTCAAAGCCTGGAAGGCGCACCTTTTTTATTGCCTGGTGAAGATGCAGCTTTGCGCGCCCGCTTATTACAATGGTTTGATCATCAGGGTTTGCATCCGCGTATTGCTGGCGAGTTTGATGATAGTGCGCTCATGAGCGCTTTTGGCCAGGCTGGGGCAGGTTTTTTTGCCGCACCTACGGTGATCGCAGATATGGTGATGCGCCAATATGATGTGCAATTACTGGGACAGACGGATGAAATCAAAGAGCAGTTTTATGCCATCTCAGTACAGCGCAAGCTGACACATCCGGCAGTATTAGCTATCAGTCAGGCGGCACGCAGTGATTTATTTGCCATGGAAGTTAGGTGATGCTTGTCATTGCAGCCTGCCAATCTGACAAGAGGCAAAAAAAACGACAGCCTGGGCTGTCGTTTTCTTGCCGTAACAATGAGCGCAAGCTCATTCACTACTTGATAATTATCGACGTCCCAACAGGGATTTGGCATTCTTATCCATGGGAATCGCGTAATCAACCGAGCTGATGACGGTATTGTCGCTAGGTCTGACCAGCTTCAAGTTGACGAAAACCAGTTTGTCACTTTCGGCATAGGTGCCAACAATAACCGCCTGGGCACTATGATTTTGTGCGACATCCTTGATTTCACGTGTCAGCAGCAATTCACCCACATTTTGCTTCATGAACACTTTATCGCGGAATTTCATTTCCACCATCTTGTAGTTTTGACGGGTGAACTGACCTGAAATTTGTTCGGCGATAATGCGACCAAAGGTCGAAGATTCTTCCAGGAAGTTGATATTGGCCAAGGTGGCAATAATCAAAGGACGGGAAGGATCTAGTTTCAAGCCTGCATTGCTGATCAATAGTGCTGCTGCACGTTGATTCGCCGGGATGAATTCATTGGCTTCCGCATCTTTCCACGTAGGCACAGGGGATGCTGCCGCTGGTGGCGGTGTGTTGCCCAGGCCCAGATTGGCACAAGCACTGAGTGCGATGGCAGAAGCAATTACGAGAGCTGCGCTTTTCATCATTATTGGCCCCCAACAACACGGAAGTTAAAATCGGTGTCTTTATTGTAAAGTGTCCAATCCCAGTCCGAGATATAGTAGGCATCGGTGCGACGGGCGATAAATTGCGAGTTTTTCACCAAAGACGTCGTCACGATCAACTCATGCTGAGGCGTACGGCCTCTTGCATATTCCTGATTGATCCAGCTGGTGTAGTCATAAGCACCAGTCAGGGCGAATACTCCCAGGACGGCATCTGTCTTGACCGGGATACCCAGGCCATGTACTGCAGCAATACCAGCACCGATAGCGGTGACGCTGGTGAAGCGCTTGTTTTGATGACGATCATAGGAGAAGCGCACCAGCTGAGTTTCTATACTGACGACTTGTGAAGTGCCGTCATTGATTTTCCTGACAACTACGCCCTGATTGACCAGGGAAGTAATGATCTGGGTATAGAAAGCCTGCGTGAACTGGCTATCTTTTTCTGGCGGCATGACGTAAACCGGGGCGCCTATCTTGTCGGTTCCGAGTTTGATTTGCTCTGCTACATCTTTCGCGATGACGAGCCAGTGCGACGCTGCTTGCAGTTTATTTTGCGTAGTCGTCGGAAAATTGCCTGCTAAAGGCGTTTCACTGTATGGAGTAGTACAACCTGCCAACAGCGTTGCTGCCAGGGCAATGGGAAGAAATTTCTTCATGAGCTCACCTTTTTTTAGGTCTTAGTCAGAGTTTTTGTTATCGAAAACGAAAATGGCAATAATTCAGTGTAAGAGAATACAACAAGTAGCGGCGAGCAACAAAGATTTTGCTTGCAGCCAGGCATTAAATGGATTATTTCCGCACTTATAACACCGTGAAGCAACTTTACAAGAGAAAGTTGTAGCTTTTTTGCTTCATCTTTTTTTGTTTTTTCTTGTTTAACTGAAAAATTCTCCCTCGTTGAAAGCATAGCCCTGTAGGAAATCTGTCGCTGAAAGTCGTTTACCGCCGGGTTTTTGCAATTCGGTCAAGCTGAGCGAGCCTTGGCCACAGGCAACAATAACACCTTGTTCCGAATTTGCCGATAGTATTTGCCCGGGTTTATGGTTACCAGTTGTTTCAAGTAGCTTTGCACTCCAAATTTTAATGGTGGTGCCTGCATATTGAGCGTGGGTAGCGGGAAAAGGATTGAAGGCCCGAATTTTTCGCGCCAAAACCTCGGCTGGCAAGCAGAAATCCAGGCCAGCTTCGTCCTTGCTGATTTTGGATGCATAGTTGACGCCAGCTTCTGGCTGCATTGTCGCTGGCAAATCACCACTTGTTAAACGTTGTAATGCTGCAACAATCATTTCCCCCCCCAGTGCTGCCAATTTGTCATGCAAACTGCCCGTAGTATCGCTCTCTGCGATGGTAACACTTTGCTTGAGCAGCATAGGCCCGGTATCCAGACCCTCTTCCATTTGCATGATGGTGATACCGGTTTCTGTATCGCCTGCTTCTATCGCCCGGTGTATAGGGGCCGCGCCACGCCAGCGTGGCAGCAAAGAGCCATGTATATTCAAACAACCCAGGCGCGCAATATTCAATATAGACAGCGGCAGGATCAGGCCGTAAGCCGCCACCACCATGACATCATGCGCTGTGTTATTGAGTAAATCGTGTGCTTCTCTGGCGACCTCAGGATATTTACCATCCAGACGTAAAGACTGAGGCTGGGCTACCGTGATGCCATGTTGCAATGCAAATTGTTTGACGGCAGAGGCGTGTAATTGCATACCTCGTCCTGCCGGGCGGTCAGGCTGGGTTAATACCAAGGGGACTTCAAAACCCGCTGCATGAATGGCTTGCAGGGCGGTAGCCGCGAATTCCGGGGTGCCAGCGAAGATGACGCGCATTAACGTTCAGCCCGTCTGCGTTGTTCTTCGCGTTCTTCTTTCAGCATCTTGGTCTTGATGCGATTACGCTTCATGGGTGACAGGTATTCAACAAAGACCTTGCCCTTGAGGTGATCCATTTCATGTTGTATACAGACAGCCAGTAAGTCGGTTGCATGCAGTTCGAAAGGCTTACCGTCGGCATCCAGGGCGCGGACCTTGACTTCAGCCGGACGTTCTACGCCGTCATAAATGCCAGGGACAGACAGGCAGCCTTCGTCATAGACCTTGCGTTCTGCACTCTCCCAGAGTATTTCCGGGTTGATGAAAACTTGTAACTGGTCATTTGTTTCCGAGACGTCAATGACCACCAACTGCTCGTGCACATCGACCTGGGAGGCAGCCAGACCGACGCCGGGTGCGTCGTACATGGTGGCTGCCATATCGGCCACCAGGGTTTTCAGGCGTTCATCAAATTGTGTTACCGGTTTTGCCACTTTATGGAGGCGCGCATCGGGATAGCGCAGTATATTTAGTATCGTCATAAGACATTTCACAACAAGCATTAAGGCTTATTGCGCAGTTTTTCTTGCTAGTTCAAGGATTTATGGGCAGAATTTGATTCAATTTGGCAAGTTTTGCAAGTTTGCGCCTGCCTGCGCGCCTTCACTTGCGGTATTGCAGTATTTTGCATCGGATATTATTCATGAAAAAGTTTAGCACAATCGCCTCCATCTTCGCTGTCAGTCTTCCCCTGATTTCTTCAGGGGCGCTCGCTGCCGGTGGGCAGGCCACCACCGCACAGGCGCAAGCAGTTGCCAGCAAAACCAAATGCGACTTCTTGCCGGAAGCGCCAGACAAGCATGTTGTTGTTAAAGGGGATACGCTATGGGGTATTTCCAGCATGTTCCTGAAAAACCCGTGGTGCTGGCCAGTGGTGTGGGGCATGAATCAAGAGGATATCAAGAATCCGCACTGGATTTATCCTGGCCAGATCGTCTATTTTGACCGCGTCAATGGTCGTTTGCGTCTTGGTAACCCCGGCGGCATACCTACCGTCAAAATGAATCCGCATTCACGGGTGCAGGGTCTGGGGGTAAATGCCATTCCATCTATCCCGGCATCGATGATAGAGCCCTTCCTGTCCCAGCCTTTGATCCTGGAAGACAATGACCTGGCTGTTGCACCAAGGATTATTGCCACCAAGGAAGGCAGGGTGAACCTGGGTGTGGGCGAACAGGCATATGTTCGCGGTGAACTCGAGGGAGGGACTTCCTTCCAGGTTTTCCGTCCAGGCACGCCTTTACGTGATCCAGAAACCAAGGCCGTCATTGCTTATGAGGCAGTCTACCTAGGTACAGTCAAGCTTGAACGTGAAGGCACGGACGAAAGCGACGTGCATACTTTTAATGTTGTCAGGTCCAAGGAAGAAATGGCCGTAGGTGACCGTTTGATGCCTATCCCGCCTTCACCTATCCTGAACTATGTGCCACACCCGCCGGCCGACGAAGTAGATGCCCGTGTAGTCTCCGTCTATGGTGGCGTGGCATCTGCGGGGCAAAACCAGATCGTGACCGTCAACCGCGGCAAGAATGATGGTTTGAATTTGGGAACAGTGTTGACTTTGTATAATTATGGCAGAGTGATACAGGACAAAACCGACGCTAATCGTTCAATCAAGTTGCCGGATGAGCCTATCGGCGATTTGTTTATTTTCCGCGTCTTCAGCAATATTTCTTACGGCCTCATCATGCAAGTCAAGGACATCGTCAAAGTCGGTGACGCAGCGAGATCGCCAAGATAAGTCATCAACACTGCAAGCGCGTGGAATTGTCGACGGATTTAATCGCCTGGCTGAGGCTGGAGCAAACGCCAGGCGTGGGCAATGAAACGGCACGTCGCTTGCTGTCTGTATTCGGTTTGCCTGCGCAGATTTTTGCGGCCAGCCATACCGCCTTATGTGAAGTCGTCACACCCAGGCTGGCCAGTGCCCTGCTGGCCATGCCAGCTGATTTCCGGCAACAAGTAGATAAGACCCTGGACTGGCAAGAGCAGCCAGGCAATTTGATATTGACTTTGGCGGATACGGCTTATCCGCGCTCCTTGCTGGAAATTCCTGATCCACCCCTGATGCTGTATATCAAAGGCCGCGTCAGCTTGCTTGATGCTGCCACGGTGGCCGTGGTTGGCAGCAGGAATGCAACGGTACAAGGCATACGCAATGCAGAACAATTTTCTGAAGCCCTGAGCCTTGCCGGCCTGTGCATCAGTTCCGGGCAGGCGGCAGGCATAGATACCGCGGCCCACCAAGGTGCCTTGCGTGGCCCGGGTTCCACGATTGCCGTCATAGGTACGGGTGCCGATATCGTTTATCCGGCGCGTAACCGTCATCTGGCACATCTGATTGCTGAGGGCGGCTGTATCGTCAGTGAGTATTCACTGGGAACACCAGCGCTGGCACCTAATTTCCCGCGTCGTAACCGCATTATTTCCGGATTGGCCAAAGGCGTCCTGGTGGTGGAAGCGGCAGCGCAGTCAGGTTCCCTGATCACGGCACGTATGGCGGCGGAGCAGGGCAGGGAAGTCTTTGCCATTCCCGGTTCCATCCATTCACCTTTATCCAAGGGGTGCCATCAATTGATACGCCAGGGTGCCAAACTGGTGGAATCGGCACAAGATATCTTGGAAGAACTGCAATTGCAGACACACTCTCCCCAGATCAAGGCGCAGCAAGAACCCGTGTCTGTTGATGCCTCAGAATCGTTGCTCTTGCAAGAAATCAGTTTTGATCCCGTACACATGGATATGCTCGCAAGCCGCACTGGCATAGGCATTGCCAGCCTGACGACAGAGTTATTGACGCTGGAGCTGGGTGGACAATTGGAGTCTTTGCCAGGTGGTTATTACCGCCGACTTGCCTGATTGATAATGCATCGTAAGTCCTGGGGGCTTGTTTGAAATCGCCGCAAAGGCTACAGTAGCAGCATGTTTGATATTCTTGTTTACCTCTACGAAACTTATTACCGTCCGGACGCCTGTCCTGACACGGCAGCCTTGACCAAAAAATTGTCGGCAGTCGGCTTTCCTGAGGATGAAATTACCGAAGCCCTGGACTGGCTCACGGGCCTGGCGATTAATACTGCCGAGCCGGTAACAGCTGCGCCCATATCCCAGGGTTTCAGGATTTATGCAGAGCAGGAAATTACCGCCCTGGGTACGCCAGCCCTGGGTTTCATACAATTTCTGGAATCTGCCGGTTTATTGAATGCCAATCAGCGCGAAATCGTGATTGAAAGAGCATTAGTTGTCAATGAATCACCCTTGCCCCTGGATAAGCTGCGCATTATTGTCTTGATGATGCTGTGGAGCCAGGGTGCCGAGCCCGACATGCTCATGTTTGATGAATTATTGTTGTCAGATGACGACAACACGGGCAGGCTTTTGCATTAATCATTTCCTAAATGGAATTTTTATGACAAAAATCGCGCATAGATTGCGGTTTTTCGTCTATCGCGTTTATCATTCCCCGCAAATTTAGGTTAGTCTTACGCTTATTTTGCGAAATGTTGCCTATTCGACATTGGCGACCACGCTTTACCCTATTCGAGAACCCCGAAATGACAAAAACGCTCATCATTGCCGAAAAACCCTCAGTCGCTAATGACATAGCGAAAGCGCTGGGTGGCTTCACCAAGCATGATGATTATTTTGAATCAGACAATTATGTGCTGTCGTCAGCCGTAGGCCATTTGCTGGAAATCACGGTTCCAGAAGAATATGACGTCAAACGCGGCAAATGGAGTTTCACCCATCTGCCGATGATACCGCCGCATTTCGCCCTGAACCCGATTGCCAAGACCGAGTCACGCCTTAAAGTGTTGAACAAACTGATCAAGCGCAAGGATGTCACCGGCCTGATTAACGCATGTGACGCGGGCCGCGAAGGTGAGTTGATTTTCCGTCTGATTGCCCAGCATGCCAAGGCCAAGCAACCGGTCAGCCGCCTGTGGCTGCAATCCATGACGACAGGTGCGATACGCGATGGCTTCCAGAAATTGCGTAGCGATACAGAAATGATGCCCCTGGCCGACGCAGCGCGTTGTCGTTCTGAGGCTGACTGGCTGATCGGTATCAATGGCACGCGCGCCATGACGGCCTTCAATTCCAAGGAAGGTGGTTTTTATCTGACCACGGTAGGCCGTGTGCAAACACCCACCCTGTCCATCGTGGTTGAGCGTGAAGAAAAAATCAAGAAATTCGTTTCCCGTGATTATTGGGAAGTGAAGGCAGAATTCGTCTGTGCCGCTGGTATCTACGAAGGCCGCTGGCAAGATCACCAGTTCAAAAAAGATGAACACGACCCTGAGAAAAAGGCTGAGCGCCTGTGGAGCAAGGCAGCAGCCGAATCCATCGTGGCCGCTTGCCGTAATCGCCAGGGCAATGTTACTGAAGAATCCAAACCAGCCACGCAAATCGCACCACCCCTGTTTGACTTGACCAGTTTGCAGCGCGAGGCCAATGCCCGTTTCGGTTTTTCTGCCAAAAATACCCTGGGCCTGGCCCAGGCCTTGTATGAAAAGCATAAGGTTCTGACTTACCCGCGTACCGATTCCCGTCATTTGCCGGAAGATTATCTGCCTACGGTGAAAGAGACCCTGAGCACCATCTCAGAAACTAATAATTATCACCAGTTTGCGTCGCAAATCCTGAAGAATAATTGGCTCAAGCCGAACAAACGTATTTTTGATAATACCAAGATCAGTGATCACTTTGCCATCATTCCGACTGGTCTGACGCCAAAGAACTTATCTGAGCCTGAGCAAAAACTGTATGACCTGGTGACCCGCCGTTTCCTGGCCGTGTTTTTCCCGTCAGCAGAGTTCCAGGTAACGACCCGTATCACTGAAGTATCCGGTCATCAGTTCAAGACTGAGGGCAAGGTCATGACCAGCGCGGGTTGGCTGGCGATTTATGGCAAGGATGCGCTGGAAGAGAAGGCCGACGGCGAAAGCAAGGGCACTCTGGTTGCTGTTGCCAAAGGTGAAAAAGTCCTGACTGAGCAAATTACCGCCAATGCCCTGGTCACCAAACCACCTGCGCGATACAGCGAGGCGACCCTGTTGTCCGCCATGGAAGGTGCCGGCAAACTGGTGGATGATGGTGACCTGCGTGAAGCCATGGCCGGCAAGGGCCTGGGTACGCCAGCCACCCGTGCCGCCATTATCGAGGGTTTGCTGAACGAGAAATACCTGTTGCGCGAAGGCCGCGAAATGATGCCTACCGCCAAAGCTTTCCAGTTGATGACTTTGTTGCGTGGTCTGGGGGTCGATGAATTGACCTCGCCAGAACTGACGGGTGAGTGGGAATACAAGCTCTCGCAAATGGAGAAAGGCAAGATCAGCCGCGAAGAATTCATGCGCGAAATTGCCCAGATGACCCAAATCATCGTCAAACGCGCCAAAGAATATAATAATGACACTATACCTGGTGACTATGCGACCTTGCATACACCTTGCCCGCATTGTGGCGGTGTCGTTAAAGAGAATTACCGTCGCTTTGCCTGTACCAAGTGCGAATTCTCCATGAGCAAGACACCAGGCAGTCGTCAGTTTGAAGTCGCTGAAGTGGAAGAATTGCTGGCCAAACGTGAGATTGGCCCGCTGCAAGGTTTCCGTTCCAAGATGGGGCGGCCATTTGCAGCCATCCTGAAGATCGTGCCAGACACCGAACACAATAACCTGAAGCTGGAATTTGACTTTGGTCAGAATCAGGATGAAGGCGAAGATGGCGAAGCCGTCGATTTTTCTGAACAAACTTCCCTCGGACCTTGTCCTAAGTGTGGCAGTGGAGTCTATGAAATGGGCCTGGCCTATGTCTGCGAAAAAACCATGGCCAAACCCAAGGCTTGTGATTTCCGCAGTGGCCGCATCATCCTGCAACAAGAAATCCTGCCTGAACAAATGGGTAAATTGTTGAATGATGGCAAAACTGACCTGTTGCCTGGCTTTATCTCGCAACGCACCCGTCGCCCTTTCAAGGCTTTCCTGGTGCGTGGCAAGGATGGCAAGGTCAGCTTTGAATTTGAAGAACGCAAGGCAAAAGCCCCTGCTGCTGCAAAATCGAAAGCGAAAGCCGAACCTGAGGCAGAAGCCAAAACTACTGTGAAGGCTGCGCCTGTTAAAAAGACCGTGGTCAGGAAAAAGAAGGCTGCCTGATCAGGTTTTTGATGCAAATTAGCAAAGAACAGCAGCAGGGAGGGGGGATAACACCACTTTTCCTGCAAGCTGTGTCATTTTCGCGTATTGTTAAAGGATGAATTTCTAGATATAGGGTACACATGGTCGCAAACGAGTCCTTATCCAGTGCTCGCGCTGAATTTACTCATGCATTTAATCATGCAGTACCCGGCATTCTGCCCGTAGCCATGGAAGCATTGCTGACCAAGGCGAATTACAATGGCAATTCATCGGCAGAAAAAAGCCGCATCGTTGCTGCGCGTGCCCTCTTGCCAGAAAAATGGGATGCCATATCCCGCGCCATGCCGGTGCACCTGGTACAGTTACTGGACCGCAGCATTAGCACTGCCTACAGCACATTCAGGCCCGCCTCGACCCTGACAAAGGCAAGCGAACTGAGCTTGCTGGATTCGTCGACCTTTGAGACCACTTTGCGTTTCAATGAAATGACGCAGAATTTCCGCGACAAGGCTGGGCAAGCCTTGCTGGATTTAAATATACGCATTGCCATTCTGTTCGGACAAGACGATATACGCGAGAGGGAAAATCCTTTCCGTCCCTATCTGCTGGCTCGTTGCGTGTTCCTGGCCGTAGAAGAGCAGCGTTTGCAGGCCGAGACAGAAGCCATCCTCATAGAACAATTGGGCGAGACTCTGGCTGGCAGCATGGCGGCGATTTATCAGGAAGCCAATTCTGCGCTGGAAAAACAGGGCATCAGCGCGCATCTCTCACTCAAGATCAGCAAGGCACCGGAATCGCAAACACCCCGCAATCAGGCCACTACCCCTCAGGGCGGGCCTGGCGGGCAAGGCTCCCAGGGGTATTCCACCATGCAGACCGGGGTTTTCCCTGGAGCACAAACTGGAGGGCAAGGCCAGGTGCAGGGCGGGGCATTTCCCGCTGCACAACAAACCACGATGGCCAGCCCTGGAGTACGTCTGGAGCAATTATTCCAGACTGTGCGCGGCAAGCCACTGAGCCTGCCACCTGCCACACCGGTACTGGCACAAGCTTCTGGCAATATGCCTGCGCCGGCCATGTTTTATCCTGGCATGCCATCACCTGCTGCTGCACCAGCCAGTGCAGGCCCAGCCTGGCTGAGTAGTGCCAGCGCGCTGGGTGGTGTATTAAGACAGGCCTTTGGTGAAACGGCCGCTACTGCCAACCCACAAAGAGATAAACATGTAGAAGGCAGCATTCCTTTTACCGCCAGGGAGAGTGCTCCTGCGCCAACTGGCAGCGCAGGTAATCAAGTCAATACTGGCCAGTTTGCGCATACCGGTCTGCCAAGTTCGGTAGGCAAGAGTAGTGCCGATTTGATACAAGTGCCAGCGGCGCTGGTTGCTTCGCATTTGCATAATATAGAAAGCCAGTTGAAACAAAGGGCGGAAACCCAACAATTGCCTCCAGAAATGAGTATGGGCCTGGCCAAAGTGCTGGGCCAGATGCATAAAGTCATGGTGCCGGACAGTGCTTCCATGAAAGACGAGCAAGGCGAAATCCGCAATCTGATACGTGAACACAAGGACGCTCTGTATAGTCTGGCCAAAGATACCGACGAACAAATGTGCATAGACCTGGTCGCCATGTTGTTTGAAGTCATGCTCTGTGACGAGCTCGTGCCATTCAAGACTCGCATTGATCTGGGGCGTTTGCAATTCCTGATATTGCAGCTGGCCTTGAAAGACAAGAACTTGCTCAGTGAGGGCAAACACCCGGCTCGCCTCTTGTTGAACCGGATTTGCTCCATTTCCTATAGCGCCGAGCAAATTGGCGATGTGGAAAATCATGTTTCAGAAGAGATAGCCCGCATTATCAAGACCCTCATGCGGCATGACAGTGAAGTGCCAGAATTATTTTCGCGCATACAAAACAGGTTTGAAACCTTTATTGCCCGTGAATTGCGCACCAATGACCAACATATACGCCGCACCGTGAAAGCCATGGATGAAGCAGAGATACGCTTCATGCGCTTTGCCTGCATTGCAGTGGCGATCAATAAGGCCATGCCAAAAGTGCATGTGGAAGCCTCTTTCCGCAGCTTTCTCAGGAAAGATTGGGTCAGGGCGATAGAAGTGGCAGAAAGAACAGATGCCATACTCGCCCGTCGTTATCGCCTGCTGGTACCGGACTTGCTCTGGAGTGTCTTCCCCAAGACAGAAAACGAGGATAGAACCCTGTTGTCATCCATGTTGCCCAGCATGGTAGGCACTTTGCGTCATGGCCTGGATTTGATGGAATTGGAAAAGGCCAGGCAACAGAAGCTCTTGAACTGGTTGGCAGAAGCTCATTCCACAGCCCTGCGCCCGGCGGCGGATAGCAAAAAGCTGCAAGGACTGAGCTTGCCTGCCATGCATGACAGGTTTGAGCAATTTACCAATCAGGCCGATACCATAGAACACTCCGAGATACATCACTATGAATTTGCCAGAGAGCAGTATCAACTGGCAGTATTGGCTGAATTGGGTTTGCCAGCCAGGATGCTTGATAGAGAGGTCCGCAAGCCTGTTGTTGCTACAGAAAGCCCGACTCCTGTTGAAACAGCGGCTGGGCCAGAGCTCAATCCCGCCTATCTTGAACGCATAGTCTGCGGTGCCCTGCTTGATATCAAGGCTGAGCAAATCAAAGCCAGGGCTTGCTTGCGCTGGGTAGATCCTAACTTGCAATATGTGGTGCTCAGCATCAAAGGGGAAGAATACCCCTCCGTACTCAGCATGCGTGTACTCAGTGAATTGCTGGACTTTGGCAAGCTGCGCTTCATAGAAGAAGAGCCTCTGTTTGAGCGCGCCATCCACACCTTGCTCAAGTCTGCCGATGAAGTCGACAATGTCAGGGTTTAACAAAAATCCTGACAGATGAGCAAACTCACCGGCGCATTTTCTTAGTCGTCGGTAGTATCAATATCCGGCTCAAAGAAACACCATTTCGCCTGTGGCCAATTGATTTGTATGCCATCTTCGACTTCATTGATGGCGGCAATCAAGGCTTGATCAGATCCCTGCGGACGCATTTTTGCTTGTACCGCTATCATTAACTGCTCACCCCATTGCAGGGTGATCAAATTGATGACGTGCTCAACTTGCGGATGGCCTTCTATATGCGCACGTATCGCCTCATTGACTTCCGGCGCTGCAGATTCACCGGTAATCATGGCCTTGACTTCGCGGATGACGAAAAATGCGACCGCCATCAGCAGACAGCCCACAATGATGGAGCCTATCGCATCCCAGACCGGGTTACCTGTCACCACCGATAACACCACCGCAACAAAAGCCACTGCCAGACCCGCCAGGGCAGCGATATCTTCACCTGCCACCACCATCAGTTCAGATTGACGGGTTTCGCGGAACCAGCGAAAGAAAGACTTGCCTCCGGCTATCTTGCGTATCTCCTGCATCGCCCCATACAAGGAAAAAGCTTCCAGGGCGACAGAAATACCCAGTACCACCAGCGCGACCATAGGGTTCTTTAAAGGCTCAGGATGTTTCAGACGTTCCACACCTTCCATGACAGAAAAAGCACCGCCCAGGAAAAACAGCAGCAGGGCCACCATCATGGCCCAAAAATAAACGACCCTTCCATAGCCCATAGGGTGAGACGCATCAGGCGCACGCTTGGCTTCCTTTAAACCTATCAGCAAAAAGATTTGATTAATACAATCAGCAGTGGAATGGATGGCTTCTGCCAGCATGGCACCAGAAGCAGTAAACATGGCAGCGCCAAATTTGGCCAAAGCGATACCACCATTGGCACCCAGTGCATAAAAAATCGCCTTGGTAGAACCTTCTGAATTCGCAGACATGGAAATAATGGAAAGTGAGAAAAACCTAACCTTACTTGATTTCTCTGCAAATAATCAAATGGATACTCTATATAGGAGCGGGTATTCGGCTATATAGATTACTGCCACACCCAAAAGAGCCGAAGCAACTTGCATGCAGCATAGTGAAATACCTGGGTGGGCATGACAGTGTGATGAGTTTCGGCCGATAAGCGAAATATTATTAATAGACACACCCTCCAAATCGTCGCTCCTGCGCAGGCAGGAGGCTACCGGGCTGGCGCTCCAGCGTCTTTCGTTGATAAGCCGCGATACTTGCTCACAGACATATATAAATATGAGAATGCAAAGGGTGCGCGCAGCGCACCCAAGGTTTTGCCTTTATTAGCCTTTCAATAAACAGAGTAAATAATTACCGATAAAGCCTTGCGGAGGCGGGTAGTAGTTTGCTATAGTTCGCCTCCCGCTGAAAGGCGGGTGAGAAGAGAAGTAAAAGTAGCCAGGCCCGAGAAATGAGCGATTGAACAAATTGCGGAATAAACGGGCAGCTGTGAACACCGAACAACAGTTTTACTCGCTTGAAAGAGCGAAATAAAACGAAGTGAAATCAAGGTGTTGACAGTGAAAGCGAAATGCTCCATAATCTCGTTTCTCTGCTGCTGACGCACACAACGCTGCGACGCAAAACTGGATGAATAAGTAGTCCGGTGAAGTAGAAAAGAATACGGTTCTTTAACAATTAACAGTCAATAAATGTGGGCACTTGGTGAAGCGCACCAAGCAACTTAGGTTGTTTGGAAAGCTTAAATAATATAGCAAGTGTTCACAAGAAATAAAG